>JAPLST010000367.1 GCA_026398485.1 bacterium
TCGCGTCATCAATTCTACAATTGTGGCTGCGCCGACCGGCGCGGATGCTGTATGGCAAAAGGCACTACTTGAAGGTCGAATAGGTCAGGCGGTACACGTTGTCCGCAACCTTGACGATGGCGAAGACACCTTTCTTGTCGCTATGCACTTGCCGTGCAAAGCGCGCACTGGCAGCCATATCCCCATAGTTTTCCAAACTAAACCAACCGCCGCCTGTGGCAAGTGCGACAAGTTCCTTGCCTTTCGCGTCAACAACGACCACCGTGCTGGTGACCGAGTACTCGAAACCATACATATAGGTGAGTTGCTTGCCGTTGCAGGATTCCACAGCAATATTAAATTGATCAGCATAAAGATACTCAGCGGAAAGAAATTGCTTCTCATAAATGGTCTGTTGCTTCTTATCAACCCAGAGGAGTTTCCAGCCATTAGTAGAATAGCCTCCCTCGTCGTATATGTAATAGGGATAGAGCACCACGCAGCCACCTTTGCCGTCCGCAACAATCTGGGCGCACGCACTGCCACCGTACTGTTGATGCTCCTGATAATTCATTAGCGTAATGTTCCATTGCTCCGTGACCGCTGAAGCAAGGGCCACGAGACCACAAACAAACGCCGTCGCTACTGCGATTCTTGTTTTCATTGTTTTCTTCTTGTGTTCAAGTTATTGCTTTGCGCCGTCAGCGCAGTTCGATCAACCGTTGCCAGCCATTGGTCTTGCGGGGATCCAACGGAACAAGATTAAACTGAATTGGTATCTCGGCACCGGCCTGTTGCGGTGCGCCAAGCGTCATGTTCGGCGGCAAAATATACACCACCTTCGATTCTGGCATTTGCCGCCACAGAATGTAGACAAGTTTCTCCTTGGCCGGTTTAATGTTCCACATATAATTGAACTGCACGTCGTTCTTGCGCTTGACCCACCATTTCTTGCCGTTCTTGCTCATGTTCAGCGCGTCCGGCCCATAGAAGTTGGTCACCGTGCCGTCCACAATGGTTGCTATGCCAATGCGCCAGCCCGCCCTGAAGTAGGGTGCGAGCGACGGGGTGATCCCGGTGGTCTTGAGCGTGTCTTTCTTCTTGGTGTGCTTGTACAACCAAACATTCTGCGAACCGATGCCAATCAGTGCATACCCCGTATCATCATTGCTAAAGTCGCTGTCACCCGCCAGGGTTGACGCTGTAACCCGATACGCGTAACCGGTGCCGGGAATCACGCTGAAGTCATGATAGAGGATATTCGTGGTGTAGCCAATCTGTGTTTCCACATCCGCACCATCCCTCTGCCGATAAACCTTATACCCAACGGCATTATTGACCCACGACCATTTGACCAACACCTTGTTGGTGTAAAGCCCGTCTGATGCTTGCACATCGAGCGGCACATCGAGGCGCGCATAGCCTGTGTCAACGGGACTGTAGACGGTGGCCCCGTGATTGTTCAGTGCGCGGACCCAGTAATAGTACAGCGTGCCCTGCTGGACTTCATCGTCCATGTACTGCGTGACGGCACTATCGGCAAGCATGCTGGCCGTGCCAGTGGCGTTAATGGTGCTTCGGTACAGTTCGTAGTGCGTCGCGCCATCCTTGGCTGTCCAGACCGTCTCAACCTTGTCCGTGTACGTGCCGTCAGACACCAGCAGGAATTGCGGCGGTACAGAATTTAGGGTGATGCTGTCACTGGCAATCGCACTGAGATTGCCCGCGCTGTCGCGGAACCTTACATACACTGATTTCGCGCCGTCACCCGCCGGCAGCATCCATGCTTTGGTCATGGCAAATGGTTCCCATGCGCCGCCCGCAAAGGCCGCGTTGTCGGCGATCATCATCTCAAGCTCGGTGTCATCCGTCGCGCGCAGAGCGAGACTCACGCTGTGCTGAAATGCGTAAGCCTCGGCATCGTTGATAGTCAGCATCGGGCTGGTAGGCCCAACGGTATCGATGTAAAACAGCACCACACCGGATTGCGGTACCATGATATTGCCGGCGCGATCCTGGGCTTGTTCGACATTCACACTGGCATTGCCGTCGTCGCCGGCTTGCACCTGTGCCTGGCCACACCAGACATTGCTGGCATAGCCAATTTGGCTGAAGGTCGTGCGCCCGCGTGGGCAACTGAAATACACATAGGGCGTCACACTGGTGTTCATACCGGCCGACACATCCACGAGCCACACGGTCGCCGTGATTGCGCCGATGCGCGCAGACGTCACACTGAGCGTGGCATGCTCGACATACGGCTTGCTCGTATCCAGCAGAATGCCCGCCTGGGCTGTCCCGCTGACATTCTGGACAATGTCGCGGAATTGGGCATAGACGGTCTTCACGCCATCGCCAGCCGAGAGGGTGAACGAGATGCTGGCCGCATATCCTTGCCACGCCGCACCCGTGAAGTCGGCATTCTCAGAGACGCGCATGTCGGTCAGGAAAGCATCGCTGGCCGCCAGCGTGAGTTGCACGGTGCGATTCGATGACATTGCCGCGCCATTGTTGATCACCACGAAAATGCCCAACGGTGGGGTCGTGTCGACCGTGATGCTGTCGCTAACCGCCGCGCTCTGATTCAACAAATTGTCGCGGAACTTGGCATACACTGTCCTGAGGCCGTCGGCAGGTGTAAGCGCCCACTGTTTACTGGTTGCATACGGTTCCCATATTGCGCCCGAGAAGGAAGAGTTGTTTGCCAGCATCATTTCCATTGAGCCCGCATCATCGGCATGCAGCGTCAATTGCACGGTGCTGTTGGACGCGTACGCGGCGCCGCCATTGATGATTATGCTGGTGTTGCTCGGCGCGCTGGTGTCCACAATAATAGTGTCATTCACCGCGCCACTCTGATTCCCCAGCGCATCGCGGAACGTGACATACACCGCGCGGGTGCCGTCGCCCGCCGCCAGCGTCCATGCCTTGGCCGTCGCGTAGGCCTCCCACACGCCGCCGCTAAATCCGGGATCGTTGCCAACCATCATTTGCATGGCCGACGCATCCTCGGCATACATGGTCAATGTAACCTGGCTGCTATTGGCATAAATCGCGCCGGCGTTGATCGACACGCTCAAATTGGATGGCGCCCGTGTGTCAACCGTGAACGACACCACATTGGCAAGCGGCAGCAGCAAGTTGCCGGCCTTGTCCGCCGCGGATTGCACGCTGACCCACGCCACGCCGTCGTCACCCAGCACAACATTCGCCGCGCCCTTCCAGGTGTTGCCGACAAAGGACAACTGGCTGAAGTTGCCAACTCTGCCGGACGCGGTCGTGAAACTGGCTGCGGGCTGGCGCGTGGTATCCATGCCTGCCGGCGTGTCGGTAAACACAACGGTCACCGTCACCGCGCCCATCGTCGTCGGATTTGGACTGACACTGATACTGCCCAGCACAGGTCGCGTTGCATCATACACAATGCTCGCCTGCGCAACTGCACTTGCGTTGCCCGCCGCATCTCGGAATTGCGCATAGACAGTCCGCGTTCCCTCAATGGGCGCAAGCGTCAACGGCGCGGATGCCGCATAGGCCTGCCAGCCCGCGCCGGCGAAATCGGCATTCTCCGAGAAGCGCATGTCGGCAAGGTATGCGTCCGAGGCAGACAAACTCAGCGTCACCGCCGTGTTCGACGTGTAACCCGCGCCGCCATTGATGCTCACCGATGCGCCCGACGGCGGCGTGGTGTCCAGAATAATGGAATCACTCACCGCCCCACTTTCATTCAAGACGGCATCTCTGAATTTGACATACACCGTTCTTATGCCGTCGCCCGCCGCCAGTGTCCACGCCTTGCTGGTCGCATACGATTCCCATGCGCCGCCGCCGAAGCCCGCGTCATTGGCAAGCATCATCTGCATCGCCAGCACATCCTCGGCGTGAATTTGCAACGAAACCAATGCGGAATTGGCGTACGTCGCGCCATTGTTTATCAAAATGCTGCGATTAGTCGGCGCCGTCGTGTCCACAAGGAAGTTCGTGGCACGATACACCGGCAACATTACATTCCCGGCTTTGTCCTTGGCGGCCATGACATCAAGATATGCCACGCCATCATCGCCAGACAGTATTGTTGCCGCCGCGCGCCAGACACTGCCTGTGAAAAGAACCTGCCCGAACATGCCTGTCCGGCCATTCGCCGTGGCAAAATACATGTTCGGCAGCGCCGCCGTGTCCATGCCTGCCGTTGCGTCAACGAATGTCACAATGGCGGTTACCGCGCCGGCCTTTGCCGGATCGCTCGCCATGATCAGTGAAATCAGCCCCGGACGCATCGTGTCAAGCACAATGCTCGCCTGCGCCACCACGCTGGTGTTGCCCACGGCATCCCGGAACTGCGCATACACCGTCTTGGTCCCATCACCCGCGATGAGCGTCCAATCGGTCGCGCTCGCATAAGGCACCCAACTCACACCCGCAAATGACGGCGCATTGGCAACGCGCATATCCGCCAGATACAAGTCATAGGCGTTCAACGTCACATTCACTGCCGTGTTCGACGTGTAGCCCGCGCCGCCATTGATGCTGACGGCCACGCCCGACGGCGGAGTGGTATCTAGAATAATCGAATCGCTCACCGCCGCACTCTCATTCAAGACGGCATCCCTGAATTTGACATACACCGTTTTTGTGCCGTCGCCCGCCGCCAGCGTCCAAGCCTTGCTGGTCGCATACGATTCCCATGCGCCACCGCTGAAGCCGGCGTCATTGGCAATCATCATCTGGATTGCCAGGACATCCTGTGCCGCTAACGTCAGCGTCACGCCGGCACTGCTGGTATACACGCTGCCGCCATTGATCTGCACGCTGAGATTCGTCGGCGCCAACGTGTCAATCAGGAAATTCGTCACATGGTACACCGGCAGCATCACATTGCCCGCCTTGTCCGCCGCACCCGCCACGTCAACATAGGCAATGCCATCGTCGCCCGCAAGCACCGTGCCCTTGCCGCTCCACGTATTGCCCACATACGCCACCTGGGTGAAGACGCCCGTCCTGCCTTGTGCGGCGGCAAATTGGGCTGCCGGCGCAACCGCCGTGTTCATCCCCGCCGGCGCGTCAGCAAACATGACCGTTGCCGTGATGCTGCCTGCCTTGGTGGGATCCGCGCTCATGGCCACGGCCAAGACGACCGGCTTTGTTGCATCATACACAATGCTCGCCTGCGCCACCGCGCTGGTGTTGCCCACGGCATCTCGGAATTGCGCATAGACAGTCCGTGTTCCTTCATTCGGCGCAAGAGTAAATGGCGCGGATGCCGCATAGGCTTGCCACCCAGCGCCGGCAAAATCGGCATTCTCCGAGAAGCGCATGTCGGCAAGGTAAGCGTCCGAAGCAGACAAACTAAGCGTCACCGCCGTGTTCGACGTGTAAACCGCGCCGCTATTGATGCTCACGCTCGCGCCCGACGGCGGCGTGGTGTCCAAAATAATGGAATCACTCACCGCCGCGCTTTCATTCAGCAAGGCGTCCCTGAATTTGACATACACCGTTTTTGTGCCGTCGCCCGCCGCCAGCGTCCAGGCCTTGCTGCTCGCATACGGTTCCCAGACGCCGCCGCTGAAGCCGGCGTCATTGGCAATCATCATCTGCATCGCCAGCACATCCTCAGCGTGAATTTGCAGCGAAACCAATGCGGTATTGGCGTACGCCGCGCCATTGTTTATCAAAATGCTGCGATTGGTCGGCGCGGTCGTGTCCACAAGGAAGTTCGTGGCATGATACACCGGCAGCATCACATTCCCGGCCTTGTCCTTGGCGGCCATGACATCAAGATATGCCACGCCATCATCGCCAGAAAGTATTGTTGCCGCCGCACGCCAGACGCTGCCTGTGAAAAGAACCTGCCCGAACATGCCTGTCCGACCAGCCACAGTCGCAAAATACATGGTCGGCACGGCCGTCGTGTCCATGCCTGCCGTTGCGTCAGCAAATGTCACAATGGCGGTTACCATGCCCGCCTTTGCCGGATCGCTCGCCACTATCAGCGAAACTAGCCCCGGCCGCACCGTGTCAAGCACAATGCTCGCCTGCGCGACGACACTGGTGTTGCCCACGGCATCCCGGAATTGGGCATAGACGGTCCGTGTTCCCTCAATGGGTGCAAGAATAAACGGCGCGGATGCCGCATAGGTTTGCCACCCAGCGCCGGCGAAATCGGAATTCTCCGAGAAGCGCATGTCGGCAAGGTATGCGTCCGAGGCAGACAAACTCAGCGTCACCGCCGTGTTCGACGTCCGCCATTGATGCCCACGCTCGCGCCCGACGGCGGCGTGGTGTCCAGAATAATAGAATCGCTCACGGCCGCGCTTTCATTCAGCAAGGCGTCCCTGAATTTGACATACACCGTTCTTATACCGTCGCCCGCCGCCAGCGTCCAGGCCTTGCTGGTCGCATACGATTCCCATGCGCCGCCACCGAAGCCCGCGTCATTGGCAAGCATCATCTGCATCGCCAGCACATCCTCAGCGTGAATTTGCAACGAAACTGATGCGCTATTGGCATATGTTGCGCCATTGTTTATCAAAATGCTGCGATTAGTCGGCGCGGTCGTGTCCACAAGGAAGTTCGTGGCATGATACACCGGCAACATGACATTCCCGGCCTTGTCCTTCGCGGCCATGACATCAAGATATGCCACGCCATCATCCCCGGCGCGCGCCAGACGCTGCCTGTGAAAAGAACCTGTCCGAACATGCCTGTCCGGCCATTCTCTGTGGCAAAATACATGGTTGGCACGGCCGCCGTGTCCATGCCTGCGGTTGCGTCAGCGAATGTCACAATGGCGGTTATCGCGCCCGCCTTTGCTGGATCGCCAGCCACTATCAGTGAAACCAACCCCGGACGCACCGTGTCAAGCACAATGCTCGCCTGCGCGACCGCGCTGGTGTTGCCCGCCGCATCCCGGAATTGCGCATAGACGGTCTTGGTGCCATCACCTGCAATAAGCGTCCAATTGGTCGCGCTCGCAAACGGCACCCAACTCGCACCCGCAAATGACGGCGCATTGGCCACGCGCATATCCGCCAAGTACAAGTCACTGGCGCTCAACGTCAGCGTCACTGCTGTGTTCGACGTGAAGCCCGCGCCGCCATTGATGCTCACACCAATGCCGGACGGCGCCGTCCGGTCAAGAATGATCCAATCATTAGTGTAGGCCGTGTTGTTGGCATCGTCACGGTAGCGCAGATAGACCGTATTGGTGCCCTCGCGGTCGTCAAGTTGCCACGGCAGCAGCGGCATGTAATTGGTCGTTGAAAAGACCGCGAACGTAGACGTGTTGGCGATGTCCACCAATGTCGCGCCAATGGTCCGATTGCTTATCGTCACATTGCGACTGCTCGTGAAGATGGCGTTGTCATTTATATAGGCGTACACGTTCGATGGCGCCAGCGTGTCAATGGTGATTGTGCCCGCCGCGTGGTTGGCTGCCATGACATTTCCCGCGCGATCCACGGCAGCCAGCACATGGATGCTTGCCGGCCCATCGTCGCCCGGCTGAATGGCGCCAATGCCAGCCCACTGATTGCCAATATAACTTGCCTGCGTCACCGTCTGCGTGCGATTGCCCATCGTGGCAAAATACACGGTTGGCGGCACGGCTGTGTCCATACCTGCGTCGGCATCAACAAACGTCACCGTAATGGTTACCGCGCCGACTTTTGCCGGATCCGGTGTCGGGATTGCCGACAAAACGGTCGGGGCGGTGCCGTCATAGACAATACTGGCCTGCGCGACCGCGCCCATGTTGCCCGCCGCGTCGCGGAACTGGGCATAGATTGTCTTGCTGCCGTCCGCGGCGCTGAGCTGCCAGTTGGTCGAGGCCTGATACGCCTGCCAGCCTGCGCCAATAAAGTCGGCCTGCTCCGACACGCGCATGTCGGCAAGGTACAAATCAAAGGCGGACAATGCCAGTGTCACCAGCCGGTTTGACGTGTAGGCCGCGCCGCCATTGATTGTCACGCTCTCGCCTGATGGTGGCGTGGTGTCCACAATTATGCTGTCGCTGACCGCCAGGCTCTCATTCAGCACCGCGTCGCGGAACTTGACATACACCACGCGCAAGCCATCGCCGGCTGCCAATGTCCATTTCTTTGTCGTGCTATACGCTTCCCACACGCCGGATGGGAAACCGACGCTATTGTCAATCATCATCTCGATGGCCGTAATGTCTTCCGCGTGGATTGACAGCGTCACGGTCCGATTGCTGGTGTAGGCTGCACCAGCATTGATCAAGATGCTTGTGTTTGTCGGTGCAGTCGTATCAACCAGGATGTTGGTGGCATGCCAGCGCGGCTGCATTGTGTTGGCCGCGCGGTCCGCCGCGCCAAGCACGTTCACAAAGGCCATGCCGTCATCGCCGGATTGAATGGTTGCAACACCGCGCCAAACACCCGTCGCATACGAAACCTGCACAAACGCGGCAGTGCGGCCGGACGCGGTCGCCAAATGGACATTTGGTGCAACCGCATAGTCGAGCCCCGCCAATGCGTCCGCAAGCCAGACCGTTGAAGTCACCACACCCACCGGCGCGGCATAGCGGCTCAATGCAATGTTGGAAAACACAGGTGCCGTCATGTCTAAAATTGTGTTGCTAGAGATCACCGCACTCACGTTTCCAGCAACGTCCCTGAACTGGGCGTAGACAGTCTTGCCCCCGTCGCCGGATGGCAATGTCCAATTTGTGCTTGTTGAATAGGGCCACCAGCCAGCGCCACTGAAACCGGCATTGTTGCCAATCCTCATGGTGTCAAGGTGATCATCAGTTGCCGATAGTGCCAACGTGACATTTTGCGTGTTGACAAACTGCGCGCCGCCATTGATCTTGACGTAGTTGGCCACCGGATCAATAAAATCAAATTGTTCGAGCGATAAGACATTGGTCGAATTGGCATACACCCATTCGCTCGATGCGTTCATGCCGCGCGCGGTCCAGAAAACAATGCCTGTATCCGAGAAAAACACCGGCGGATCGTATTCGAACCACGTCGCGCCATTGTTGGTGGACAATTGCGGCGATGCAACCGAAGCATACATCACATCAAAGAAGACATACCCGACCGGTCTGCGCCCTATGTTTTCAGGTGCCATTAAGCGCACTGCGCTCTGTTGTTGAGGATCAATCACCTCAAAGCTGTTGGTTGTTGGGGAATTGACGTGTGTCATGCTTGGCACAAGGTAAGTGCCGCGTGCTGTCCACGAGTGCAGGCCTTTTCCGAGCGCTGCTGTGGTTGGAAATGTGGTGCTGAAAAACGCTTGCCCGTTGGTCGCCAAGCCCCAATAGTTGAATGAGCCGAATGTGGCAATGCTGAACAGCGGACTAGTGTTAGTGACAACCGCATCATTCTGCGGTGTACCAAGAAACACGGCATAACCATTAGTGAGCACCGCGCTAATGAAAAAATAGTTGGTCTTGTTGGCGTATGACCAGCCCTCAGCATTCAGTCCGCGCGCCGTCCAGAACCAGCTTCCTGTGGTAGGGAAGACAACCGGTACACCCGGATTGTAGTCAAACCACGACGTGCCGGCATTTGTTGACAACTGCCGCGCAAAATCAGATGAGCCGTAGTCCGCAATGAGCGGAATGGCAAATCGATTTGAATAGACGCTGGATGGCAAAGGGCTCAACAGGTTGACTGTCGGCAGTGTCGTTACAATTGTGAGTTTGTTGGTCTCAACTGCATAGTGTTGATTAAACTCAACGTCCAACGCCATGGCAGACCAGTAATATACACCTGCTTTAGTAAAGTGAATATTTGAGTTATAACTAAACCAAGACGACCCACTGTTTGTACTAATGTATCGTTGATTGTTCGGCAATCCAGAGCCATACATTACATCCAATGAAAGATCCAATGAATTTGTTCTAAAGTGAGATATGGGATTTATTAATATAACTTCGTGGAAGAATGGCCGGTGGGCTTCATGTTCAGCAATTAAACGACCGGCACTTCCTGAGTTTCCTGGTTGACCTGCAACTCCGACAGACCCACCATATGCCACAAGATGACCGCCACCACCGTATATTCCAGAACCTCCTGCTCCAGGTATTCCTGCTGACCCTCCATTCCCACCAGAGCAATCTGTTGTACCGTTACTAGTGGAGTATTGTGACAATATATATATAGTTCCACCACCGAAGTAAATACTACCAGTACCGCCGCCACCACCGTTCACACCACGGGTGCCCTCGCCGCCCGTGCCTCCTTGACCACCAACACTAGATATTATAGAGTTGATTTCTGTGAACATATTCTTGCTTATGATAAATATGAGACCACCACCGGCTTTGCCATCAGTAATACCATTCCAACTACCGCCTGCACCTCCGTTGTATTTATATGTACCACCGGAACCACCCTGTCCACCCCTTGCGCTACCACCCCCAAGGTATAATCTTTCACTGTTTGTGCTTGGGTTTGAGCCTGAATAGGGCGGGCGGCCTCCGCCTCCACCTCCGCCGCCGCCGTGTGTGGCATATGTACCTACATGGTCTCCGCCTTTACCTCCGGCACCAGCACCGGGAGCACCAGCGCCGCCCGGAGCACCCCATTCGGAATCCGCAGTTCCACCAGCGCCACCAGACTGTCCACCATCTATAATATATGAGTTATAGTTTTCGGCGTAATCCGGATTTAGACCACCTGCCTGTGAAAATCCTTTTGAGTTAGCAATAACCGTACCATCGTTACAAAGCGTGAAGTTATTTGCAGACATTGCCATTACACCTCCTACATAACCATCCCAGCCAATGGAAGTAACAATACCTGATATAATAACATCTTCATAGTAGGGTATCTTGTATATACATGCGCGTTTGAACCCATCTTGTTTATATGTATATTTCTTGTTTTCGTAACGCAAGACAGAAATATTGCTATTAACCACCGAATTAATCTTGAGTAGTTCCCAGAATCCTGCTATATTGTTTGTGCCCTCAGTGTCATCTTTCACTTGAAGAACAATACAGAAATCGTCCTGCAAGAACACTCCCTGCCCGCGTGTCAAATCCAGTGTAAACTGACTACACGTTCCATTGTAGGCACCATTCGCGAGAGGACGATACACTTGGTTAGGGTAGTTTGTCTCGTCTGCTGGTACGACAAGCATGTTGTCAGACAAAACGCTGATTGTAAATATCTGAATATAGAATGCCAGAAAGTATATTGTTCTCATTTAAGGTTCCTTTTGTGATCTATATTATTGTCTTAGAAGAACGCCTCATATTGCTCTTCCGCATTTTACTTAAGGTCTTCTATGTCAATTACGCTAACGTGCAAGATCTTCATAATATACCTTGTGATAGTTAAGAGTGTGAAAAGAAAAGAGAGTATTAAAAATGTAAATACCCACGATCTTATTAAGAGGTAATTTGTTATTGAATTATTAAATAGAAGAACAAGGCAAGACAAGCAGCATACCGAAGCACATAATACTATAGGTATATAGCCGAATTTTCTTATGTATTCTCTATATGCGACAATATATTTATGTATGTCTAGTGCATATTGAATGGATTGTGTTGTGGATTGTGGCACAATCTTGTTGGAGGTATTCTTGATAGTGTTTAGATCAAAAACGGTGTAATGAATTGAATCATGATAATTACACATATCAAGAATGGCACTTTCAACTAGTCGCTTTTTGCTTTCTATGGTCTTGGCCAAGAACGAAAATGAAGCAAAAAGAAGGCCAAGCTGAGTACCACATACGGATGCAATAACAGAGCATAAGATGCGACGAGTTCTATCGTCAATCTCCATTTCTAACTTTATTGGTAGCAAGAATCCCAAAACAGCTAATATAGTAACAATTAATAAACAAGCGCTGACTTCTTTTATGAAATCTTTGTTTGTCTTTATGGCTTTCATGTTTTCTCCGTGCGTTAAATAAAAAGAGGTGCAGAACATTGCACCTCTACCAGAGCCCTACCACGGGCCGCATCAGAAGTACACGTCTGCACCCCGAGATGGGGTGCAACCATGCACAGCCCTGATGCTTAAAACGTGGTAGTTTCTGGCAGAGCCGTACCGGCGTCACCGGTGTTTTTCAGTATTCAGTCTTCGGTATTCAGTGGTGCGTTGGTGAAAAGCGGTTCATAGTATAGTCGGCGCGGCGGCTATGCCGCGTTGCGGCACGCCCCGCGCCCGCTTGCTTTCTGTGGTGCTGTCATATTTCTTCTTCATATCACTTTCATCAAAATAATCTTTGCCGCGCCAGAGCGTGGCAACGAATTTATTGTGATTTGGCCTTGAAGACCTGGTTCAGAAACGCTGTCTTGTCAAGGTGTGCCTGCCATGCCCGATGGCGCTGCACGGCATCTGCTTTCCTGGCGGTCGGAATGCTGAGGAAGCGTTGAGTCTCGACCGGGCCGAGCTGCTTTGCCAGGGTGCTCACCGCCGTTTTTACAAGCTCGTTTTCCGTGAGGTATCGCGCAGGTTTCATCTGAGATTCTCCTTAATGCAGAATTCAACGGGATTCATATATTCGACAGTCACTCCGGTCCTGGCGCATTGGCGCAGGAGCCGGTCGTCGCAGGACAGAAAAATATCCGCAGCTTGCTCGGCGCACGCGATATGGGCGGCGTCGGCAACACCGAGTCCGTGGCGGCACAGTTCTTCCGCCCGCTCGTGCGCCACGTGCGCGTCCAACGCGCCACGAGTTCCCCACAGCAATAGCACGGTCTGCAAATGCGTCCGCTCGACCAGGTCATCCAGCGCGGCAAGCTCGGCATCGTGTACGGGGGAAACGGCCATCCCATACCGCCCGTTACGCACGGCATCAAGGATGATGCTTGCGGCATTTGCCTCAAGATGGTTCCGCATGATCGTCTGATCGTCAAACGGCCTTGACAAAACACAGACATCCAAGTACAGCTTCATTGCGGTCATTGACGCAACTGTTCTTCACCACTGTCGTTATTGGTCATCATTGATATTCTTTCTTGTGTAGCATCATACCATTCGCAGCCACCGGTGTCAAACCGCGACGCATCCGCGTCTTGCTCCATACTGCCCATCATGCAAGATCATGTAAATCCTGTCAATGGCAGATTTGTTTTCGGTTTTCAGTTTTTGGTTTTCAGTTGGTGAAAAACATTTCATAGTATAGTTGGCGAGGCGGCTATGCCGCGGTGCGACACGCCCCGCGCCCGTTTGCTTTCTGTGGTGCTGTCATATTTCTTCTTCATATCACTTCCATCAAACAATTCTTTGCCGCGCCAGCGCGTGGCAACGATTTTATAATCAAGAGCGCGCCATCCGCAGGGCTTTGCGCAATTGTGGATCGCGACGCTTCTCTTCCGGCGTGATTTCTCTGGCCCCCACACTTTTCATGAATGCAATCGCCCACTTTAACGAGCATGATTTGTCGCTTACCTTCTTTTTCTTGCGTGGTGTCATTTCAAAAACCTTTTTGATTCAACAAGCATTTGCAGGCGCACCGCGAATCCAACTACGTGCCCTGCTTCAGTGACGAAAACTACGGCAATGCGCGTCCGTTCGTTCAGCCAAATCTCAAAATCTTTTGTCGGCACAGCGTGAACCCTAAGGCATTGCCAGCGGCGGATGCACCCGCTGGTGCGTCTTATCAACCACGGTTGCGTCAATATGCCGCATAACGATCCCAGTGTCGGTAAAACTGCTGCTGCATGATGACATCCACGCGGCCCTTGAGGCCAATCGGCTCCAATGGCTTGATCACTCCTTTCTCGCAGACGCCTTTCACTGCGGCAAGCATGCTTATGCCTCCATTGGTTGTGTCACAGATTCAATCCAACTGCCATTCTCGTTTCTTTCCCAAACGTAATATCATTGTACCATTCGCCGTCACCAGTGTCAAACCTCCCACCAATTTTCCCCTCCCGCCGCACGCCGGCGACGCTATCTATCGTAGCGTAGCGCAATAAGTTATGATTTGCTTGTGAGACAGCTCCGGGTCTAGGTCGTGCCGGGTTGGGCACCTCTGTCCGCAGCAATTCTTTCGCGGCGCAAGCATTACGAATGGACGATCCAGCCGAGTGGGGCAGGCTACCCAGCCTGCCATATCCGTTCCTCAGCACGACCATCCATGTCATTTCGCAAGGCAAATGGGTTCAGCAGTGCAGGCTGGGTAGCCCGCCCTCGTCCCATTTTCAATCACTGCATCCACCGAAGCAAGTGCGACGGGGAGCAACAACACATGCCAACCGCCGGACTTGGGTCACCACGTCTTTTGACACGCGCAGGTCTTTCTGCTACACTCTCCACACTAGGCATGCATCCGCATGGTTTTATGCAATGAAATACAAGATCACCCAAGCTGATTATTTGGAAGCCAACCGGCTTGCGGCGGGAGCAACCAAATGGTTTTTGATTTTTGCCCTCTGGTGCCTGGTGTTGCTGTTCGCAGTTCGTCCGGGTGCCAGCCCACCTGAGCCAACCAACTGGATTGTCATTGCCACAACGGCCGGCGTGCTTGCCGTGGCGGTGTTTTTTGGGGTAACGGTGGGGCTCAAGCGCCAACTTCTCCGCGTATACGCCCAACAGAAGCCACTGCACGAAGAGCAAGAGCTCAACTTTGACGATGCGGCTATTCTGTGGAAATCTGCTTCGGGGACGTTCAAGCTTAAATGGCGCGACGTTCACAAACACAAAGAAAATGCGCACATGATCCTGGTATATCAGTCGCAGGCGCTTATGCACATCGTGCCGAAACGCGCATTCCCCGACGCAGACTTGCTGAACAAGTTTCTGGTTCTGCTACGATCAAGAGGCGGACAATGCGCAGCCCAACTGCCTTGCGATCCAGAGCCGGATCACGCGCAGGGAGCGCGCTGACGTTATTGCAGTGCGTTTGAAAAATCAGCATGCCGGAACAGCCTTTGTTTTAGCGCGGCAAGCAACTCGTGCGGATGTTCATCCTGCTCAATAATCAAGGACTGCCACAATCGTTTTTTGCTAGCAGATAGCGCCTGACCCTGGCTTCATTCGCGCCTGACCCCATCTCCACCTCTGCATTCATCAGCGACAAGTAAAAAACTGGCGGATGCGAAACGGCCAGTCAGTGCAGCGGAACCGCGATCAGCGCTCGCGGCTACAGGAACTTGCATAATCGGGGCATGGAAGCCCTTCCTACTTTGAAGAGGTGCGGCGGAATCCGCAAGCATCCGCGCCGGTGGCGGGTTGCATTAATCTTTTTCATTCACGGTAGCGCCATGGCGGTACCGTGGGGGTCTTCAGACTTCGCACACTACGCGCTGCACGGGCATGTTCCGTCCATCCATCCATTTCTTCCTGTCACGGCGCCGTGTACATCAGCCACACCCCGCCGACAATCACCAGCACGCCGCAGGCGTACTTGAGGATCAGCGCGCCCTGCGAGCGCTCGTTCCAGTTCAGATAATGCTGGATGACTTCCGTAAACGTACCGGCCAGGACAATCACTCCACAGTGGCCGATGCCGTAGGCCAGCAACAGCGCGATGCCGTACAAAATGTTCGTTGCCGCCAGCTTGAAGGTGATCGCCAGCATGGGTGCCATGTAGGCAAAAGTGCATGGCCCGAGCGCAATGCCGAACACCAGGCCGAGAATGAACGCCGCCAGCGCGCCCTTGCGCTGCATGCCGACCTTGCCCGGGCCCGACCACGGCATTGGAATCACGCCCAGCAAGTGCAACCCGACCACAAAGAAAATAGCGGCGACGAAATAGTTGCCGTAGCGGCCGACATCGCCCAGCATGCGGCCGGCCGCCGCCGTGATCGCGCCGATGACCGCGATGGTGATCAGAATGCCGGTGCTGAACAGCAGGGCGATCCAGAACGCGCGCCGCGTTGAAATGCGGCCCTGCTCGTCGATGAAGCCGACAATCAGCGGAATGCTGGCCAGATGACACGGGCTGAGGATAATGCTCAAGACGCCCCACAGCAGCGCTGCCGCCAGCGCAATATGGGGCGCGCCTTCAACAGCATGCGACAAAGAGGTGAACAGTGCTTGCATTGTGCGTTTAGGTGCAGGTTATGGTTGTGGCGCATAAGCGCTAAAATAGCGCTGCAAGTCCCCCTTTCGGAAAAATCCCTCCCCGGCTTTGCCGGTACTCCCTTTACGAAAGGGAGATTGGGGCAGGCGCGCAGCGCCGGGGGATTTAGTGTCAGTGGCTGCGCGAATGCATACGCAAAAAATCCCCCGCACCCCCTTTAGTAAAGGGGGACTTGCGGCATTTGAGCAGCAAACACGCGGAGACGCGACAGACAAAAACACGGCATGAATACAACATCGTTTTGTGTGCAATTTCCAGTATTTTCCGTTGCTTTAGCGCTTATGGGGTTATGGCGCGAGGTCAACGCCGAATTCCTTCCACTTTGCCAGGATGTCCTCTTTCGAGAAGAAGCCTTCGTGGCGGAACAGTTCACGGCCATCCGCGGCAAGGAAAATCTGGGTTGGAATCAGTTTGATCTTGTAAGGTTTGCCCGCCTCCGGATTCTGCCAGACGTCAATGAACTCGACCGTCAGCCGCTCCACCAGCGATGTTTTCAAGTCTTGCAGGATGGGCGCCATCATTTTGCAGGGAATGCATTTGTCAGCGCCCAGATCAACCAGGCGCGGAAGCGCGGCCGTGGGCGCGGATGGTGGTGCCACAGCCGGCGCCGCCGCGGGTACCGCAGGTGGTACGGCGGAGGGCACCGGCCCGGCCGGCGTGCGCCGCGCCTTCACTACCAGCACACCCGCCACCGCACCGCAGAGCAGGACAACAATCAACAGTTTGATTTTCATGGTCATCGCAGCAACTCCTTGATTTCATCAACGGTGAGCACTTTGCCCATGCACTTGACCACGCCGTCAAGTGCCAGGGCCGGCGTCAGCATCACGCCAAATTTCATGATCTCCGCGATCTGGGTGACTTTCTCAATTTGACAGGCAACGCCGGCGGCAGCCACTGCCAGCGCGGCGTTCTCCGCCAGTTGTTTGCATTTGGGGCAGCCCGTGCCGAGGATCTGGATCTTCATGGGAAGAGGATGGGTGGAAGGTTGGAAGACATGGAAGAGTGGAAGGATGGTGGTTCATTGGGATATGCCAGAATACGTCTCATTGCTTTCGCGCAGAATGAAGCTGTCCTCCCATTCGCCAGACAGACGTTTTTTCTGGAGACTTTCAATCAAGCGGATCAGGCCGTTCTCAATCTTGTACGCAAGTGCATCGGCGCGGTCAAAATCAGCCTGACTTACCTGCTGCGCAGAGAGCAATGCGTGCCAGCCAGAGACGGATTCACCGATCGATCCCAACGCAATATTCAAGAATTGAAGATACTCGTTCAGCGTACGTCTGCAGTAGCCCTCTGCAATGTTGCGGTGGACGGAGTCAACGCATGCGATCTGCTGTGAAGCAACCCTTCTCAATTCATAAGAAAAAATCTTGACAATATCGCAGGTCAGCACATAATACGTCACCGCATCCTGCCACACCGTCAATTGTCGGTACCCTCGATTCACGTTTCTTCGATCATCCATTTTCCTCTCCCCATTCTTCCATTCTTCCATTCTTCCAACCTTCCAGCCTTCAGACCACCGCCCCAAACACCCAGCCGACAATCGTGGAGAAGACGACCACCATGCCGACGAACGCCGTCGTGCGCTTGAACCCGATGATCTTGTAAATCACCAGGATGCTGGGCACCGACAGCGCCGGCCCGGCCAGCAATAGTGCCAGGGCCGGCCCGCGTCCCATGCCCAGTTTCATCAGTGTCTCGGTGATGGGAATTTCGGTCAGCGTCGCGAAGTACCACATTGCGCCAATCACCGACGCGAAGAAATTCGAGCTCCAGGCATTGCCGCCGACCAGCCCGGCCACATAGCTGTCGGGGATCAGCGCGCCGACGAAGCCGGTCACAAACACGCCGCCGAATAGCAGCGGGATGATCATCTTCGCAAAATCCCAGGTTGAACTCATCCACTGGCCGCGCTCCTCGCGCGAGAACCAGCCAAAGGTCATCAGCGCGATCAGCACGCCCAGCACGCCCGCCAGATACCACTTGATGCCATAAATAGTCATGACCGTGCTGGGCACTGGCGTCATGGTGACGATTTCGGCTTTACTGACGCGCTGCACGTCCGGCAGCAATTTCATGCCGGCGTCGTAAACCTGAAAATCCAGCGCGTCGCGCGTCGTGTAACGCACATTGGCGGTCAGGGTGCGGCCATCGTGCAAATGCAGGGTCACATCATTGGTGTTATACCAATCGCTGAAGACCAGGAAGAGAATCAGGGCGGCAAAAAAACCGACCGTCTGCCACAGCGAACGCGGCGAGGCCGGCGGCTCGGGCATAGCCATGCTGATGCGCGTGCGCTGGGCCTCGCTGCGCCGGAACAGGACGCTCATGCACAGGCCGATGATGACGGCAAAGCTGACCGAGCCGATCACGCGCGCCACGCCGATGTCAAATCCCAGCACGCGCGCCGACAGGAAAATGGCCATGACATTGATGGCCGGCCCGGAATAGAGAAACGCGCTGGCCGGCCCGAGCCCGGCGCCCATCGTGTAAATGCCGGCAAACATCGGCAGCACGCTGCACGAGCAGACCGCCAGGACGCAGCCGGAGACCGACGCGACCGCATATGCCAGCGGCCGGTTGGCGCGCGGGCCGAGATAGCGCATGACCGAGGCGTGCGACAGGAAGGATGCAATCGCGCCGGCAATGAACATGGCCGGCACGACACAGCCGAGGACATGCTGGCGGGCGTACCATTGCAAGAGGCGTAGCCCCTCGAGGAAGGCCGCCAGCATTTTCGGATTTTGGAGCGGCACAAAATACGCCAGCAGAAAGATGCCCAGCAGCCAGGCGGAAATTTTCCAATCTTTGAACATGATCATCAGCGGGTGGTTCGGCGTTTAATTGGCGATTTCTTCACATAGTGGCGCGGGCGGGTGGCCGGCGGCGCATGTTCGAGCACGGCATCGACGCAATCGAGAAAGCGCAGAATGCAGGGCACGCGCAGGCGGTAGTAGACGTACA
This sequence comes from bacterium, assembly GCA_026398485.1. Classification (GTDB taxonomy): domain Bacteria; phylum Auribacterota; class UBA3054; order UBA3054; family JAPLST01; genus JAPLST01. The sequence goes on from JAPLST010000367.1 coordinate 18,967, forward strand.
GGCCGGCCTTGCGCTCGTCCAGCAGGCCGGCGCGCTTCATCAGCGCCAGATGCTTTGAGACGGTCGAGACATCCGCCTTGACCAGCTGGCGCAGTTCGCAGACGCAGCGCTCGCCGCGCTCGAGCGCGAGCACGATGCGCAAGCGGCTGGGATGGGCCAGGGCCTTGATGACGCCGGCGCGGCGGTTGAGCTGCCCGGCGGGGATGGCAGGTAATTTGGTCATATTACCAAATAGTATAGCACAGCCCGCGTCGTTTGTCAAGGGCGCGCCGGGCTGCCGGAATTGGAAGAATGGAAGAATGGAAGAATGGAGGGATGGTGCAGCGGCAGCGGCACCGAATACCGCTCTCTCTGCAACCTAAAACTTAAAACTATTCAACCTAAAACTCAGCAGCAGCGGCGTGGCCACATTGCAGAGGTGCGTCAGTAATCGGCTGCTTGGAGTCCCGCCAGCGGCGTGGATGCGTCGGTGAAGAAGCAGCGAGAGACGCACGGCGCATTGATGTATAACGCCGTTCCCGCCGCCGGCGGAACGGCTATGCGGCGCCATAATTACTGCGGCATCCGGTTTTCTTTGCCCATGAACCAGCTGTAGAACGCCGGAATCACGAGCAGGGTGAGCGCGGTTGCCGAGGCAAGGCCAAAGGCGACGACGACGGCGAGCGGGCGTTGCACTTCGGAGCCGATGCCGCGTGCCAGCAGCAGCGGCACGAGGCCGATGATCGTGGTCAGTGCGGTCATGAGCACGGGGCGCAGGCGCTGGAGACAGCCTTGGATGATGGCGTCGTGCGTGGGCATGCCCTCGGCGCGGAACTCGTTGATGCAGCTCACGAGCACCATGCCGTTCTGCACCGCGATGCCAAACAGGGCGATAAATCCAATCGCAGCGGGCACGGACAGATACTCGCCCCAGAGCCATAGGCCGGCGATGCCGCCAATGAGGGCCAGCGGCACATTGACGAAGATCAGCAGGGCGCTGCGAAACGAGGCAAACGACAGCCACAACATGCAGAAGACCAGCACGCCCACCAGCGGCACGATGATGCTCAGGCGGCGCATGGCGCGCTGCTGGTTCTCGAACTGGCCGCCATACGCGACGTAATAGCCGGTCGGCAGCGTGACCTTTTCGGCCACGATTTTGCGGATGTCGGCGACCACGCTGCCCAAGTCGCGGCCGCGCACATTGCCGAACACCGTCCAGCGCCGCTGGTTGTTTTCACGATTGATCTGGATTGGACCGAGCACTTGCTCGATCTTCGCCACCTGCTTCAGCGGCACCTGGGCGCCGCTGTCCGTGTGGACAAGCAGGTTCTTCATTGCTTCGGGCGTGGCACGATAGGACTCCTCGTAGCGCACATGGATGCCGAACCGGCGCGTGTTCAAATACATCTGGTCAATCGCTTCGCCACCGATGGCGAGCTCGACAAGTTCAAGCACATCGGCCACGTCGACGCCATAGCGCGCACAGGCCGCGCGGTCTGCCACGACTTGTATCTGCGGCTGGCCAAAGCTCTGCTCGGCCGAGAGATCAACCAAGCCCGGCACTTTGTCTATCGCGTTGCGGATTTCGCCCGCCTTGGCCGACAGCACATCGAGATCGTCGCCGAACACCTTGATGGCAAGTTGTGCCTTCGAGCCCGAGAGCAGTTCGCCGAACGCATTCTGGATCGGCTGTGTGAAGTTGAGTTGCACGCCCGGATACGGCTTCAACTCGGCGTTCAATGCGTCAACGAGCCCCTTCTTGTCCTTGAACCGCTTCCATCCCGTCATGGGCTTCAGCTCAATGTGGATTTCGCCGTAGTTGACCGGATGGGGATGCGAGCCCGCCTCGGGCCGGCCGATGCGCGAGATGACCTCGTCCACCTCCTCGTATTTCATAATCTTCCGCTCGAGCGTCTGGATGGTCTCGACCGCCTTCCCGAGCGCAATTGAGGGCGCCATGTTGACACTGATGAAGATCGAGCCTTCCTCAAGTGCCGGGATGAATTCGGTGCCAAGCCGGGCGTAGATGAGGAAGCTGAGGCCGAGCGCGACAAGCACGGCCAGCAGCACGGCGACGCGGCCCTTGATCACAATGCGCAGCAGGACATGGTACACCGCCTTGAGCACACGCAGGAGCGCCAGCTCTTTCTGCGCGCCGGGCTTCAGCAGATAGGTGCACAGCGCGGGCGAGGCGAGCGCCACCACGAGCGAACCCAGGATCGCGAACACGAGTGTGAACGCCATCGGCTTGAACATCTTGCCCTCGACGCCCTGCAGCGTGAAGATCGGTGCGAACACGAGCAGGATGATGATGATTGAGAAGAACATGGGCCGCACCATTTCCCGTGCACCGGCAAGGATCACGTCGTAGATATCGCGGTCTTTGTTGGCCTCGTTGTTGTTGAGATGGCGGAAGATGTTCTCGACCATGATGGTCGTGCCGTCGCCCAGCATGCCGATCGAGATGGCAATGCCGCCGAGGGACATCAGGTTGGCCGAAATGCCGGCGAGGCGCATGCAGATGACGGCGAACAGGGCGCAGAACGGCAGCGCCAGCGACACCACGAACGACGACCGGAAGTTCCCCAGGAAAATGGCCAGCACGGCAATCACCAGCAGGCCTCCCTGCCACAACGCCGTGGTGACCGTGCCGTTGGCCTTGGTTACCAGCTCGGCCTGCTCGTAGTACGGCACCAGCTTCACCCCGGGCGGCAGCGAGCGCTCGACGTCCGGCAGCTTGGCGTACAGATCCTTGATCACCTTCGACGTGTTCTGGCCGTAAAGCTGGAGAACGATGCCCGAGACCACTTCCTGTTCGCCATTCCGCGACACGACACCGCGCCGCATTTCCTTGCCATACTTCACGTCGGCCACGTCGGCGATGCGGATCGGCATGCCGTTCACGCTCTTCACATGGATGTCGCGGATGTCGTCGAGCGACCTGAGCAGGCCGACGCCGCGCACATTGTACTCTTCGCTCCCCACCACAATGAATTGGCCGCCTGCATTCTTGTTGTTGTTGTTCACCGCATCGACAATTTCATCGAGCCGGAGGTTGAACTTGCTAAGCGCACGGGGGTTGATGACGATCTGGTACTGGAGCACATTGCCCCCCATCGAAAGGATATCGGTCACGCCGCGCACGGTCTGCAACTGGTATTTGACGATCCAGTCGTTGACTTCGCGGAGATAGGTGTCCGGATCCTTGCCCTCGGTGTCGGTGCCCGGATCGAGCGTGAGGTAGTACAGGAAGATCTGGCCAAGGCCGGTCGTGATCGGCCCCAGCTTCGGCGGCTCGTGCAACGTGGGCAGGTCGGCCGCGGCCTGGTTCAGCCGCTCGGCCACGATCTGGCGCGCAAAATACATGTCGACGTTGTCGTTGAAGTAGACATAGATCACCGCCAATCCACCGCCCGAGGTTGACTTGATCAGGCTCACACCCGGCAGGCCGTTCATCGCCGACTCGACCGGGAACGTGATCAGCCGTTCAACTTCCTCGGGCGCCATGCCGTGCGCCTCGACAAACACCGGCACCATGACGGGCGAGATGTCCGGAAACGCGGCCACCGGCAGATTGAGGTATTCGTAGATGCCCACGCCAATAATGGCCATCAGGCCGATGACGGTGATGAACCGGTACTTCAGCGAAATGTCAACAAGTTTGGTATGCATAAGATGTGCTCGCAATATGCCGGATTAGTGGCCGTGGCCGGCGTGGCTGTCCATACCGGCGGTAATCTGCTTGGCCTTGAGTTCGAACGAGCCGCGCGTGACATACTTGTCGCCCGGCTTGACGCCCGACGTGATCTCAACCCGGGTGTCGTCCGCGGCACCGAGTGTCACGGGTCGCGGCTCGAGCCCGTGCGCGTCTTGGATGAACACGATCGGCTTGTTGGCAATCGTCTGCACTGCCGCGCTGGGCACGCACACGGCGGCGGCCACCGTGCCGATCGTCACCTTGCCCGTGATGAACTCGCCGGGGCGCAACGTGCCGTCGGTGTTGGCGACAACGACCCTGGCGAGGGCGGTGCGCGTGTCTTCGAGCACCACGGGGCCCACGTAGCCGATCACCGCGCG
>JAPLST010000103.1 GCA_026398485.1 bacterium
CGGTTCAGCGGTTCAGCGGTTCAGCGGTTCAGCGGTTCAGCGGTTCAGCGGTTCAGCGTGCGGATAAACTCACGTGCCAGTTGCCAAGCTTTGATATTTTCAAATCGCTCGATTTTCATTTTTCTCCAACCGTTGAACCGTGAACCGTTGAACCACTGAACCCTTCATGCTTTAGTGGTTTGGCATGCGTTTGATATTTCTTGAGATAGTTGATAAATCCGCGAACGGCTGCGCGCGTGCGCCGGGCCTGTTCGTAAGCATCTTGGAATTCAGCCGCGGAAATGTATTCCTCGTCCAAGGCAACATAGAGTTCGCTTTGCACTTCCGTGCATGAGCGCTTGGCGTAACGCAGGAATCTGATGAATTCAGCGTTGGTGTGCGAGTAAGCTCGCGTGCCAGTTGCCAAGCCTCGATATCTTCAAACCGCTCGATTTTCATTGTTCTCCAACCGTTGAACCGTGAACCGTTGAACCGCTGAACCCTGCACCCTGAACCCCGCCCCCTGTTCCCCCTTGCTGCGTCCCATACGGCGGCGGCTCGCCCAGGCGCGCGGCCAGCGCATTCACCTCGCGCTTCAACTCGCCGACGCGGCCTTCGCGGCCGAGCGTCACAGCGTGCCAGCGGCGCAGCTCATCCAGCTGCTGCGCCATCTGCTCCTCGGCCTGCTTGCGCGTGGTGATGTCGATCCCGATACCCACCAGGCAGGGGCTGCCGGCGAGCAGCAGCTGGCAGCCCGTCATCAACAGCCATTTGTAGGCCGGCCCGCCGTGCAGCAGCACCCGCCCTTCCACGATCTGAGTTTCGCCGTGTTCCAACACGTTCGTGATGCATGATTGGATGCGCGCGCGGTCGTCCGGATGGATGGTCTCGAGCGCACTCATGCCGGCGGTCAACTCGTCCGGTTGGCCGACGATTTCATCGCGCTGATAGGCATTCCAGCGCAGATAGCGGCCGTGCTCGTCCAGCATGTAGAAGGCGCCGGGAATACTGTCGATAATGGTCGCGCTGAGGGCTTGCTCATGTTGTGCCAGCGCCTCGGCCTGTTTGCGCGCGGTGATGTCAAAATAGGTGCCCAAGACGCCGATGATGGCCCCGCCGGCATCCCGCAGCGGGATTTTGCTCGTCAGCAGGCAAATCTGCGCACCGGCCGGCGTCGTCTGCGGCTCTTCGATCAAGAGTTTCGCGGCGCCGCTGGCAATCACGGCCCGGTCATCGGCTTGATAGCGTTCGGCTTGTTCCCGCCAGCCCATGGCGTGGTCATCCTTGCCGATCAGGTCTTCGGGTTGCGCAAAGCCGGCATCACGGGCAAACGGCGTGTTGCAGCCCAGAAACACCAGATTTTTGTCTTTCCAAAAGACGCGCACCGGAATCGAGTTGAGCACCACGTGCAGCAAGTCGTGCGATGCGCGCAGGGCCGCCTCCGTCTGCTTGCGCTCGCTGATGTCCTGGAACGCGCCCTGCACTTTCACGATCGTGCCGGCGTCATTGCGGACCGCCTCGCCCAACGCGCGCACCCAGATGCGACGGCCCTTCCCGGTGATGATTTCCATCTCCTCGTCAAACGGCTGGCCGGCCTGGATGCAGGCGCCAAACACGGTCGCAATCCGCGCCTGCCATTCCGGCGCATAAAAACGGATGGCCTCCTCGACCGTGGGCGCATAGTCCGCCGGCATGTCATGGATGGCGGCTACTTCATCCGACCACAGCAGCGCATACTCCGGCAGCGTCACACTCCAGCCACCCAAACGGGCTGCGCGTCCGGCCATCTGCTGCAGGGCGGTGCCTGCCCGGATGGCCTCCTCGATCTGTTTGCGCGCCGTGATGTCGCGCAGAAATGCAACAATCCGCCCGCCGTCATGCGGCCAGTGCTGGGCCCTGATTTCAACATCAAACAGGCGGCCGTCTTTGCCGCAGTGGCGGGTCTCAAAGCGATCCGCGCCCTGCGTGATAACCTTGGTGATGTGGGCGGCGGTCTCCGTGCGCCGTTCGTTGGCCTCGACATCGCCAATGCACATCGTCAGCAGCTCCGCCGCGCTATAGCCGCTTAACGTGCAATAGGTCTCGTTGACTTCCAGGAGATGCCCCTGCGTGTCCAGCAACCAGAAGCCATCCATGGCCGTGTGGATGATGGCACTGTGCCGCTGCTGGCCCGCCCGCAGCGCCGCCTCCATCTGGCTGTGCTCGGTGATGTCCTGAAATGAACCAAACAGGCGCGTGACCTTTTGTCCCGCAACCATCTCCGCATGGCCACAGGCAAGGCAGAGCCGCGTGGCGCCATCCGTGCGAATGGCCCGCAACGTCAGTTCGTACGGCGTGCCCTTGCTGATGGCCAGCTCAACCGCATGCTTGAGCCGCTGCATGTCTTCGGGATGATAGAGTGCCGGATGCTCCGCAAAGGAAGGTGCGCCCTCGGCCGGATTGCGTTGAAAGATGCGGTACAATTCGTCGGACCAGGTCACCGTGTCGGTTGCCACATCCCATTCCCAACTGCCGACATGCACGAAGCTTTCCGTGCGCATCAGCATGGTCTGCTGGCGCCGCAAGGCCTCTTCCGCCTTGATCCGCAAAGCCTCACTGGCCAAGTGTTCGAGGGCGAAGGAAATGTCCGCCGCCGCCTCTTCCAGCAAGGTGATTTCCCGCTCTTGGAAAAACCCGGGCTCGCCGGCATACACCGTCAGCGCGCCGCAGGCACGCCCCTGGAAATGAATCGGGAAGGCGGCCGAGGCACGGATGCCGGCTTGGGCGCCGGCCGATTGCCACAGCCGGGTGCGCTCGTCATGCATGAAGTCGTTGACCACGATGCTGCAGTCCTCGCGGATAGCCGTGCCGGTCGGCCCGCGCCCCTCGGCCCGCTCGTCCGCAAAAACGCGGATGTGCTCCACATACTCCTGCGACTGGCCATGGCGGGCGACCACGCTGACCGCCTGGGTGGCCTCATCCACGATGCCGATCCATGCCAGCCGGAGCTGCGCGAACTCCACCAACACCCGGCACATTTCGGCAAAAAGCTCGTCGCGCGTGGCCACCCGGACGATGGCTTGATTGATGCGCTCGATCTCCGCCTCCGCCTGCATGCGCGCGGCCAGCTCGGTTTCCGCGCGATCCCGGGCCGCCACGGCCTCGGCCGTCAGCGTGACCGAGGCCGCGCGCTGCTGCTGCAAACTCTCGTTCTGCTCCTGCAATTGCCGGGCTTGGTCCCGCAGGGACAGGGTCAGGCGCCGGATGCGCACGAACGAGCTCACGCGCGCCAGCAATTCGCGATTGGCAATCGGCCGGGCAATATAGCCATCCGCGCCCGACTCGAGCCCCTCGGCCTGCTCGTCGCTGGCCGTGTACGAGGCCGATATGATAATGACAAACGTATCCGCCATGGCTGCCGACTGCTTGATCCGGCGGCAAACCTCGAGCCCGTCGAGGTCGGGCAGGTCGCGATCCAGCAAGACCAAGTCCGGCCGGTGGGTCTGCACCGCCGGCGGCGTGGCCGCGCCGCACGCTGCCTGGTCGACGACGTAGCCCGCGCGTTCCAGCAGGCGCGCCGTACCGCTCAATATCTCGGGATTGTCATCCACCACCAGGATGCGCACAGGCTGATTCCGGTCGGCGGCCGCGGCGGGGGTTGTGTTATTAGAAGTCATCAGGGTTCAGGGTTCAGGGTTCAGGGGGAAGATGCAGAGGAATATCGAATATCCAACAAGGAATATCCAATGATGAAGTTCTGCGCAGATATTTCGCACTTGGATATTGAGTGTTGGAT
>JAPLST010000285.1 GCA_026398485.1 bacterium
CACTGCCTACTTGCCGATGCGGATGTGGCCCCGGGCAACGCCCATCGCCACGGACAACAAGGTCAGCGCCAAGCTGTTCGGTTCGGGATTTTCAACCACCAGCGAGGCGATGCTGCTGGTCGCGCAATTGCCGGCCGCGTCCCAGCCGATGACATACCACAGGTGCCGCCCGGGCACGAGATCCAGCTGAATGGGATTCTGGGTGGTATGCTCGGCGACCGGCTCGCCATCCACGATGATCGTCGCGTTGGCCGCGCCGGACGCGACGTCCTCGACGTGCCAGAACAGTTGCACCAGGTCTTTTCTGGCGAAGCTTTGGTCGGCGCGCGGCTCCATGGCGACGGCGATCGGCGGCACCGGGTCGGCCGTGATGTCGCAGAGCGCAACCGCGCTGAAATCCGGCCACGCGGGCTGCGCGCGGACGCTGTCGCGGCAGGGAATATTGCGGTACTGCGGCTCGCACTGCGCGTCATAATAAAACTGCTCGTAGAACTGGGCGTCGTCCGCATCGGCGCAATGCGCCGTCACATTGGTCGGGCAGAGCGTGACGGGCTGGCCGTTGAGCATGAAACTGATGGCCATGCCGCGGTAGTCGGCATAGCGGTTTTGGAAGTGCGTGTAAGCGCGGTAGAAGTTGTACGGGCCGACACCCGTGTCAGCCCATGCGCCAGCCAAGCCGTCCCAGACGGCATTCACCAGCAGTTGGCGCCGGGTGGGTCCGACGGGGATTTTGAGATACATTTCCTCATACCATGCCCGCCCGCCCACCGTCTGGCGCACCAAGGCGCAGGCGACGACGCCCGCAACGGTACTGGCTTTGTTGCTGACCCAGGTGGGCACCGTGATCGCCCCGGTGCGCGCATAGAATCCGTTGCCAAGATCCGTGTAGCCGCTCGTGCCGCTCTGGCCGCCAATGTACTGTACCGGGTTGTAGGCGGCGGGCATGTTGGGGTTCCAGCCGCCGAGTTCAAACACGAGATTCTCGCTGGGCTTGGCGCCGAGTGGCTGGCGGTAGATGCAGGCGAAATTAAGCGTGTCGCCGCCTTGCACTTGTGACTTGTCAACCATGAACAGCGCGACTTCCGTGTTGGTATTGCCCGGAAAGGCGGGCGGCGCGGTGATGATGCTGATATTGCTGATCACGCCGTCGCCCACCAGATTGGTATACATGAACGAGGCCGAGAGTTGGCAGCCCATCGGAAACTCCCAGCGCATCGTGCTGACCAAGTCGGCGAAGTCCTGAATTGACTGCGGCATGTACGCGTTGTCGGTGACAAAATTGGTGTCGCTAAGATAGCTGAGGAAGCGGTAGGCGGGCTCGTACTTCATGATCTCCTGGCTAAACTCGCGGCCGCGGTCATCCCGCGCGACGAGTTGGGCATCGATCGGCACGCGCGCCTGAAACAGGCCTTGCGCATCAGTGGCAATCCGCCAATACGCCTGGCCGTAGCGCACGCAGGCAATGGTGCCCGTCAGCGCGGCGCCCGAGCCGGCCTCGTACAATTTCCCTTGCACGAGCGCCTGCCACGTGGCCGGATGCGGCGGGCGCGGCGCGGCGTCAAAGTAGATCGGGCTGGCATAGCCGGCCTGCCAGCGCTGGTCATTGCCGAGCACGCGCACCATGTAATACGCGCCGGCGGTCGTCTCGGTGATTTCGCGCGTGACCACCGCGCTGGGCGTATTGGGCGTCCATGATTGCAGCAGCGTGCCGTTGCGATAGAGCGCGATCTCGGTGATGCGGCAGTCCTGATTCGTGGCAAAATTCCGGTAGGTCAACGTCCAGGGATTGAACGGATAGGCAGCCTCGATGCGCAGCGTGCGCGCCACGCCGTCGGCCGGCAGCGTGTCGCCGGACATGGCGCCGGCAATGGTGAAGAGGACCAGCGGGCCGGTGGTGGCCATGACGCGGCCTTTGCGCATGGCATCGGCCAGGGCGGCGCGGCAGAGGGTGTTGTCGCCAAGGTAATAATACAGCATCCAGAAGCCGGGCGCGCGCATGTCGTTGTTGACCTTGTCGAAGCAGACATCGGAATCGGTCATGAACGGGATGCGATAGCCGCGATTGAGCAGCGCGAAATACGCGGGCAGGATCGACGTGCTGCTGGCGTTATCGGAGCAGCCGCTCCAGCCATCCATGAGATGGCCGACGAGCGCGTCGAGTGGCATTTCCTTGAAGTGATTGTTGCTGGCGTAGAAAAACCAGGTGGTGTTGCCGCCGGAGACCCAGGTGCGGCCTGGATAGAAGCGCTGCGGATGATTGGGAAACGCGACGCCGCCTTGCTGGTGAATGTTGTAGAGGCCGGCGTAATACGGCGGCGGGCCACGCAGGGACCACGGGTCGTAGACGATCGCGCAGTAATGCCCCCAGTAATTTTTCGGCTCTTCGTTGCCGGCCCACAATGGGCATTCGGTCGTGTCAAACTGCGTCCAGGCTGCCAGCATGGCCGCGCGGTTGAATTCGCCGGCGAGATAGTGATCCTGGCCCATCGACACGAAGTCGAAACCGCCCGCGGCGCTGAAGCGCCAGACTTGTTGGGGCGTGCGCATGATCTGGCCTTCGCCATGAAAATAGTGGCTGTGAATCTCGCCCGCGCGCCAGCCGCGCTGGTACAGGTCGAGCACCGGCTGCAACGCAAAATCCAGCGTGTACAGGTTGCCCGGCACACTGGCGTTGAAGACCAGCGTGGCCGGATAATAGTCCGGCCCTTTGCCAATTGTCACGCTGGTGCGGCCGACCGGCACGGTGACAATGGTGTCCGCATCCATGGCAATGCCATTGATATCGGCCACCGGCCATGTCGACGGGCCCCACTCGGCGCCGGTCATGTACGTGCCATCCGCTTTTTGAATGATGGCGCGCACACAGGCAAGGGATGTCTGGCCCGGGCGCGTGGCGTGAATGCGGAGCAGCGCGTTGCCGGTCGTCGGATAGGTCGAGACAATTGCGGCCACCACTTGCGTCGTGCCACACGAAGGAATAAAGGTGACCATGCCGGTGTACACCGCATACGCCAGGAGCAATGCCCGGTTGACGGTGACCAGCGCGGTGGTGGGCGCCGCGCCGGCAGTGCCCGCTGCGGGCGCGACCGCCAGCCACGCCGCGCTGGTGGCCGCGCTCCATGTCACCGTGCCCACGCCGGTATTCCAGACTGCCACCGGCATGGACGTGCCGTCACCGCCAAAATCAAGGATCATGGGCGCCACGGCCAGTTGCGGCGGCGCATAGTTCAGATATATGGTCATCGTTTCTTGCGGAATCTCGCCATTGGCGGTGAACTCAATGCGGCCGGTATACGAACCGTACGCCAGGCCCGTGCGATCCACCGCGACGGTGATGGCCGCGCGATTGGCACCGAGCAGCGGCACGGCGGACAGCCATGCGGCGCCAGGCGCCAGCGTGTTCGTCCACTGCAGCGTACCCATGCCGGCATTGATGATCTGGAACGTGGCGGTGGTTTCGTCGCCGGAGAACGTGAGGGTGGCGGGCACGACGGCCAAGACCAGATTGGTCGGGCCCGAGCCATAGCCGTCGGCGAAGTCGGTGATCACGCTGTTCTGCACCAGCAGTTCGTCCACATCCCCGACATAGCATTGCGCGGGATCCTGCAGACCCGCGCCCACACGCAGATTGCAGAGCAGCGCCACGTCGTGGCCACCGGCGGCGGGCCAATTGGCGATCAGCACATTGTCAAGATAGAAACGCGCCGTCGTGTCGGCCGGGTTCCAAGTCACAGCGATATGATGCCACTGGCCGTCCAGCAGTTTGGTGGCGAGCCCGGGCGTCGTGTCGAAAAAAAGGTCAGTGTCGTGAATGGCGGGACGGAGCGGATTGCTCCAACCGGGGCGCCATGCGATAATGTTCTGATTCCGATAGCCGTCACCGTGGCTCAGATCGATCGCCATGACCGTGCGCCCGGCTTGGTCGGCGGTGCGCAGCCAGAACGAAATGGTCAAGCCATTGGTCCAATTGATGGCGATGTTATACGTGCTATAGGTCGCGAAATTGTTGTTTGAGCAAAGCAGATATCTGCCGATTGGCGTGGCCATCCATCCGGGCGCGGCCGCGGACGTCATGTTGGTGGAGGTGTGCGTGAGTGTGCGCGCGCCGGCGGCATCGTACGCACTGGTGCCGCTCGTTTCATTGAAGTGGTACAGCGCGATGGTGTTGGTGTCGGCGGCGTTCGCGTGCTGCCAGGTGAGTGCCCACGCGGGTGAAAGCGCCATGCAGGCGGACATCAGCAGAACGGCAAGACCGCGCGGACACAGGTTGTGCATGCGCCGCATGACGCGTTCTATACCGTGCACTACACGATCTGGTGACTGTTAGTAAATGCCCGCCCGGACAACGGCCCGAACAACACGGTATTTCAGCATGCTCATCATAAGATAATGATACCACAAATCCGCATGAAAATCAATCTGGCTCGGTGGTGCGCCAATGCGCAGAGCCCCCACGACCTCGCCAGCGGCGCATGCGCGTCAACTTAGCGAGTGTATCTGTCATAGAAGCGGCTTGCGCCTCATGCAAATGTGAGCGTTTTCTACTTTGCAGCGTCCTTGTAGCCGCCCGCGGCCTGTCTGCCGTGCCGGGCACGGCACAGGCAGGTGAGGGCGGTTTCTGCAGCCGCGGTCGGCGCCCGCGGCTACAATTGGCATGACACCAAGTAAGCGCATTCGTTAGTAAGTTGACGCGCATGCGCCATCGGCGGGATCGTGGGTGTATAAGATTGAGTGAAAAGGCGCCGCGGCATCCAAGCCGTGCGGCTTGGCCACATACTTTTCCGCGCCGCGCGGGAAAGTACCAACAAGCTTTACCTTAGTCGAGATCGATGTCGCGCAGCGGCATTTCCTCGGACTCATCCGACTCGCGCGCCTTTTGCAGCGATTGCTCGAACAGCTCTTTGCGTTCCTGCTCGCGCTTGCTGACATCCGCCAGACTCGCGGAGAACAGGCCTTGCAGCTTGGCACTGTGCTTTTCATGCGCGCGCAGCGCGTCGTTCAGGCGATTGTCAGTCGGGTCGTCCACCAGCGGCTTGCGCACTTCCAGTACCGCGCCGGTGTCGCGATTGATCACCAAAATCGACTTGCAGTCCGGGCAACTCACGTTGAAAGTGCGAATCATGGGCATACAAGTCAGGGTTCAGGGTTCAACATTCAGCATTCAATATTAAACATTCAATATTAAACATTCAATATTAAATATTAAAGCTTTATGATTTTAGCCGAGTAATGTCCCGCCGATGGCGGGACTCCAAGCAGATGATGAATGTCAAAGCAGATAAATTTGCCACGAAGGCACGAAGACACGAAGAAGCATAAGCAACGGCAAAGACGGCGGTCGTGGTCAAAGCACAGCAGGCTGCGGCGGCATAATAATCATAATTTACAAAGTGGCCACGGGCCGGGGAGAATGACGAATATCGAACAAGGAATGTCCAATGATGAAGTTCTGCACAGATACTTCGGCCTTCGATATTCCTTGTTCGATATTCGATATTCATCAAGACATCGGCATGGCATCACGTTCGGCGGCATTGGTGTCCGCCGGCGGCGCGATGACCGGCGCGGGCGCGTTGGTGTCCGCCGGCGGAACAATGACCGGCGCGGGCGCGTTGGTATCCGCCGGCGGGACAATGGTCGGCGCGATCATGGCGCATTCACTGGTCATGACGATGTTCTCGCCAACGGCGCTGTAAGACGCTATCTTGCGGATGCGGCCTTCTTCGGTGAAATTACGTTGCCATGTCGCGGCGTCGTACCAGTTGGTGCGGCCTTCGATGATGTCGCAAAAATTACTGGAGGTCAGCCACGCGCCGGCGACGCTGTTCGAGAAGACCTGCCAGAAATTGGTGCTGGGCAGTTGGTAGTCAAGATGATAATCGCCAATGTCGGCTGTTTGCTGGCTGGGAATCGGGATCCAGCGCAGAACCGCGCCATCAAAGCCATGCGCGCCGACGATCAGTGAATAATGGCCGCCACGCTGCAGACCGCGGACGGTGAAGAAGCCGTTGGCATCAGTGCGCGTCTCGATGTCTTTGGAATGCACCCGCACCCGCGCAAAGGGGATCGGGCGCCCCTCGGGATCAATGATCCGGCCAGTCATGACCCCTTCCCAACCGCCCCATTCGCCGTCTTCAATGAAGTCGAAATCGGCGGGGTTGGTATGCGGGTCGCGTTGCGCGCCAGGCACAGCCGCGCAGAAGGTGAGTAGGAGCGAGATGAGCAGGAGCTGCGAATTAATACACCTGCGCGTCATCGGCGGGGATCCATCCTTTATTGGCATCGGCCAGGACTTTGAGCCAGCCGGGCTGGCGTTCGAGCACCTGCACTTCGGTGCCATCATTGAGCACGAACAGTTCGGCAAACGCCTCGCCGGTGCCGGCGCGCGCAATGACATTGTTGGCGCAGACGACGGCCTGCCCGCCGTTGTGCAGGGCATACACATGCACACTGGCAGCCAGGGCGCAGACGCCGGCCAGCGTGGCCAGGACGACGGCGGTCGTGCGCAGCCAGTCGCGCGGGCAGAAGGCCTGCACGCTGAGGCAGACCCAGATCAGCAAGCCCAAGAGCGCGGTGGCCCACAACAATTCGTCCACGCTAAAACTGAAATAGATGAAGAAGAATGAACGCAGAACGGGCGACGGTTCGGGGCGCCAGACATGGTCGCGGGTCTGGCTGCGGGCGGTGGCGAGATTGGCGGCGATGTCACTGTTGCGCGGCAGGAGCCGGCGCGCGCGCTGATACGCCGTGATCGCGTTGCCGAGCTGGCCATTGCGATAATAGGCGTTGCCCAGATTGAAATACACGCCGCCGGCGTGGTAACCGGCCTTGAGCGCGTGTTCATACGCGGCAATGGCGCGCGGATAATTCGTGGCCGTGTAGGCTTGTTCGGCCTGCATGAAGGCCTGCAATTCTTCGCCCGAGACGGCCCACCCGCGCAGCGCGCAGCCGAGTGCCAGCACCAGCATCATGCGGGTGATCATCGCAGCTCCTTAACCAGGCGTTTCATCAGCAGTTCAGTCTCGCGCAAATGTTGGCGCGCGACCTGCACATCAAAGGTGCCGGAACCGAAGCGCGCAAAATCACACACGTGCAGCAGGCGCGCGGCGTCGGCGCAGGTGGCCGGCGCGACCGCCGATGCTTCCAGCAATGCCGGCAGGGCCTGCGCACTGATTTGCTGGGCGGAAACGTCCCGGCAATCGCCGATGTAATGCGCAATCGTGTCCGCAACCAGGCCGTAGAAGGCCTTGGCATCGTGTTGATGAAGCGCCTTGTTGGCGCGGCGCAGGCGCTCCTGCATGCGGCCAAGAGCATTGGTGCGGCGCGAGAAGGCGGTGTCGCTTTGCATCCGCCGCTGCCAGCGGGCAAGGATGGTCAAGAGCGCCCACGCGAGCGGTGGAGCGGCGCAGCACACAATGAACCACGGCTGGCGGTACGCGCGGGTGGCGGGGCCGAGACGCGTGTAATCGGCGATGTTGGCGAGAATATCCTGTTTGAGCACGCGCACACTGCCGGCGCTTTCGGGCGCGGGGCGGAAATCAGCGATGCGCACGGCGCCGGCCGGGGCCGGGCTGACGTGGATGCTGAACGGGCCTTGCGTCAGCGTTTGGTACTGCGTCCGGGTTGGATCGAAATATGAAAAGGTGATGGCGGGGATTTCACTTGCAGCTTCGGATTGCGGCACCCACATTTGGGTGTAGGTGCGGCGGCCGACGAGGCGTGCGCCGGAGATCGATGTTTCGCGTTGCGTCTCCGGATCGTAGACGCGGAATTCCGGGCCGTTGGTCGGCAAGCTGACGGCCGCTTCATCCATGTTGCCGACGCCGTTCAGTTCAACCGTCAAGGTGAGCGGGTCGCCGGCCGGGACATTGGTCGGGGCGACCGATGCGCGCAGCGTAAAGGTGCCGACGGCGCCGGCGAACGAGGGCGGACGCTGGTCGAGCGGCAGGGGCTGCACGTAGATCGTCAACGGATTTGATTGGACGACGCGCTCGGCGGTGCGGAAGCGGCCGAACATTTCGTCAAAGATGCCGCCGCCGAAAAAGTTGTCGTCGGGAAACCCGCGCTGCTGGGCGGCGACGGCCTCGCGGATCTGCATGCTCAACGCCACAGGCTCGATCTGGACAACGCCGGTGGCCAGCGGCACGGCCAATTTCTGGAAGCGCACGACGGTGTAGACCAGGCCGTTGATGTCCTTGCGATCCTGGCCGGAGCCGACCTCGTGCATGGTGCAACTGGGAATGCTGATGGCGGGCGGCGCGACGCTGCGCAC
Source organism: bacterium (assembly GCA_026398485.1). Classification (GTDB taxonomy): domain Bacteria; phylum Auribacterota; class UBA3054; order UBA3054; family JAPLST01; genus JAPLST01. The sequence continues at coordinate 8,273 of JAPLST010000285.1, forward strand.
GTCCACGTCGCGAAAATACAGCGAGAGCGTCAACAAAATCTGTTCATTGAGAAAGACATTGGTCTTGTCGGCCTGCAATTGGACAAAGCACGGCGGCAATTGCGCCGCGCCGGCTTGCCCGGGTTGGGCGGCCGCGGCGGGCTGCGCCACGGCGCCGGCCGCCACGTCAATCTCAATCGGCTTGGTCTTGTATGTCGTGGCGCCCACTTTGACGCTGATGGCGCCGATCATTTGCTTGCCCGCCAAAAATCACCAGGCGTGACACGGCGCCTTGCATAACCGACACGCTGGATGACTTCGACGGCCCCTGCACAATGCGGAACCCGCTCATCGGCGTGAATTCCGGCGCGCTCGCGTTGTCCGTGCCGTTGATCGTGATCTGCAGGTTCAGCGTGTCATTGATGCTCATCACCTGCTTGTCCACCGTGCCGCTGACCGAAACATCAGCGGCGGTGGCCATGCCGGCCATGAGCATCACCAACAAACTATGCGTAATAATAGAGCGCATGCCATCAAGTGTAACGATCTTATAAATCCACGTCAACCGGCCGCACGGTCGCGCCGCCGAGTTCGCGCTTGTGCGCCTTGCGCCGGTTGCGCTGATCTTCGTCGACCGAGCGCAGCATTTGTTCAGCTTGCTGCTTGCTCATCTGCGGTTGCTGCTGCTTTTCCTGTTGCTGTTTTTCCTGCTCAGGCTGTTGCTGCTGCTTATCTTGCTTCTTGTTTTGATCCTTGTTTTGATCTTTATTCTTATCCTTGTCTTTATCTTTGTCTTTGTCCTTGTTCTTATCCTTATCTTTATCCTTGTTCTTGTCCTGATCCTGCTTGTCTTGCTTTTGCTCCTGTTGCTGTTGCTTGTCGTCAAACTCCTTGCGGGCTTTGATCAAGTACTCAAGCCCCATTTTCTGGTCCGGCGGCGCGTTGGTCCATGTGCCCGCCAGCGCGGCGGAGGCGCTGGTCAGGCGCTGATGGGCGCCGGCAAGATAGCGCACGGCATTGTCTATTTTCTGGGCCATGGTTTTCTCGGTGGCATTGGTGCCCGTCTGGGCCTGGGCTTGGATGCGGGTCATCAGCTCTTTGTGGATGTTCTCAAGCAGTGCATTGAATTCTTTGCTGGCGCGTTCGACGTCGGCCGGCGTGATGTTGCGCGGCGCATCGAAAATGCGCTGGATGTTCTGCACGGCGGCCTGGCCGTTGCCGGCATACTGTTTGACCAGGTTGTCGCGCGCGTCCATTTCAAGCGCGCGCAGGCCCGCCACGGCATTGGACATGGTGGCGCTGACGCCGGCGGGCAGCGCGCCCGTCTGCGCGGCGTGGGCCGCCTCGGCGGCCTGGCCAAGCAGTTGATAGACGGCGGCCAATGCGCGGGTGGGCTCGTCCATCTGGACTTGCGGCTGCGCCGCACCTGGCGGTGCCGGTTGCGCTTGCGACGCCGTGGCATTCAAGCGTTCGGGCGGCAGATTGGTGCGCAAGTCGCGGAAACCCTCGCGGACAGCGTAAGTGCGTGCGGTGTAGTTCACTTCATTGGTGCGGACATGCTCAAGCGGCGCGGCTATGTCAACAGTGGTGTTGGTCTGCTCCAGCAAGGCCTTGGTGCCGACAATGTTTTCGGCTTGCAGGGTGATCAGCCGTTCCAGCTCTTTCAACAATTTATTGAGCGGATCTTTTTCCTGCTCGTCTTTTTTCTTGCTGGCCAGTTCTTTCAGCTTGCGTTGCACATATTCAATGTTGTACTTGGCGTCCTGGTCGTCACGGTCACGCACAAGGCATTGCTTGTAGGCGTCCAGCGATTCGCGCAGTTTGCCTTGCTGGACAAGGGTGTTGCCGATGGTGTACTGGACGCGCGCCTCGAGCTGGGCGTCATCGGTGGCGAGCGCTTTTTGCAGCGAGGTCAGGGCTTTGTCATATTTGCCCTGGCGGTAATAGCTGATGCCCAGGTTATAGGCGACTTCGGCCGACTCGGGCAGGTCAACTTGGGCGCCGGCATAGGCCTGCACGGCCGCCTCATAGTTGCTTTGTGCAAAGGCCTCGTTCCCAAGGCGGATGCGCTGCGCGGGCGACAGTGACGGCGCGGCGGACATGGTGACGCCGGCCCAGACCAGCGCGAGCAACAGCAGACGGGCAGTCATGCGCCACCTCCAGTGGTTGATGTGCGGGCAACGCGGGCGCGATCATTGAGGACGGCCTCGAGAATCAACAACAACGCGGCGGCGGCGAGCGGCCATTGAAAGCGGTGCTCGTAGCGTTTGCGCCGCGTGCTTTCAAGCAGGCGGTCTTCCATTTTGGCGATGCGCTCGCGATAAATCACATCCAGTTCAAGGCCGGCGCCGCTGGCCGCAACATACGCGCCGCCGGTGATGAACGCGATGCGCTTGAGGGTCTCCTCATCCAGCTTGGCCAATTGGACATTGCCCTTGGCATCCTTGACGTAGGTCGTGTTGCCGCGCTCGTCAATGAGCTGGACCGGCGCGCCTTCGGGCGTGCCGATGCCGACGCAGAAGATGCGCACGTTGTGTTTCTTGGCGAGTTCGGCGGCGGCAATGGCGTCGCCGGAGAAGTCCTGGCCGTCGGTGATCAGGATCAGGGCGCGACTGTTCTTGGAGGATTGGTCGAAGAGCGCGGCGGCCTTGCGGATCGGCGCGCCAAGGTCGGTCGAGCCGGCGGCGGTCAGTTCGGGCGACAAATCGTCGACAAACATTTTAACGGCGCCGTAGTCGAGCGTCAGCGGGCAGAGCTCATGGGCCGCGCCGCGGAAGGCGACCAGCCCGATCCGGTCGCCATCCAGGATTTGCAGCAAGTCGAGAATGTTGCGCTTGGCGCGTTCCAGCCGGGTGGGCTTGACATCCGTGGCCAGCATGCTGCGCGAGACGTCCACGGCGACAATCACATCAATGCCGCGCCGCTCGATCTTTTCCCATTGGAAGCCCCACTTGGGCTCCGTCAAGGCCAATACCAGCAGCAACGCGGCCAGCACCAGCAGCGCCATCTTGACGTGCTGCTTGACCAGACTGACGTGGGTCATCAGGCGCGCCAGCAATTCGTTGGTGGCGAAGCGCGCCAGCAAGGCCTGCTTGCGGCGCATGCTCCAGATCAGGAACAGGGCCAGGGCGACGACCGCCCACAAGGCGTAGAAATATTCGATATGGCCGAACTGCATGACGATTCCTTAAGGCAGTTTGCGAAAACGGGTGTTCATCAGCACGACGTCAAGCACCAGAAACGCGGCGGCGCCCAACGCAAACATGCTGAACAGCTCTTTCCATTCCATGTAATTGAACACTTCAACTTTCGATTTTTCCATTTTGTTGATGTCGCTGTAAATCTGCTGCAAGGATTTGCTGTCGGTGGCCCGGAAATATTGGCCGCTGGTGACCGTGGCAATCTCCTGCAGCAGATTCTCGTCAATGTCCACCGGCTGGCTCACATAGACTTTGTTGCCGAACGGATCGAGGGCGGGCACCGGCGCCATGCCGCGCGTGCCGGCGCCAATGGTATAGACTTTGACGCCCAGCGAGCGCGCGATTTCCGCCGCCGTTTGCGGGGAAATCCGGCCGCTGTTGTTCTGGCCGTCCGTCAATAATATGACAATCTTGCTCTTGCCGCTGGCGCCGCGCAGGCGCGCGACGGCGGTCGCCAGCGCATCGCCAATGGCGGTGCGGTTTTCGCCGGCCATGCCGATGTGGCAGCGATCCACAAACTGGAGCAAGACACCCGAATTCAAGGTCAAGGGGCATTGGGTGTAGGCGTCTTCGCCGTAGACCACCAAGCCGATCCGGTCGTTCTTGCGTTTGTTGATAAAGTCACTGGTGACGGCTTTGACGACATCCAGCCGGTTCTTCCCTTGGGCCAGATCCTCGGCGATCATGCTGCCGGACGTGTCAAGCGCCAGGACGATGTCAATGCCCTCGGTGCTGATGCGCGTGTCTTCATTGCCTTTCTGCGGGCGCGCCAAGGCGAAGGCCAGCAAGACCACGGCGGCGCAGCGCAGGACGACCAGGCCGCGCCGCAGATAGACGGAGAACGTGCCGCGAATGCGCTTCAGCGTGGCAATCGAGGAATAGCGCAGGGTCGCGCCGGCGTGGGCTTGCAAGTGCTGCGCAATGATCAGCGGGAGCGTCAGCAGCAGCAGGAACCACCAAGGATCGTGAAAACGCAGCATGGCCATTACTCCTTGGTCGCGGGCTCGTGGTGATGCACACGCGTCTCTTCAATGAACTGGACGGCACAGTCATGCGTGCGGGCCGCATCGGCGGCATTCGCGTCATGATTCGCGAACTTGACCAAATCACATTCGTGCAAGAACTTGGTCAGCACTTCTTGATAGCGCTGCACAAAGGCGCCGCTGACGCCGAGCGTTTGGAGGAATTCCTCGGTGGTCTGCTCCGGCGCGCGCAATGCAAAACGGTCTTCAATGTAATAGCGCAGAATCAGGGAGAGCGCAAAATAATATTCCTTGATGTGCCCGGCCTCAACCAAATGCTGGGCAAAGAGCGCGCGCAGCGCGGCATAGGCACGTTCATGGGCCGGCACCGGCGGCGGCGGTGGTGTCGGCCGGCGCAAGCGCGTGATGATGACGTGGATGATGCCGGCCAGCGCAAGTGCGGCACACACGGCGATAATAATGCCGCGCGTCCGATTGCGCGCCAGACGCTCGAACAGCGTGACCGGCCCCTTGATGTCTTTGATCCCGGAAAACAAGTCGCCTTCACCAGCCACGCTGACGACTTCCACCACGATCGGCGTGCTGAATGCATCGTTGGTCTGCCCATTGGCCACATACGGAATGCGCGCCGGCGGAATGTCATAGACCCCGGTCAGGTAGGTCTCCATCACATAGGTGTTGGTCTGGTGCATGCGGCCGTCTTTGCCAAGCGCCGCGTCGTTACGGATCCAATCGCTGACGGCAAAACCGCCGAGGTGCTCGGCAAATTGCGGCATGGCAAAGGTGACATTTGAGGCGGCATCCACGTCAATGGTGTAGCGGATCAAGTCGCCGACGTTGATCGTCGGCTTGTCGACGAAGACCCGCACCCGCAAGGGCGGTTGCGCCGTGACGGTCGTGGCCGCGGGCGCGGGCAGCGCGGCTGCCGATCCAGTGATCCAGCGCGCCAGGAGGCCCCGCAGTGCCGGCCAGCGCACCGGTTTGCTGACATAATCATCCATGCCCGCGGCCAGACATTCCTCACGGTCACCCTGCATGGCGTGGGCCGTCATGGCGATGATCGGGATACGGGTAGGTGTGCTGCAAATCATTCAAGACCGATTGCAGCAACGCCTGCTGCTTGTAGTCTTGGTACAATTGTTCAACCCGGGGTTGCACGGCGGCAAACGGCTGCAGTGCGCCCGGCTCGTGTTGCGTGACATTGACCACCGCGTAGCCCTTTGCCGTGGCAACCACATTGGTGAGCAATCCGACCGGCTGGACCAGTGTCGCGGCGGCCAGCGCCGGCTCATGGCCGAACGCGCCGGCGTTGCCGCGGGCGTCAACCACGCAGGCCACCACATTCGACGCGGCCGCCGTGCGCGCGACCGAGGCGGTGAAGGCGCAAGCCGGCGCGGCTTCCGCCAGCAGGGCGTCCAGATTTTTCTGCGCGGCCGCGTGGGTGGGGTGCAGCACCATGGTCACCTGCGCGCGGGCCGGCGCGGAAAACAGTTCCGGATGCGCTTCATAAAACAGTTTGACATCGCCGGCGGCAACCGGCGCGCCCTTGGCCAGCTCATGCGTGAGGTAGCGCTGCACCAGCAATTGATCCTCGACGCGCTCGACTTGTTTGCGAATCTCGGGTGTGGCATCCAAGCCCAGCGCGCGGGCTTTCATCGCCAAGAGCCGCTGATTGACCAGCTGTTCGAGCAGTTCGCGTTTGGCGGCCGTGGTCGCAAAGCGCGCTTGTTCATCGGCCGGCATCTCTTGGATCAGCGCGCGCAGATCACCGACCGTGATGGTCTCGTCGCCGATGCTCGCCAGCACGCTGGCGCGCTCGTTGGTGCGACCGGCCGGCTTGTGCAGCGCGGTCTCCTGATCCAGCACAGCTTTGGCGTCCAACGACCGGCCGAGCCGTTCCAGGCAGGTGACGATGAAACGCGCGGCTTGCTCGCACTGCGGCGCGGCGGCATCCGCCAGCGCGACCCGGTACAGGGCCGCCAGCGCGTCCTCATAGCGCGCCTCGTCAAAATAAAGCTTGCCAATGGTGAACGAGACCGCAGCGATGTCCTGGCTGGTCACCTCCGGCTGTTGCAGATAGAGGTCAAAGGCGCGCACCGCGCGGTCGTTCAAGCCTTCGCTCATGAGCTTGGTGGCATACTCGCGTTGCTGGGCGGCGCTCCAGCCGGCCTTGCCAGCCACGGGCGCCGCGGCACCCGGCAACCATGACCGCACCAGCAGGGTCGCGCCGGCCAGCATGGCCAGCGTCAGGGCGGCCAGCGTGATGGCCAGCCACACCCGGTTGGGCGCGCGGTCGGGCGGCGCGGTCTGCATGTACGAAGGCAGCGTCATAGTTTGATGTGTTGCTCGCGTTGTTTGAAAAAGCGGACCAAGGCATCCACATAGCTCTGGTCGGTGCGCACGTCAATGGCCTTGGCGCGCATCTGGCGGAAGCGCTGCGTGCGTTGCTGGCGGTCATTGCCGCCGAGGTACTGGAAGGCCTTGCGCACCCGCAGGTCGTGCGTGTCCAGCAGGATGCGCTCGCCGGTCTCCGCATCCATCAAGTCGAGGAAGCCGATGTCCGGCAATGCAATCTCGCGCGGGTCCGTGATCGTCACCGGAATCAAGTCGTGCTTGCGCGCGGCCAGCAGCATCGCCTTGTCATAGCCCTCCGCCATGAAATCCGAGACCAGGAACACCACGCTGCGCCGGGCACAGACGCGCTGCAGAAATTCGAGTGCGGCACGAATGTTGGTCGTGCCATGCTCGGGCTTGTTGAAATACAAGATTTCACGGATGACGCGCAGCACGTGCGAGCGCCCCTTTTTCGGCGGGACATACTTCTCAACCTGGTCCGTGAAAATGATCAAGCCGACCCGGTCATTGCTGCGAATCGCGGAATACGCCAGCAACGCGGCCAATTCGGCGGCCACTTCATTCTTGGTGCGATGAAACGAGCCGAACGAGCCGGACGAGCTGGCATCCACCATCAACATCACGGTCAGCTCGCGCTCCTCGACGAAACGCTTGACATACGGGTGGCCGGTGCGGGCCGTGACATTCCAGTCAATCGTGCGCACGTCGTCGCCGGGCTGGTACTGGCGCACCTCGTCAAATTCCATGCCGCGGCCTTTGAACGCGCTCTTGTATTCGCCGGCCATCACCTCGGTCACCTGGTGACTGGTGCGAATCTGGATTTGCCGGATCTTGGCGATGAGTTCTTTGGGGAGCATGGTATCAAGCCGTCTTAGTTTTCGGTTTTCAGTTTTCGGTTTTCAGTTGCCAAACCTGGCTTTCTGAGTGCGGCAATCAGTGCTTGGATCATTTTTGCAATGGTTTTCGTTTCTTCAATGAGCACCGCGGCGCGGTCTTGTTGCACGGCGCCAATTCGCACGGCGATGTACAGTTGGGTGCGCAATTCGGCGGCACTGGCCTTGGCAATGTTGAGAAACCGAATGAAGTCGTTGCGCGCGTTGCGCTCGGCGCCTTCCGCAATATTGCTGGCAATCGACAACGCCGCCCGCAGCATCTGGTCGCGCAGCCACAGCGCGTTGGAACACGACAGCAGGCTGTGCAGTTCCACACAAAGCTGGCACGCTTTTTTCCAGACATCCAGTTCTTCAAACGAATGAAACATGGTCTTCTCTTTTATAAACTGCAAACTGAAAACTGTAAACTGAAAACCAGTGCTTAATCACGGCACCTCGATCGCGTCGAAAATGCTCTGCACAATCTGGTCGGCGGTCTTGTCTTCGGCCTCGGCCTCGTACGACACGATGATCCGGTGGCGCAAGACGTCGAGCCCGATCGACTTGACATCCTGGGGCGTGACGTAGCCGCGCCCGCTGATGAAGGCATGCGCCTTGGCCGCCATGGTCAGGTACAGGGTCGCGCGCGGCGACGCGCCGTACTGGATGTATTGCTTCAGATTCAGCTTGTAGGCCTCCGGCTCGCGCGTCGCGAAGACAATGTCGACAATGTAATCCTTGATCTTGTCATCCATGAAAATCTCCTCGACCACGGACCGGGCGCGCATGATGTCGGCCGTCGTGACGACCGGCGCAACGCTGGTGTCGGCCGCCACGTGCGCCATGCGATCCTGAATCGCCCGCTCTTCCTTCTTGTTCGGGTAACCCACTTTCAGCTTCAGCATGAAACGGTCCACCTGCGCTTCCGGCAAGGGATACGTGCCTTCCTGCTCGATCGGATTCTGGGTGGCCAGCACCAGGAACGGCTCTTCCAGCACATGCGTTTTCTCGCCGATCGTGACTTGGTGCTCCTGCATCGCCTCGAGCAAGGCGCTTTGCACCTTGGCCGGCGCGCGATTGATTTCATCGGCCAGAATGATGTTGGCGAAAATCGGCCCTTTTTTGGTGGTGAAGTTGCCGTCCTTCGGATTGTAAATCAAGGTGCCGATCAAGTCCGCGGGCAGCAAGTCGGGCGTGAATTGTATCCGGCTGAATTTGGCCTGAATCGCCCCGGCCAGCGACTTGACCGCCAGCGTTTTGGCCAGGCCCGGCACGCCCTCAATCAAGATGTGGCCGTTCGAGAGCAGCCCCACAATCAGGCGGTTGAGCATGTAATCCTGGCCGATGATCACGCGCTTGAGTTCATCGCGCAGGCAGGTGACAAACGTGCTTTCACGTTGGACGCGGTCGTTGAGTTGCTGGACATCAATCATGAGCGGTGCTCCGGTTGTAGATAATCAAGTTCCACCGGCGTGCCACGCCGGGGACGGTTACGTTCAATCACAGTCTGGACAAAATCAAGCATGCGGGTCTGGTCATAATCACTCGGCGTCTGCCCGCCGTAGCGCACCGTGTGCGCCAAGGCCAGCAGCTCGCGCGCAACACTCACGCTGCGGGCGTCTAGCCCGGCGCTGCCGTTGCCGGGCGGCGGATAGGTCTCGAGACTGCCGATCTGATATTTCTCGCGGACATAGTCGCGCAACACCGTTTCCAAATCGCCAAAATAACGCGCCGTGTCGCCTTGCAACCGCACGTGCTTCAGCCCCGCCAGCCGCGCCACATAGGCATCTTCCATGCAGTGCTCGGCGGGCAACGCCGGTGCGCGCCGGCGCCGCCGCACAAGGCACACGCCGCCAAGGGCCAGCCCCGCCACGGCCGCAAGCGCCGCGCAGCTCAGCACCACAGGTGATTGCCATATGCGCGCAGGTGCGGCGACGGTCAGCGTGATGCCCGCCAGTTGCCGCCGCTGCTTTTCTTCACTACTACTCGGGCGATATTCCACCTGGATCGGGCCGGTCTCAACCGTCGTTCCAACACTGTTGGTGACCAGCAGTTTGAAATGATGGACCGTGCGTTGCACCAGTTGTGACAACGTGGTGGTGGTCTCGCCAAATGACAGGTGATCTTCAATGACCAAGCCGGCAAGGAACGGCATGGTGGGCGTGTAGACAACGTAGATGACGTCGCTTTGCGGCCATTCGGCCGTGATGGTCAGGTCAAGCGTTGCCTGCGGCGGCAAACTGCTGACCGGTTGGCCGGCGTGGTGTGCAACGGCGCTGAACTCGATCTCGGCCAGCACCGGGCTGCACAACGCGAGGGCAATCACTATGACCATGCCATGCTTCATACTGCAAATAAAAGCAGATTACATGCCAAAATCATATCGTGTTTATTTGCAATGCTTTATATTTAAATATCACCTTGGGCACATGGGTCAAATAAACTGCAACGGTCATTTTGACCACATCCGCATAATCCGCAGAACAAGCTGGAAATTTAACAAAGAGTAATGGTACAATCTGTCAACCATAATGCAACCAGGAAAACGAACTATGACCAACACGTATGCACGCATTGCCGTTGTCACTGGCGCAACCTCCGGTATTGGTGAAGCGACGGCGCGGACATTCTGCGCCGCGGGCTTTGGCGTGGTCGGCAACGGGCGCAACGCGACCAAACTGGCCGCGCTGGAAAAGGAACTCGGGGTTGCCTTCCGCGGCGTTGCCGGCGACGCCGCCGACCACGCCGTGCTCGAACAACTCTTTGCCGCCGCCACCGCACACTTTGGCCGGCCGGCCGATATCGTCATTGCCAACGCGGGCAGAGGCTTGGGCGGCTCGGTCAAGAACGCCGATCTCGCGCAATTTGAGGCGGTGCTCAAGATCAACGTGACCGGCGCGCTGGCGTTGCTGCAGAAAGCCGCGCAACACATGGTGGCGGCGCAGCATCATGGTTTTCCAAAAACGGCGGCGGACATTGTCATTGTCGGCTCGGTCGTCGGCCGCCACATCTCGCCGTTCAGTGCCGTCTATGGCGCCACCAAGTTTGCCGTGCATGCCTTGGCCGAAGGCCTGCGGCGCGAAGTGGGGCCGCAAGGCGTGCGCGTTTCGCTGGTCGAGCCGGGCATCGTCGTCAGCGGCTTTCAGGCGGCCGCGGGCTACAGCGACGAGATGACCCAACACTTTCATGACAAGTTCGGCCCGCTGTTGACCGGTGACGACGTGGCCACGGCGATCCACTTCATTGTCACGCAGCCACCCCATGTGCATATCAGCAACATTATGATCCGGCCCACCCGCCAGGATTATCCCTAAATTCTTTCGCAACGAAAGAATTTTCTCACGAGTTTGCCCCTAACAGGCGGCCTTCTTCTCAATCTTGGCCCATGTGTCCTTCAATGACACGGTCCGGTTGAGCACCAGCGCGCCCGGCTTCGATTCCTCGCTGTCCACGCAGAAATAGCCCAAACGCTCAAACTGGAAGCGCATGCCCGGCGCGGCCTGCGCCACACTCGGCTCCACTTTGCAGCCCGGCAGCACCTCGACCGAGTGCGGATTCAGATACGTCAGAAAATCCGCGCCATCTTCTTCCACATTCGGATTCTCCTTCGCAAACAGCTTGTCATACAGGCGCACGGTGGCATCCACCGCATGCTGCGCCGAGACCCAGTGAATCGTACTCTTCACTTTGCGGTTGTCGGGCGACTGCCCGCCGCGCGTCGCCGGATCGTACGTGCAATGCACCGCGACCACCGCGCCACGTGCGTCTTTGACCACCTGCGTGCATTTGATGTAATAGGCATAGCGCAGGCGCACTTCGTTGCCCGGATACAGCCGGTAATATTTCGGGGGCGGCGTCTCGCGGAAATCGTCCTGCTCAATGTACAGCACTTTCGCGAACGGCACCACCCGCGTGCCGGCCGTCTCATCCTCGGGATTGTTGACCGCCGCAAGTTCGTCAACCTGCCCGTCCGGATAATTGTCAATCACGACTTTCAGCGGATGGAGCACGCCCAG
>JAPLST010000314.1 GCA_026398485.1 bacterium
GCGGGTGCGCCGGAGGCGCTTTGGAGTGCGGGAGCCATGCTCCCGCTTTCGGTGCGGCAGCCATGCTGCCGGTGGTGCTGAGCATCCTACGCCGAGCACGGCTCGGCAATGGAAAAGCGGGAGCACGGCTCCCGCACTCCTATCAAACCAACATCAGTATCACGGCGGCCGCGACCGGCAATTCACCGCAAGACGTGCAGGTAATCGTGGACATCGTCCCCGAGCCGGGCCTGTGGTTTGGCGTGGCGGCGTGGCCGCGGCCGGGCCGGCGCCTGAATCGGGGATTGGCATGATGTGGTTCGTCACGCTGCCCGGCGCGTTCAACCAGCCGGTGCGGCCGTCTGCCCACAACAGCAAACTTAACTCTTTGCCTTTTTGCTACTTCCCGGCGCTGCGCGTGCGCATGGCCGCCAAGCCGGCCAATGCCAGCAATCCCAAAATGCCCGGCTCCGGCACGGCACCCATCGCAATCTCAGCACCGCTCGTGTCGTAGGCATACGCCCAGACCGTCCATTTCACCTCGGTGTTTACACCAGACCCGGTCACTTCTGTGGATGTTGTAAGATACCCGTATTTGTTTTTGTTGCCATCCGATGTGTCCTGAAACATGAATGGAATGTAGGTCGGGTTTGACCGAATGTGATAGGTTTGCCACGTAGATGGAGCGGTCGTGCTGTTGTCCAAGGCGCTGACATCCCCCCACTCATTATCAGGACCAATGGTTTCAGACCATGTCTGTCCCCACGCCAGTGAGTTTACAAAATAATAATTCATCGGCGGCGTTGCGTCTAAGAACTGGTTGTAGATCACTTTATGTGTACTGTCATATAATTGAAAAAAGTTTTGCTGTGAAAAGGTAAACCGGCTTCCGGTCAGCGCGTTACCGCCCGGCAAGGGAAAGGCGAACATGGTTTCGACACCATACACCTGCCTGCTCATCGTACAATTGGTCGGGGCCGCGCCGAGGTCAACATAGACGATGTTGGCGGAGGCCACACCGCTAAAAGATGCAAAGGTGAACAGCACGCCGAAAACCGCCTTGTGCCATCCCTTCGGTACCAATTGCCATTGGTTATGTTTCATCAGCGTTCCTTACAGCATTGACGTTAAATGTTGCTGACTGCGTGACACTGTGGCTGAGTGGCGCAATCATTTGAATAATATAGCATATCAAAGCCGCTTTGTCAAAGTGAATTTGCGTGAATTTGCGTGTTTTGCTTGAACGTCATGCCCCAACTGTCTTTCTTATATCGGAATTTCAGGCGGCTGCCCGCGGCCCTTTTTCATTGACACGCGGCCCGCTTTTTTGGTATACTGTGCGCATCAACAATGGAGGATACTATGAATGCACAAAAAGTCTTTGCGGAACCGCAACTAGGCCACGTTTCCTTGGGAACATCGTTGCGCTTTATTCTCTTCCTTGTGCCCGTCGGCCTGCTGGGCATCCTGCTGTACCTGGGCCTGGGGCACAGCACCGAGGTGCAGAAGATTACGGCGGTGGTGGCCGAAGTGCTGGCGGCAATCCTGTGGGGCATGCTGGTCTCCGGCATTCGCGTGGCCGCACAGTGGGAACGCGGGGTGGTCCTCCGCCTCGGGCGGTTTCAGTCGGTCAAAGGGCCGGGCATCATGTATATCATGCCCTTTCTCGATAATATCCGCTTTGTTGATTTGCGCTTGCTTACGCTCAACATTCCCAGCCAGCAGGTGATTACCAAGGACAATGTGCCGGCGGCCATTGATGGCGTCCTGTTTTTCCGGGTGGCCGACGCGGAGAAGGCCATCATTAGCATTCAGGACTTCGCCTTTGCCATCGCCCAGTATGCCCAAGCAACCTTGCGCGACGTCGTCGGCGGGCTCTCGCTGGACGAGCTCCTGTCCGAACGCGAGCATATCCAGAAGCGCATTGCCGAGATCGTCGAGGAACACATTTGCGCCTGGGGCTTGCATCTTGACTCCATTCGCCTGCAAGACATTGAAATGCCCGAAGACCTGAAACGCATCATGTCACGCCAGGCCTCGGCCGAGCGCGAAAAACGGGCCACGATCACCAAGGCGGAAGGCGATAAGATTGCGGCCACCAATCTGGCGGCCGCGGCCGTTATCATGGAACAGACGCCGGGCGCAATGAAACTGCGCACCCTGCAAACCATTGACGGGCTGGGGGCTGGCCCTGCGAATACGGTGGTCATGTTTCCCATGGAACTGACCGATACCATCGGGAATATCCTCAAATCCGTTGCGAAAGGCACGACCACGCCAGTGGCCTGAGAACCACGCCGCCGCTGCTGCAAAAAACATCAACAAGGAGTTAATGAGGAAGGAGGAATTGCAGCCGGCAATTTCTGTGGTCTGCCAACCAAGAGCACAATGCGTGCTGCTCCTTGACTCATTTACTCCTTGTTAATTTCCGCCGCACTAGCTCCGCCTTCAGCCGGGGTCGCTGCGATTTGTCAATTCGCACTGCCTGACCCCGCGCTGGATCGTTTGTGGGAGGGCCACGCGCCGTCGTGGCCTCGCAGATTGTCTGTTGTTTGTTGGAGGGCCACGCGCCGTCGTGGCCTCGCAGATTGTCTGTTGTTTGTTGGAGGGCC
>JAPLST010000387.1:0-2299 GCA_026398485.1 bacterium
CCCCGGCTGCCACACCCCATGCCCAATCTTCGTCTTTGCCCCACCTGCGCTTTTCCACTTCTTGGCAGTCAATGAAATTTCCCACGGAAATCCCGGAAGAGGCAATAAATTATGGTGCAGCAATGCAGCCGGTGTACATCGGTGATTCCCTGTCTTGCTGACAACAACCACGCGCCGCGCATGGTTGTGGATTAATTATATCGGAATTTCAGAGAGATACGGCACTAGGATGCGCCGATGTCCGTTTTCTGTTTTTCCTCGCCCAGCATTTTGAGATACGCGCGCGGCGTCGTGCCCATCACCCGCCGGAACGCATGCGAAAAGTAATGTGAGTCATTGAACCCGGCCGCCGAAGCGGTTTCCGTCACATTGACGTCGCGCGTGCGCATCAACTCGGTCGCTTTGAATATCCGCAAATGGGTGAGGTAACTCATCGGCGATTGGCCCATGGCGCGGCGGAAGACGCGCAGCAATTGGCTGGCCGACAAATGCGCCAGCCGGGCGAGTTGCTCAAGGCGGATGTCGTCGCGGTAATGCTGGTCCAGATAGTAAATCACGGCGCCCAAGCGGCGTGACGCCGTGGGTGCCATGGCGTTGTGCACTTTGCCATAGGCGCGGCACAGCAGCACAATCACTTGCATCAGGATGCCGGTGATCATACTATGATAGCCGCGTTCTTTGTGGCGGAACTCATGGTCCAATGTGTCCACCAAGGCGCGCAGGCGGGTCAGATCGTGGGTTGCGAGACGGACACGCTCGCGTGCTTCGGTACTGCCGCGGCGTTGTGCGTGCGGCACAAACAGGGGAAAGAAACTCGGCTGGGCGCGCACATCATCGGTGTACACCGGCAAGCGTTCCGGGATGAAGTACAGATTGACCAACTGCATCTTTTGGGTCTTGTCAAAGCCGTGCGTGCGCGCACCCGCCATGACATACACATCGCCGGGGCTGACCGGATACTTGCCATGCTCGGTGCAATGCACGCCGCTGCCGCCAAAAACGATGGCGATCTCGGTGAAGGCATGCTGGTGCATCGGATGGGTTTCGGCATTGTAGGTTACCATGTCCATGCCAAAGGCAATGGCGGGATCGCCAAACAGCCCGCTATCCGTCACCGGAAGCACAGGAGGAAAGCCGTCGCGCATGGGAGCATCCGCAAATGGTTAATGAACGCAGCCCTAAGTATACCAAAAAACGCCGCGATGCGGATAATTCGCACATAGATGCGGATATTGTGGTAGATTTTTCCATTTGCATTATGCAATACTGTTGCAATCCACCGAGGTTGCCGAACGCAGATGGTCTGTGCGCGGCACCCGCAGGTTCAGTAACATCACGTTCAACGCAAAGGAGCAGCGCATGAAAACATCTCGTTTGTTGGTTCAATGGATGGCCATCATCGGCGGCGTGCTGATCGTCAGCATGTCTGGCCAGGCGGCCCTGCTCGCCAGCGAGCAGTTTGTCTACCCCGAGGGCACGACGATTGACTGGGGCAATATGCAAGGCGGCATCGGCTGGCTCGGCGGTGGCGCATCGTGGTACAACGCGGCTGGTCCCTATCTTGCCTGGGCGACCAACGGCTCGTTGGCCTACCCGGCCAACGTGACGTACACGACGAACGGCAACATGCTGGCCGGCGTGGATAATGGTCAGTGGTTTGGTAAGATAGGTCGCAACCTTGACGCCGCGGGCGTGATTTACGCCGGCACACCGGCCACGCGTTACATTAGCTTCCTGATCAACGTGAATACACTTGGCAAATGGTCGCAGATGGGGTTGGGCAAGGACGGTAATGATAACGCCTTCTTCAACTTCGGCATCGACAGCACCTTTAGGATGGAGAGTGGTTCGGCGTTCGGGGCTGGGTCGGTCACCTACGGCACTGCCGTTGTGAACACGAACTACATGCTGGTGGCCAAGATTGTGAACGATGGCACCAGCTATAGCGCCTCAGCCAATTTCTATGGGGCCACGGATACGGTCCCCGGCACGGAAGGTGCGTGGTCACTCACGTTCCCGGCGGTCGCCAACAATGGCATTAATATCGACCGGGTCTACGGCTACAAGGGTAACGTTGTTACCGTGCTGTTCGACGAACTGCGCATTGGCGAGACGTATGCCGATGTGGTGCAAGTCGTGCCGGAGCCGGCGACCTTGACGTTGTTGGGCGCAGCGCTGCTGCTGCTGCGTCGGCGCATCAGTTAATGCGCCCGGCGGCGCTCGCCGCCAACCTGCCCATCGTGTTTGCTCTCCACCGTGGTTGGTGGTTGTGGTGAGTGGTCGCGCGGCCTGCGCGCGC
>JAPLST010000387.1:2379-3096 GCA_026398485.1 bacterium
CGCGACCACCGTTACCGTAACGCACATCGCAGTGAGCAGAGGTGGCGCGCCGTTGTGCCATGATAGAAGCATAGCCGCATAACCCGCAAGGATTCCTATGAAAACAACCTTGGTGTGCATGAGTGCAAGTCTGCTGCTGCTGGCGGGCACGGCCACCGCCGCGCTGCGCGTCTATGACGGCTTTGACTATCCGGCCGCCGGCGGCTGGTCGCTGAACGGCCAGGACGGTGGCGTGGGCTGGAACGGCACCTGGGATGGCTGCGGCTACACCGTGGTCGAGCCGGGCCTGACGTTTGTTGACTTGACCGTCACCGGCAACTGCATGGTGCGCGCAAACTGGCCGAACGAACGCCGCACCAACAGCTTTTTTCTGGCCGATGGCGAGACGGCCTGGTTGAGCTTGCTGGCCTATCCGACGGAAGCGGGCAATGGCCAGTGGATGCAGTTGGGCGAAGGCTTGACTTTGGGCCAGACGTTTAATCCCAACTGGCGGATTTGTGATTGGAACGTGTGGGGCGACACCGGCATCGCCGTGACCCCCGGGCAAACCTATTTCCTGGTCGTCAAGATGACCAAGAATGTCGGGGCCAACAATGACAGCGCCTGGCTGTGGGTCAATCCCTCGCTGTTGACCGAGCCGCAGACCAATGCCGCCGACCAGAGCCATGTCGGCGACCTGAAGGATATTGACACCAGCTATGTCACGTTTGCCGCCAA
>JAPLST010000354.1 GCA_026398485.1 bacterium
AGCACGGTCGTCAGCGCGACCACCGCCGTGGGCGGCACCCAGGTGAACCTGGCCGGCACAATGCAATGGGTCAACGAGCGTGGCGGCGCCGGCACGTTTCCCGCCACGTCGCCTTGGCAGGTGACCGGCATTCCGCTGCAGTTCGGCGCTAATCTGCTGACCGTCAGCGGCACCAATACTGGCGGCATTGTCGGCAGCGATGCGATCACAATCACGCGTGACTACAACAGTACCGGCGAGGCGCGCTGACCAGCGCACCACTGCCGACACCATCCACGGCACCAACGTATGCACCATCAACGCCTGACACTGTCCACCCTGACTGCCTTTTCGTTTGCCGCATCCGCCGGCTTCGCCACCGCAGCCTTGCCGACGATGGATATGGCCATCAGCAAGTTCCTCGGCACGACGCGCCAGGAAGAGATCATGCAGAATCGGATTGTGCCGTACGCCGGCGCGCATGTGGGCGGCGTGCATGTGGACACCAGCCAGAATCCCCCGCGCATTTACATGTTTGACTCGATGAACAATCGCATTCTCGGTTTCAAAGGGTGGCAGCCGGTGACGTTGCCAAACGGCCCGTGGCCTGCGGCGGACATCGTCATTGGCCAGCCGGCCATGTGGGACACCGGCGCCGCCAACGGCAACAACATCAAGTATCTGCCGCCCGGCGCCGCGACGCTCGCGCTGGTGCCGTTTCCGTTTGTGAGCAGCACGGCCGAGTCGCCGCGTTCGGGCATGATGGCGACGGACAGCGCCGGCAACTTCTACCTGGTCGACTTGTGCAATAACCGCGTACTCAAGTATCTTGATCCGTTCGAGACGGATCAGATCGCCGACCAAGTGTGGGGGCAAAACACGTTCACCAATCGCTCGCCCGACAACACGATCACGCCGCCGCCCACCAGTGCCGGCACCCTGAGTACCCAATGGGGTGGCGGCGGCAGCACCTACTCCGCCGGTGTGGATGTGGATGCGGCCGGCAACATTTGGGTGGCCGACTCGAACAACAACCGCGTGCTGTGCTTCACCAACGGCGCCAAGACCGCGACGGTGGTGCTCGGCCAAGCCACCTTCACGAGTAGCAGCGGCGGCACGGCACTGAACCAAATGAATAAACCGACCGGCGTGCGGGTGCATCCCGCGACGAAAGAGGTCTTCGTCCTCGACGGCGAAGGAAACCCGCGCGTGATGGTCTTCAAACCGCCGTTCACGAGCGGCAAGGCCGCCCAGCGCATCTTCGGCACCAACCAGCTCAGTTGGGCGCGCGGCTTCTGCCTTGATCCGTTCGACACGAACATCGCCTGGGTCGCCTCCGGCAATCAGCAGCGCATCGTCAAGTTCAATCATTTCACCGGCCAGGCGCTCGACTGCATCGGTCAGGTGAGTCTGACAGAGATTCTTGACGTCGGCCGGTATGTGCGCCCGGACGGCACCGTCGCCAACTTCAATCAACCCGACGGCAGCATCAGCATTGACGCCCAATCCAATCTTTATTTCACTTGTTTTTCCGGCAAAAGCAGAATCATCCGCATTCCCCTGCCGATCACGCGCAATGCCCAAGGCATCGTCTGGTCCAACGGCGAGATGCTGAAGGAAGGCATGAACGAAACCAGCGGCCGCACGGTGCAGGACAACTACGGCATGGCGCGCTGGAAGAACCAACTGTACGTGCATGACCGCTATCGCATGCTGGTCTGGACTAATTATCACACGGCGGTCAATTTTCAGTCGGCTGATTTTGTGATTGGCCAGTCGGCCTTGGATAAGAACGAGCAATACCCCGCGGGTGGCTCCACGTTCGAAGGCCGCTGGATCGGCATGCTGGATGCCAACGAAGGCAGCAATGTCCTGTTCGTGACCACCGATTGGAAAACGTATATGTTTCGCCTGCCGATTACCAACGGCGGGCTCCATTACGCCGCATTCAAAACGATTGACGGCGGCAGCGGCATCACCTACAAATGGGCGGACGACAACACCCCGTGCGGGCAGTTGGGTATCGGCAGTGTGTGCTATGATCCTGCGAGCAATGTGCTGTGGGTCGCCGCCGGCGCGCGCGTCCTGCGCATCCGCAATATCTTTGACGATTTCCCGCTGGTTGATCTCGTGCTCGGCCAGACCAACAAGACCGGCCTTCTGCGAAACAAGGGCAAGTTTATCCCGGTCGGCGGCACTATCTTCCCGAATACGGCGGCGGATGCCGTCTTCTGCAAATTGTCACTCACTGCCGACCGCACCACCTCTGGTGGCGCCGATGGGCCCGGCACGCCGATCACGTTGGCCTTCAACAGCGCCAACGCCATGGTGTTGACCGAGGACACCTACTCCGGCGCCCAGGGCAGGCACCTGTTTTTCTACCCCACGCCGCAGCAGACGAATGTCGTCAATCCGCAGCCGACCCAGATCATCAACACGTATCTTGGCCAGCCCGCGGCGTGTTTCTTTGACGGCCCGATGTTTGTGCTGCAGGATCACACGTGGAGTCGCCTCCTTTTCCATATGCCGCGGGCGATTGCGCCGCTGGTGTTTGTGACCAATACGATTGTCACGGTCACCAGTACCAGCACGGCGCTGGGCGGCACCAATGCAAATCTGGCCGGCACGATGCAATGGAGCAACGAGCGCGGTGGCGCCGGCGCGTTTCCTGCCACGTCGCCCTGGCAGGTGACCGGCATTCCGCTGCAGTTCGGCGCTAATCTGCTGACCGTCAGCGGCACCAATACCGGCGGCATGGTCGGCAGCGATGCGATCACGATCCTCCGCGCCTTTTTGCGCGGCGAAGGCACGCCCGCCATCAGCATTACCAACGCGCCGCAGACGTTGCCCAGTGGCGTGACCACCTGCGCGCTGGGCGGCGGCGCCAATCAGCACGCGGTCGGCTACCTCCGTTGGTTGAACAATCGCGGCGGCAGCGGCAGCGCGCCGGCGACATCTGCCTGGGTCATCACTGGCATTCCGCTCAGCGGCGGCGCAAATCTGATCTCGGTCAGTGCCACGAATGTCTTCGGCAGCAACGCGGTTGCCTCGATCACCATGACCCGCGCGCCCAGCCCGGGCGAAGGCGCGCCGTATATTGATGTCACCACGCCGGACGCAACAGTGGATGAGAGCATCACGGTCTACTCCATTAACGGCACCAATAATCAGAATGTGGTCGGGAGTATGTGGTGGGCCAATTCACTTGGCGGCGGCGGCACGCTGGCCGCCGTCACGCCCTGGACGATCCCTAATGTCCTGCTGCAACTGGGCGACAACGTGATCACCGTCTTCGGCTCGAATATGTATGGCGATGGCGCCGCCGCCAGCGTGCGGATCGCCCGCGACACGGTCATCACCAGCACGAACTGGCAAACACTAGCCGTCACCAACGGCATGGGCTACGCCGGTGCGGGCGCGGGCTTGCGCATGAATGAATGCAGCACGCTCGTGAAAAACTACGATCACGACGGCTATGTCTATCTGCAGGCCTTTGCTTCGGACGGCAATCCGCGCACCCAAAGCATCTGGCGCGTGCGCGCCTCGACCGTCAGCAGCATGGCGACCGATGCATGGCAGCTCGCCATCGGCGGCATTCCCAGCAATGGCGGCGGCGGCGAATCAGGCCAGACCTGGGTGAAATACAGCAATGTGTTCTACTCCTCACTGTGGTGCCAGTTCGGCATTCCGAACGGCGGCCCGTGGTACTGGTCATGGTACGGCTTCTACACCACGAATGCCGCTGGCGCGCCCAGCATGGCGCTCGAACACGCGGCCACGCCGCTGATCGACCGCGCCACCGGCGATGATTATTCCGGCGCGGCCCGCAACATCGGCGGCATCTACCTGTGGACTAATATTGGTATGCTGACCGCCATCTGTACTGATCGCAGTAAAAACGGCATGGATGCGCAAGTCCGTCGTTGGAACGGCTTCAACAACCTGGCCACCTTGAGCGAAAAAGAAACGGAAGGCATCGACTCTGTGTATGCGTCGTGCATCCTCGACACCAAGCAGAACGGGCGCGCGCTCTTCCTCGACGCATACGCAACCAGCGGGCAGAACTGGATCTGGTGTGCCACGAATCTCTTCGCCGGCGCAGCCAATATCCAGAGCGCAAGCCGCTGCTACCAAATCCCCGGCAGCATGACCAGTGATGCCATCGTTGATCTGGCCTTGCTGACGCATCCCAATTTCTATGGCAACACGTTGCTGGCCGCATCGGTCTGGACTGGCAGCCGTAAGATCCATCTCTACAATCTTGAACGGCCCGACCTCGCGCCGCTGGACATCACGCCTGCCACCGGCTTGGGCCAATGGCGCAACACGCTCGCCGCCCATGACGGCTATCTCTTCATGAATTACGATGCCGGCAGCGAGGCGCCCGGCCTCCTGCGCCTCAGCCTGATTGACTATGATCTGAAACCGCTCGGCGTGCCGGAGCCGGGCGTGCTGCTCGCGCTGCTGGCACCGGCGTTGCTGCGCGTGCGTGCGTGCCGCATTTTTGCATAGGACACACTGTAATTATACCGTTGCCAACGCAACACATAGAGTAGTATCTCCAACATTTCTTTGCATTTGACCACTACGGCACAATCGCAGAAAATCCCCCAACCCCCTTTTCCAAAGGGGGACGGCTGCGACCCCCAACCCCAATTTCCCTGGCGGCGTCTGCGCCGTACCGCCATCGGCGGTAGAGTACCCGGCTTGGCGGGGAGGGATTTTGCGGAAAGGAGGACGGTGTATGGTCTCCCTTTGGAAAAGGGAGATGCAAGAGGGATTTAGGTTATGACGAAGGCAAGCTGTTTGAACAGTTCTGGTTTGTCAAGTTATGTATGAGACACTACAATTAGGTTTATGAAACAAAATCATTTTCTGATAGGTACTTTCATCGGTGCGGTCTGCACTGCGTCGATGCCGTTCGCCGCCCCGCCCTTGCCGGCGATGGATCTGGCCATCAGCAAATATCTTGGCACGACGCGGCAGGAGGAAATCATCCTAAACCGGATTGTGCCGTATGCCGGCGCGCACGTGGGCGGCGTGCACGTGGACACCAGCAAGAATCCGCCGCGCATCTATCTGTTTGACTCGGCCAACAATCGCATTCTTGGTTTCAAAGGATGGCAGCCGGCAACGCTGCCCAATGGGCCGTATCCGTGCGCGGACATTGTCATCGGCCAGCCGGGCACGTGGGACGCCGGCTCGGCCAACGGCAACAGCACCCAGTTTCTGCCGCCGACTGCCGCAACACTTGCGCTGATGTCATTTCCGTTTGTCAGCAGCTCCGGCGAATCGCCGCGCTCCGGCATGATGGCGACGGACGCCGCCGGCAATTTCTACCTGGTCGATTTGTGCAACAACCGCGTGCTCAAGTATAATGATCCGTTCGCGACGGATCAGATCGCGGACGATGTCTGGGGCCAGGCCAGCTTCACCAATCGCTCGCCCGACAACACGACCACGCCGCCGGCCACCAGCGCCGGCACGCTGCGCACCCAGTGGAATTATGGCGTGACTACCGGCACCTACTCTGCCGGCGTGGCGGTGGATGCGGCCGGCAACATTTGGGTGGCCGACGCGGGCAACAATCGCGTGATCTGTTTCACCAACGGCGCCACGAGCGCCACGCTGGTACTCGGCCAAGCCAGCTTTACCACCAGCGGCGCCGGCATGGCGCTGAACCAAATGTATCACCCGACCGGGGTGCGCGTTCATCCGCAGACGCGCGAAGTCTTTGTCCTCGACGGCCAAAGCGACCTGAACGACCCGATCATCGGCGCGCGCGTCATGGTCTTCCGCCCGCCGTTCTTGAACGGCATGCGCGCCAACCGCGTGTTCGGCACCAACCAGCTCCGTTGGGCGCGCGGCTTCTGCCTTGATCCGTTCGACGCGAACATTGTCTGGGTCGCCGACGGCGGGAACAATCGCCTCGTCAAGTTCAACCATGTCACCGGCCAGGCGCTTGATTGCATCGGCCAGCCGAATCTGACCACTTTTATTGGCATCGGCAAGTATGTGCGCCCGGACGGCGCGGTGGCCGACTTCGGGCAGCCCGACGGCAGCATCAGCATTGACGCCCAGACCAACTTGTATTTCACCAGTTTTGGCGGTTTCAACAAAGTCGTCCGTGTTCCGCTGCCGATCACGCGCAATGCCCAAGGCCACGTCCGATCCAACGGCGAGATGCTCAAGGAAGGCATGAACGAAACCAGCGGGCGCACCTCCTGGGACAACTACGGCATGGCGCGCTGGAACAATCAACTTTTCGTACATGACCGCTATCGCATCCTGGTCTGGACCAATTATCCAGCGGCGATTAACTTTCAGGCGGCGGATTTGGTCATGGGCCAGGCGGCCATGGACAAGAACGCCCCCGGCGGCACGTTCGAAGGCCGCACGATCGGCATGTTGCATGTCAGCAGCAATATCCTTTTCGTGACCACCGACTGGAAACTGTTCATGTTTCACCTGCCGCTTACCAACGGCGGGCTCAATTGCGCCGCGTTCAAGACGATTGACGGCGGCCAGGGCAACCACTACAGATGGGCAGACGACAACCGCAATTGCGCGCCGTTAGGCATCGGCAGCGTGTGCTATGATCCGGTGAGCAATGTGCTGTGGGCCACGAGCGGCGCGCGCGTCCTGCGCATCCGCAATATCTTTGACGCCTTCCCGCTGGTTGATCTCGTGCTCGGCCAGACCAACAAGACCGGCAACCTGAGAAACAAAGGCAAGTACCGCGAGCCTTCCGGCCCGTTCACCGTCGACGGCACCGACATGGCCACCCCGGCACAGGTCTTTCTCGACAATTACCGCAACCTGTATGTCGTCGATTCCGGCTACGAGGGCCGCATCGACAATTCCGGCAATCGCCGCGTCGTGCGCTTTGACGAGGCCCATACCTACCCGGTCGGCGGCGTTATCTTTCCCAACACGCCGGCCGATGCGGTCTTCTGCAAGCCGACGCTCACCACCACCCGCCGCTATGCTGACCTCAATCGCCCCTGCACGCCGATCACCCTGGCCTTCAACAGCGCCAACGAAATGGTATTGACCGACGACACCTACGACACGCCCCAAGGCATGCACCTGTTTTACTATCCCACGCCGCAGACGGGCGCCAATCCACAGCCGACGCAGATCATCAACACCTATCTTGGCCAGCCCGCGTTTTGTTTCTTTGACGGCCCCCTGTTTGTGCTGCAGGATCACACCTGGAATCGCATCATTTTCCATGTGCCGCGCGCGACCGCCCCGCTGGTTGATGTGACCAACACGATCAGCACGGTCGTCAGCGCGACCACCGCCGTGGGCGGCACCCAGGTGAACCTGGCCGGCACGATGCAGTGGGTCAACGAGCGCGGCGGCGGCGGTGCGTTTCCCGCCACGTCGCCCTGGCAGGTGACGGGCATCGCCCTGCAGTTCGGCGGCAATCTGGTGACCGTCAGCGGCACCAATGCCAACGGCGTTGTCGGCAGCGATTCGATCACGATCACGCGCGCCGTTGCGCCCGGCAAAGGCACGCCCGGCATCAGCCGCGCCAACACCCTGTAAACATGCTCATGCCGCGCTCTTTGCAATTTCGTGGAGAACATGCCAAAATGGTGGCAGCGTAGTTAAAGTACAACCGCGTCCGGGAAACCGTTGGCGGTACATTAAGTAAATTCAGCGGCACGGATCGTGCCGCGCTAACCGTTGGAGAATGCAACATGGAACAGTTGGCTTTACACGGCGGATCGAAGACGTGGACGGGCACGTGGCCGACATGGCCGGTGTGGGATGACGTCGAGCGGCGCGCGCTGAACGAGGTACTCGAATCGGGCAAATGGTGGTATGGCGAGCGGGTGCGCGCCTTTGAAGCCGCCTTCGCCGCGTTTCAAGATGCGCAATTCGGCATCACCACCACCAGCGGGACGACCGCGCTTGAAGCCGCGCTGCTGGCGCTCGGCATTGGCGCGGGCGACGAAGTCATTGTGCCGCCGTACACTTTTTTGGCGACGGCCAGCGCGGTGCTGCGCGTCAATGCCATTCCTGTCTTTGCCGACATCGAGCCGCGTACGTTGTGCATTGACCCGGACGACGTTGCCCGCCGCATCACGCCGCGCACGCGCGCCATCATCCCCGTGCATCTGGGCGGCTATGTTGCCGACATGGATCGCCTGCGCGCCTTGGCCCGCACGCATGCGCTGGTCATTCTCGAAGATGCCTGCCATTCGTGGGGCAGCGCCTGGAACGGCAAGGGCACCGGCGCGCTCGGCGCCTGCGGCGTGTTCAGCTTTCAGGCCTCGAAGAACATCAGCAGCGCCGAAGGCGGCATTGTCCTGACCGACGATGCCGATCTCGCCGAGCGCTGCCGCTCGTTCACCAATTGCGGCCGCATCAAGAATAAACCGTGGTACGAGCATCATCTGCTGGGCAGCAATCTGCGCCTGACCGAGTTTCAGGCCGCGCTGCTCTCGGCGCAACTGACGCGCCTGCCGGATCAGACGGCGCGGCGCGCACGCAATGCCGCCCTGCTCGACGCGGGCCTGCGCGACCTGCCCGGCATCACGATTATGCAGCCAGAACCGCGCATGACCCGGCGCGGCTATCATTTCTACCCGTTCCGTCTCGACTGCGCCGGCTTGCGCGTCAGCAAAGAACAGTTCATCGCCGCCTTGCGCGCCGAGGGCGTGCCGAGCAGCATCGGCTATGACCGCCCGCTGTATCGCAATCCGCTCTTCACCGAGCGCGCGCAACCAGGGCCGGCCGGCTGCCCGCTGTCGTGCCCGTATTATGAAGGCGTGCCGGACTACACCGCCGTGTCCTGCCCGGTCTGCGAGGAGGTTGTGCGCGACACGGTCTGGCTGTTTCACACGCTGCTGCTGGCGGACGAGTCCGCCATGCAGGCAATTGCGTCGGCCATCCGCAAAGTCATTGACCACATCGCCGCCGTGCGCGAGATCGCG
>JAPLST010000328.1:0-8217 GCA_026398485.1 bacterium
GGGCGATTTTGTTTTCGTGACAACCAGGTCGGTGACGCCCTTATTGGCGAATTGGGTTTGGAACGGCGGCAATTGCACGCCGGCGGCGACCGGCGCGGCCGGGCGGAAGAGGCCGGCGATGGCCTGCCACAGCGACTTTGTTGACGGCACGGCCTCGACTTCGGCGCCGAGGCCCGGCGTTTCCGCCTGGCTGAGCACTTTAATGCCGCGCAGCACGCCGTTGGTGCCGAGCGCGCTGAGCACACGCACTTGCGACTGATAGCCCTGCACGGCATAATCCACTTCATAGCCAATGACCGTGCCGGTCGCGTCAAAGGCCTCGTAGTAGACCACCTCTTTGCCGTTCATGGGGAACGATTTTTCGGCGCTGAAGCGGGCGGCGTCGGGCAGCAGTTGTTGCTGGCCTTCGGTTAATGATTTGCGTTGTGCCGCGGCGATTTTGTCACGGGTCAACTCATTGACAACGTAGAGGCCGACCCCGGCCACACTGGAGATGACGAGCAGAACCACGGCGTAGTGTAACATTTTATTCATGGGCGACTCTTGGGAAGATGGGTGCCAAAGACGCGGCGCGGAAAGACCCGGTCAATCCACGGCACGGCGGTGTTCATAATCAGAATGGCATACGAAACGCCTTCGGGATAGCCGCCGAATTTGCGGATCAGGAAGGTAAGCAAACCGCAGCCGACGCCGAAGACCAGTTGGCCACGCGGTGTGAACGGGCTGGTGACCATGTCGGTGGCCATGAACCATGCACCGAGCATGACGCCGCCGGCAAGGATGGCCACCAGCGGATCACCGCCGCAGATGATGGTTGCCAGCGCCAGCGTTGCCAGGTAGGTCACGGGAATATACCAGGAAATGATGCCGCGCACAAGCAGAAAGATGCCGCCGACCAGCAGGAGCACTGCGGACGTTTCGCCGATGCAGCCGCCGATGTTGCCGATGAACAGGCCTTTGTAGAGCGTGGCCTTGTCGCCAAAATGCTGCACGAGGTAATCCATGCCGTGTTCTTTAAGCATCATCAGCGGGGTGGCCGTGGTCGTGGCGTCAACTTGTGCGGCGGCGCCGACAATCTTCCACGTGGTCATGTCTTTGGGATAGGCCGCCAGCAAAAAGGCGCGGGCAATCAGCGCCGGATTGAAAATATTGCAGCCCAAGCCGCCGAAACAGTGTTTGCCGATGGCCATGCCGGCGATCGTGCCGATGATCGGGATCCACCACGCAATGACCGGCGGAATGTTGCAGGCGACCAGCATGCCCATCACGACCGCGCTGCCGTCATCCAGCGAGATGCGCTGGTGGCGCACGGCTTGGCAGGCAGCCTCGGTCAGGGCGGCGGTGGCGACGCAGATGCCGATCAATGCCGCGGAATACCAACCGTAAATGTAGACGCTGTAGGCGCAGGCCGGCACGAGCGCGGCGGCGACCGACCACATGATGCGCGGCACGGAATCGCTGTCACGCAGGTGGGGTGAGGACGACGTGGAAAGTAGGCCAGCCATAAATTTAGTGCGGGTAAGTGGGATTGAGCATGAAGGACGGCGCCACCAAGCGGCGGCAGTTCGAGAATCAGAGGCGCGGCACTGGCCGTGGCATTGTTGAACTCGGCGGCGCCCTTGACGCAAAGGCGCCAGCACGAAGAGGCGCTCGTGCAGGCGCGGATGCGGCAAAGTCAGGGCCGGCGCATCGGCGACCAGCTCGTCAAAAAACAGCAGATCCAAGTCGAGGGTGCGCGGCGCATTGCGCTGGGTACGCACGCGGCCGGCCTGGTGCTCGATCTGCAAAAGCGTGTCGAGCAGCGCCGCCGGCTGCATATCTGTGTGGCATTCAAGCACGGCATTGTAAAACGCGGATGCATCGGGCGGGCAGTCAACCGGTGTTGTTTCGAACACGCCGGAGATGGCGGCGGCCGGCGCGCCGGCTTCGTGCAGCGCCGCGACGGCGTGGCGCAGATGCGCGAGCCGGTCACCCAGATTGCTGCCAAGGGCGATGTAGCAGGTCGTGCTCATTGCGGGCGCTGTTTCCGCGGTGCGCGTATGGCACGATACGCAACGCGCCCCTCGGCGGCGTGAAATCCAATGGCCTTGCGTGATTTTGCTGGCGGCGCCATCAAGGCGCGCAAGGCATCGAACACAACTTTGAACTGTGCGTCGTATTTCTTTTCCAATTCGTCCAACGCTGGAGAGCATGGCGACGCCCTGTTCGGTGAAGCAATATGGTAAGTACTTGCGATTCAATGCAGTAAAGGTCGCAATTTGCGACCTTAGCAGTTTGAACTCGGTTTCTGATAGCTGAAACATGAAATCGTCGGGAAAACGCGAGGCATTGCGCCGCACCTGCTCGAGCAAGCGTTTCGTCGGCACGCCATACAGCACGGCAAGATCGGCGTCGAGCATCACTTTCCGCCCGCGAATGAGCAGGATGCTTTGATGGAGCGCGTCTAATGAAGGTTCGTACATCGGTGCGCGTACGGCACGATACGCCACGCGGCTCTCGGCGGCGTGAAAGCCAATGGCCTTGCGTGATTTGGCGGACGGCAACATCAAGGCGCGCAAGGCATCGAACACAACTTTGAACTGGGCGTCGTATTTCTTTTCCAGTTCGTCCAACCGCTGACGCAATTCGGCGTGGCCGGCGATCATCTCGCGCAGATGAACAAAGGCGCGCATGATGGCGATATTTACTTGAACGGCGCGTTCAGAGCGCAGCACGCTGGAGAGCATGGCGACGCCCTGTTCCGTGAAGCACAGAGGTAAGTATCTGCGATGCAACATAGTAAAGGTCACAATTTGTGACCTCAAAAGTATGAACTCTGCATCGGTAAGCTGAAACACAAAGTCGTCCGGAAACCGCGCTGGATTGCGTTTTACTGCTTGGAGCAGAGCTTTCGTCGGCACGCCATACAGCACGGCGAGGTCGGCATCGAGCATCACCTTCCGCCCGCGAATGAGCAGGATGCGTTGCCGGAGCGCGTCTAATGAAGGTTCGTACATCGGTGCGCGACTCATCCGTAGAGTTTTAGTTTATGAATGCGCGCGACAGCGTAGCGCAGAAGTGCGAGCCGGTTACCAGCAATGCTGCCAAGGGCGATGAAGAAGGTCTTATTCACGGTAAGTGCTTGCGGTTCAATGCAGTAAAGGTCACAGTTTGCGACCTTTGAATTTGAAATCCGCACCGAACATCACTTTTTGGCCGCGAACGAAATAGATTCGCTCGCGCACGGCTTCCTGGGCGGCAACATACATGGTTGCGTGGTCACGCATATAGTTTCAGCGCAGCGATGCGCGCGACGGCTTCGCGCAGGCGTTCTTTCGGCGCCGTCAAGGTCATGCGCACAAATCCTTCGCCACTGGGGCCGAAGCCGTTGCCGGGGGTGGTGACAATGGCGGCTTGCTCGAGCAGGGTCATGGTGGTCTGTTTGGAGGACATGCCCGCGGGCACGGGCGCCCAGACATAGAAGGCGCCCTGCGGCGGTTCGACCGCGCAGCCACATGCGCGCAGGCCCTCAACCAGCACATCACGGCGTTCCTGATACATCGCCAGCAGCGCGGCATGGCACTCCTGCGGGCCCGTCAGCGCGGCAATGGCGGCATCCTGCACTGCCCCGAAAAACCCGCCAGCAGGTCGCGATTGCCGGCCGCAAAGGCGGCGCGCCAGCCGGTCATGCTGTAGGTTTTGGACAACGAATAAAATTCGATGCCGACGTCCTTCGCGCCCGGCACTTCGAGAAATGACGGCGGTTTGATCCCGTCATAATACACATCGCAATAGGCGGCGTCGTGGCAGACGAGAATGTCGTGCTGCTTGGCGAAGGCGACCACCTCTTCGAAAAAAGAGCGCGGCGCGATCGTGGCGGTCGGGTTGTTCGGATAGCACAGAAACATCAGGCGCGCGCGGCGGGCGATATCGGCGGGGATGGCGCCCAAGTCGGGCAAATACTTGCGGGCACGGGTGAGCGGCATCCAATGCGTGATACCGCCGGCGAAGAGCGTGCCGGAATGGTACACCGGATAGCCGGGTTCGGGCACGAGCACGACGTCGCCCGGATTGACGAACGCCAGATGAATGTGGCCGATGCCTTCTTTCGAGCCGAGCAGCGGCAGGATTTCCGTGTCCGGGTCGAGGCGCACGCCGAAGCGGCGCAGATAATGCGCGGCGCAGGCCTGGCGCAAGGCGGGCTTGCCTTGGTCGAGGGCGTACTGATGATTGACCGGCTCGAGTGCGGCGCGCTGCAGTGCGGCGACAATGTGCGCCGGCGTGGGCGTGTCCGGGTCGCCAACGCCGAGATTGATGACATCTTTGCCTTGGGCGATGACCGCGCGCCTGACTTTGTCAATTTCGGCAAAGAGGTAAGGCGGCAGGTGCTGCAGGCGTTGGGCAAACGAGGTCGTCACGGGCAATCCATCTCCAAGCGTTAAAAACAGGCAATACCAAATGGCTGACAAATTATAGCACAGCTGGCGTTAAAAATCAAAACGGCTTTGACATGCCCGGTATTCGATAATCAGCTGCTTGGAGTCCGCCAGCGGCATGGGCGGCTTTATAAATCAATGTAATTTCAGACTGCTATCCTGAAATTCCGTATGCGGAATCGCCATATTTGCTATAATTCCAGACTGTGAAGACAACCGAGGAATGTGATTGACCGGCGCTAATGACATACTGCAGCTGGATCGCGCGCATGTGTGGCACCCCTGCACGCAGATGAAAGATCATGAACAGCAGCCGCCGCTGGAGATCGTGCGCGGTGATGGTTCGCTGGTCTTTGACGCGGCCGGCCGGCGCTATATTGACGGCATCTCTTCATGGTGGGTGAATCTGCTGGGGCATGCGCATCCGCGCCTGACGCGCGTGCTGCAGGAACAGGCGGCCACGCTTGAACAGGTGATCTTCGCCGGTTTCACGCACGCGCCGGGCGCGCGGCTGGCGGCGCGCTTGTGCGCCGCAGCGCCGGGCGGGTATGCCAAGGTTTTCTATGCCGATTGTGGTTCGGCGGCGGTGGGGCAGCCGCGCAAACGACGTTTTTTGTCGATTGTCGGCGCGTATCATGGCGAGACGCTCGGCGCGTTGTCGGTCGGCGGCCTGGCGTTGTACCGCGAGAAATTTGCGCCGCTGCTGCTCGACACGCTGCTGGTGCCGGGGCCGGATTGCTTTCGCTGCCCCTGTCAGCAAACACGCGCGACGTGTGCGGCCGAGTGCTTCGCGCCGATGCAGGCGGCGCTCGACGCGCATGCCGCCGACCTGGCCGCCGTGTTTATCGAGCCGCTGGTGCAATGCGCGAACGGGATGAACATGTACAGCCCGGTGTACTTGAAAAAGCTGGCGGCGGCGTGCGCGGCGGCCGGTGTGCATCTGATTGCCGACGAAATCGCGGTGGGCTTTGGCCGGACGGGCACGCTGTTCGCCTGTGAGCAGGCCGGGATCGCGCCTGATTTCATGTGTCTGTCGAAAGGCTTGACGGGCGGCTACCTGCCGTTTGCGGCCGTGCTGGTGCGGGATCTGCAAACATTCGACGCGTTTTACGGCGAGCATGCCGAACAGAAGGCGTTTTACCACAGCCATTCGTATACCGGCAATCCAATGGCGTGCCGGCTGGCGCTGGAGACGCTGGACATCCTCGAGACAGAAGTGCTGGCGGCGTTGCCGGCGCGGATCACGGCCCTGCAACATGTGCTGGCGTCGCTGGCGGGGCTGGAACACGTGGGCGAGACGCGCCAATGTGGATTTATCGGCGCGATCGAGCTGGTGGCCGCGCGGGCGGGCAAACGCGCGTATCCGCCTGAACAACGGACAGGCTGGCAGGTGTATCGCGCGGCCTTGCGGCGCGGTGCGATTTTACGGCCACTCGGTGATGTGGTTTATTTTATGGCGCCCTTGACGATCCCGCTCGATGTTCTTGAAGAGCTGGGCGCCATTGCGCGTGACAGCATCCGCGAGGTGACGGAGCGATGAGCACGACCGACACGACATCCTGGAGTGGCCGGACGGTGGGCGCCTACAAAGTGCTGCTCGAGATTGGGCGCGGGCGCAGCGGCGTGGTGTACCTTGCGGAAGAGACGCCCACGCAGAAAAAAGTGGCCTTGAAAGTGTATGCCGCAGGGCCGTATGGTGAGTCGGCATTGGTGGCGGCGAAAACGCTGCAAAACGCGCAACACGAGGGGCTGGCCCGCGTGCATGCGTGCGGGCGTGAGGACTACCGGGTGTGGGTAGTAAGTGAGTATGTGCTGTTCGAGCCGCCGCGTGCGGCAGCATCTGCCAACCAGGTTGCGTTTGCCAAGAATCTCTCGGAATACATGAGTGAACACGCGGGCCTGCTGGACGAGCGTGCGGTGGCGGAACTGCTGCTCAACCTGTGTGATGCGCTGCTGCACGTTCATGCGCACACGACGCTGGGCTATGGCGGGATTCATCCGCACAATGTCTTGGTGCAACGTGATGAACACGGCGCCGTGCGCGCCCTGCTGACGGATATTGGCGTCAGTGGCGGGCGGCTGCGCCGCTCGGCGGCGGATGCCTACTTGAGTCCGGAGGAATTGCAGGGCCAGCCCGCGACGGCGCCGAGTGACATGTATGGCCTTGGCGCGCTGGCGTATTTTTTGTTGACGAGTGTGGCGCCGCCCTCGCCGCTGGTCGAGCCGAGTCGCATCCGCCAAACCTGCGACCCGGGCTGGGATGCCCTGGTGCGGCGCGCCTTGAAGTATGAGCCCGAGCGGCGGCACCGCTCCTATCAGGATTTTCGTGCCGAAGTTGCTGAAATACTGGCACGGGTCAAGAAACCCTTCTGGAGAAAATGTATGCGGGTGGTTTATTTTACCAACATGTTTATCGGGCTGGTGATCCTGGCGGGCGCGCTGACCGGCATCATTTATTATTTGCGCAGTGAACGGCTGGCGACGAATGCCCCGCCGCCGGATATGATTGGGGAAATGACCCAGTCGCCGGCGCCACTGCTCGAACCACCCGCGCTGCCCCAGAGCAGCATGCTGACGTTGGACGCCGGGAGCAGTACCGTTGCCCAAGCCGACCTGCCGGGTGCCACATCGAACGACCTGCTGGACACGTCGAGTGCCGTGGCGATCGGCACACCTGATAGTCCGGCCGGTCAGACCAGTCCGCCACCTGCAGTCGCGCCGGCGCCCGCTGCGGAACCGGTCGTGCCGGTGGCTGCCGCGGAACGGGTGGTGCCGGCGCCCACTGCGGCACCGGTGGCCGCTGCGGAACCCACCGACGCGCCGACAGAAGCCGCGCAAGTGTATGTCGTCAAGTCCCACGACACGCTCTGGCGCATTGCCAAGCAGCACGGCATGAGCGTGGCAGCATTGCTGGCGCTGAACGGGCTGGCCGAGAATGCCGTGATTCATGCGGGGCAGCAGCTGCAGGTGCACGGCACCGCCGGCACGCCCAGCCAGCCTGCGCCGGCTGCCACGCCTGCGGCATCCGTGCCGGCGGCTGCGGCTGCGCCCGCCGCGCCGGCGCCCACGCAGTACAAAGTGCAGCCGGGTGACACGTATTACAGCATCGCGCGCAAATTCAAGTGTGCCGTGCAGGAGCTCCAGGGCATCAACACGAATCAAGCGTTGCGCTTTGACCATGTCATCTTGGTGCCCGGAGTGCAGCCCCATGAATAATCACCGGCGCACCAAGCGCGCCACTTTGGTGGCGATTGACTTGGATGGCACGCTGTTGCGCGACGACAAGATCATCTCCGAATTCAGCCTGGTGACGTTGCGATTGCTGAGCCAGGCGGGCTTCCACGTCGCCTTTGTCACCGGACGCCGCGAGCGGATCGCCGCGCCGGTCTTGGCGCCGGTGACCTTTCCCGCCTGGGCAGTGCTGAACAATGGGCCGGTGGGCATGGCGCTGCCGGGCCACACACGCTGCTTCACGCGCTATATCAGCCCGGCGGTGGTGCAGGATGTCATTGCCTGTCTGCGCGCCGTGGGCCGGCCGCCGGTGGTCGTGATTGATCCGCTGCAAGAAGGTGCGTCGGTGCGTCAGTGCGCCGGGGCGCCGGGGCAGCATGACAAGAGCAGTGAAATCCCCCAACCCCCTTGCGGCGTGCCCGCGATCGATCTGGTCATGGATCGCGCGCTGCTGCAGATACCCTTATACCAGGAATACGCGGCCCGGCATGAGGGCTTTATCACGGTCACCGACGACCTTGCGGGCAGTGCCTTGCTGGCGCGCGCCGTCGCCCTGTTCTTATGCGAGCCG
>JAPLST010000328.1:8228-23601 GCA_026398485.1 bacterium
TCTTGGGCGATTGCATCGAACACCGCGCGCTCGATAATCTGGAATACATCCACGACCATCGCATTGTCGAAATGGTCGAGCCGGGGCTGACCAAATGGAACGGGATTGAGATGCTGATGGAAGCCCTGGCGCTCGAAGATGCGCGCGTGATCGCCTTCGGTGACGACCACAATGATCTGGACATGCTGACCGGGGCGGCCATGAGTTTTGCGCCGCGCAACGCGATTCAGGCCGCGAAACAGGCCGCGGATGACATTATTCCAAGCAACAACGACGACGGCGTCGCCGTCACCCTGCGCAAACTCTTTCCGGATGTGTTTGAGTAATGCCCAAGACATTGGTTTACAGTTTTCGGTTTACAGTTTTCGGCGCGCGAAGCCAAAGCGACCGCGCGGCTGGTCTCCCTTTCGTAAAGGGAGTGGCGCGCAGCGCCGAGGGATTTTGCTGCCGCAGAAACTGCACTTGTGGCCAAGCCGCACGGCTTGGACTGTGGCATGTGCCGCGGATAATGATATGAAAATCAAAGCAGTTGAGTTGGTGCGCAAGATTCGCGACCGGCATTACCAGGCGTCGAAGAAGCCGATGGGCGTCAGCCACCAATAACCCGGAAACTGCAGGTGGGATTATTGTGAAAGAAATTGCGCGGTTGCGTGCGGAGATTCGCGGGCATGACCGGCGCTATTACGTCGAGAATGCGCCGACGATCAGCGACCAGGAATATGACCGGCTGATGGCCGAATTGCGCGCACTCGAAACGGCGCAGCCCGAGCTGATCACGCCGGACTCGCCGACCCAACGCGTCGGTGGGCAGCCGCTGGCGGGCTTTGCCGCGGTGCGGCATGCCGTGCCGCTGCTCTCGATGGACAACACCTATTCGGAGGCTGACTTGCAGGCCTTTGACCAGCGCGTGCGCGATGCGCTGGGCGTGATGCTGGTCGAGTATGTGATCGAATTGAAATTCGATGGTTTGGCCGTGGCGTTGCGCTATGAGAACCGGTGTCTGGTGCAAGGCGCGACGCGCGGCGACGGCACGACCGGCGATGAGGTCACGGCCAATGTGAAAACCATCCGTGCGCTGCCGTTGCAGCTTGACGGAGTCGCGCCGCCAGGCGTGCTGGACATTCGCGGTGAAGTGTAAATGACGAAAAAGGCGTTTGCGCGGGTGAACGCCGAACGCGGGAAAAATGGCGAGGCGTTGTTTGCCAATCCGCGCAATGCGGCGGCCGGCTCGCTGAAGATGCTCGACCCGCGCAGCACGGCGCAGCGCGGCCTGGGCTTTTTTTGTTACGGCGCGGCCGGCGACTACGGCTGCGCGACGCATGCGGAACTGCTGCAACGCATGACGCATTGGGGCTTGCCAGTCTCGCCGCAGTTCAGCGTGTGCCACGGCATTGACGACGTCATGCGCCAGTGCCATGCCTGGCAGGACAAACGCCACGAACTGCCGTTTGAAACCGACGGCATGGTTGTCAAGGTCAATGCCTTTGACGAGCAAAAGCAATTGGGCGCGACGGCGAAATACCCGCGCTGGGCGATTGCCTACAAGTTTGCGGCGGAGCAGGCGACGACGAAGCTGGAGCGCGTCGAAGTCCAAGTCGGGCGCACGGGCGCGCTGACGCCGGTGGCGCATTTCACGCCGGTGCATCTGGCGGGGACGATGGTGGCGCGCGCGACGCTGCATAATTTTGATGAAGTGGCACGCAAGGACATTCGCGTCGATGATTGGATTGTGGTTGAAAAAGCGGGCGAGATCATCCCGTATGTGGTGCGCGCGGACGTGGTGCGGCGGACGGGTGCGGAACGTGAAAATCAGGCGTGCCCGGCGCGCGTGAAAGCCAGCCTCGAGTATTTTGCCGGGCGGCGCGCGATGGACATTGAGGGGCTGGGCGCGGCGGTGGTGGCGCAACTGGTCGAAAAAGGACTGGTGCGCGACTATGGCGATTTGTATGCGTTGCGCGAGGAACAGCTGGTGGGGCTGGAACGCATGGGTGAGAAAAGCGCGCGGAATTTACTGGCAGGCATCGAGGCCAGCAAGCAACGGCCGCTGGCACGCTTGATCAATGCGCTGGGCATTCGCAATGTGGGTGAAGCGACGGCGCGTGCGCTGGCGGCCACCTTCGGCGCGATCACGGCCATGGCCCAGGCGGATGTTGAACAATTGCAGCAGGTGCCGGACGTCGGGCCGGAAGTTGCCGATTCGGTGCGGGCTTTTTTTGGCAATGCGCGCAATCAGGAGACGCTGGCAAAGCTGGCGCAGGCGGGTGTGCTTATGCAGGACGACCCAGCCATGACGGATGCGGCGCGGCCGCAGCCGTTGCGCGGGAAAACATTGGTCATCACCGGCACCTTGCCAGGCGTTGCGCGCGATGCAGCGGAGGAGCAGATCCGGCGCTGGGGCGGCACCGCCAGCACAAGCGTCTCGAAGAAGACCAGCTATGTGGTGGCGGGCGAGTCGCCCGGCTCGAAAGTCGAGAAGGCACGCGCGCTGGGTGTGCCGGTGCTGAGCTGGCAAGAGTTCATGACCATGGCGACTGAGTATGAACGATGAACGATGAACGAGCAACAATTAGAGATTTGAAATTTAAGAAGGAATGGCATACAATAGTCACAGCGCGAGAGTGGCGGAATTGGTAGACGCGCCAGATTTAGGTTCTGGTGTCAATGACGTGTGGGTTCAAGTCCCTCCTCTCGCACTCTTTGAGGTTTTCAGTTTTCGGTTTGCAGTTTGCAGTTTGCTGCAGTCACTGAAAACCGAAAACCGAAAACTGAAAACAATCTGCTGTGTGATAGTCGCCCTGCTGGGTGTCACTAATGTTGTTTTCGCTGAGCCGCTGATCACCGTTGCGCTGGGTACGCCGCGGCGGGAAGAAGCGCCGCGCATGATCGATTCGCCGTATGGCGTCGCTATTCCTGCCGCGGGCAATTCCAATAATTTTGCGCGGGTGCGCGAGGAAGCGTGTGCCCATCATATTTATCGCATGCACGTGCCGGTGCGCGTCACCTGTAATGCGGCCTCGGTGCCGCGCATGGCGACGCTCTGCTATGCATTTGCATATGAAAGCCGGCAGGACGACCTGCGGCCATCCCTGCGCACCTTGACCAATATGCTGGCGGCGTCCATGCAGGTGGTGGACATCCCCCTGCAGCCCGGCGTCACGGAATGGACGTTAACCTCACGCTGGATGGTGGAACTTGACCCGCGCTTGTGGGGGGCATCGGGCGGCTTTCTTGAAGAAGCGCGCAATGGCCAGACAAGCCAGCAGCGCCGCGCGGCGAGAGGCACGGCGACGTCCCGCGCGTTGAGCAGCTTTTTTCTGCCGTATCGTTTGGCGATGTGGGTGCCGGAGCAGGGCTTGGACGGGGCGTGGCCGGAGAGCGAGTTTCCGCACTTGGTTATCCGCGAGGTGCAGGGCAATGAGTCGGTGGTTGGTCTGGCGGTCAATGTCTTCACCGATGCCGCGCACGTGAGTGGCGGCGGCACGACCGACAATCGTGGGCTGGAACAGTTGGTGCAGCAATTTCTGCCGCAGGCGGTGAACCCGCATCGGCAGACGCCCGTGTTCACGAACACGTGGGAATCACGCAGCTGGGCCGGCGCGGTCGCGCGCACCGCGGATCCACATTTGCGTGCGGCGTTGCTGGCGCGCATCACGCGCGAGCAGCCGGACGACCGGGATGCCGCCGATTTGCTGCTGCAGTCGGTGGCGCAGCAAGAGGATGCCAGCCAGGCGTTTCGTGTGTATCAGCAACATGCGCAACAATTTGGCGACCTGCGCGAACACTGGTTCATGCAATATTACCAGGCGGTCTCGAATCCCATTGCGCGGCGTGCGGCGCTGGTGGTCTACCGGCGCGCACATCCCGAGAGCGCCTGGGCCTTGGAGAAAATGACGGGGGAGATGATTGCCGACCAACAGTGGGATCTGGCACAGCGCCTAGTCGACGAATGGCTGGTGCGCGAGCCCAGCAACGCCACTGCGTATGTGCGGGCTGCGCACATTGCGGCAGCCTTGGAACGTGACGACGACGTGCGCCGCCTCCTCACCACCGCGCTGGCACTGGTTGTGCCGGTGGACGCCGCCGTGACCGGCATGTATCAGCGCGGCAGCGCGGCGTACCGCGAATATTTGCTCGGCATGGATGCGCTGCGCGATGGCGATCATGAGCGGGCCCGCGCGCACTTGCGCCAGGCCATTGCCCGCGATGCCACGTTTTACCCGGCGACCCTGGCGCAAGCCCAATTCTTTATGACAAACGCCATTGCCAGCGCGGCCCGGCGCGACCTGAATGCAGTCTTGCGCGCCGCGCCGGATCATCCCGCGGCGTTGCGCATGCTGGCGCAGCTGCAATCCCGGCGCCGGAGCTCCAGCGCGCCGGTGGTCGAACGCCTGCGGGCCGTGCTGCAACCCCGCATTGACGCGGCCATGACGCGCCAGGATTGGACCAATGTGGCGACCATGACGCGCGTGCTGCTGGAGGCCGCGCCGGAGCACACGCCCACCCGGATTGCCTATGCGCTGGCGTTGTTGCATGTGCAGCAATACGAGGACGCCAGTGCGGCATTGCGCGGCATTGCGCAGCGCGAACAGGGCAGTGCGCCGGTGCGCGCGGCCTGGGCGGAACTGTGTCGGGCAATGGATGAGGATCAAAGCGTGGTGGTCGTGGCCGAGCGTCCGCTGGATTGGCAGCAGCGCCAGATTGAACTGTGGCAGAGTGTGCTGGCGGCCGCCCCGCGGGATGTGCGTGCGCTGCTGGAGCTGGCGCTGCTCTATCGGCAGCATGACCAATGGGACGATTTTTTTGCGACGTTGGAGGCGCTGTACAAGTGGGCGCCTTCACCCGCCATGGCACTGTGGTTGGGCGACACCTGTCTTCAGAAGGCCGAGGGCCAGCCCAACGCAACCATGCCGCGGCAGCCCGGCCGCACCTATCTGCAGGAGGCGCGCGAAGAGTATCAGCACACGGGTGTCACGCGCGATGAAGGGCCGCGCAGCCGTATCGATTTCGGCATGCCGGCGGCCTATGTCGGCTATGCCCGCTGTGCCGAACTCAATGCCGGCGCCCAGGACGATCCGCTGGCGTTTATCCGCGCCGGCACGCGCCGCTTTCCCGCCGCGCCGGAACCGCGCGCGGCCATGATCGCCAGTGCGGCGCGCCACCATCTGCTCGCGCCGTTGCTGTGGCAACCCTATACCAATCAACTCATGGCGCTGTTTGGCATGCGCGCCGACGTGGTGAATGCGCTCGCCCTGCTGCACAAAGAACTTGGCCAGACGCCGGAGTATGCGACCTTGTGCGCACGACAGGCGGCGCTGCTGGCGCGCTGCTATGCCGTCGTGTTTCCACAAAGCATGGAGCGCCGCGAATATCGCCGGCCGGCGCAAGTGTATGTCTTGGAGCACGACGCGCGCACCACGTTTGCGGCCCGGCGCCTGGCGTTCCTCATGCCGGCCGAAGCCTGCGATTGGTATGCCATCCGCTCGCGCTATACCGCGGCTGACTTGCTGAATGGCGCGACGCGCTGGTGGCAGCGCCGGGCCATGCTCGAACAGGGCTTGGAGCTGCTGGCTGAGGCGGAGCGCGGCCTCGGCTTTCCCACCAATGACACCTATGCGCGCAAAGTATATGTGACGCTCTATCAGCCCCTGATGTCGGCGCTGCAGTTGCATGACAAGATGAATGTTGTGGCAGCGTATGTCACGGAATTGTACAAATGTTTCGGCCGCAGTCGCACGACGGCGGCGCGCACGCCGCGGCGTCTGTTTGAACACCAAGTGGAAGAGCAGCCAATTGAAATTGGCACGCTGCCGGCGATGATCACCTGCGCCCAAGCCTTGCCGGCGGAAGCCCGCGCATGGTTTGTCCCGCCCGACCTGCTGTTTGCCACCTTGTGGCGCAGTGACAGCGTGCGCGCAACGCCGTGGTGGAATGGCGCGGCCTGGCGGCTCGTACCGCAACGGATCGTGCAGGCGCCCAGTGCCGAGTGGAGCTTCGCGGCCGCCAGCGGGCGCATCCGCACGCCCGGCCTGGTCACCGGCGTGGTTGACCACAGTATGCTGACCTTTGCGCAGCAAGCCAATGCCTCACCGGCCGAGACGAATCGCGCCGCCG
Source organism: bacterium (assembly GCA_026398485.1). GTDB lineage: Bacteria > Auribacterota > UBA3054 > UBA3054 > JAPLST01 > JAPLST01. The sequence goes on from JAPLST010000328.1 coordinate 14,340, forward strand.
TCACCCTCCTCCAAGGAAGCGATGCGCGCGTGCCGATGCTGCCCGGCATGTTTGCCGGCGCCGTGACCGGCGCCATCTGGCAACTGGAACTGCGCGCCCAGCAATTCAGCGCAGAGCAACCGCCGCAACTGTTGCTGACGTTCACCCCCGCGCCTTTGGCGGAGGATGTGCGCGATACGGGCGACGAGGCCCTCGTACTGGCCTGGCAATGGAACTCGCTGACAAGCATGACACTGCGCGTGCATGCCCGCGCCACTGCCTTGGAGCAGGGCATGCCGTTGGGCCAGTTCGGCGTGCCGCTGGGCGAATTGCAGGCACCCGATGCCAGTGACTTTTTCTGGCGCATCGACCGCGACAACATCAGTGTCTGGTGTACCAACACGGCCCAACGGATCACTGCCGCACATGGCTTGTCGGCCTATGCCTGGCCGCGCGGAATGCATCTGGCAACCCAGCTGATCATCAGCCCGACGGCCTACCGTGTGCAAGCGCGCGGCCTGGTCTGCGGCAGCGAATGAGTGCAGTATGTGTTCCGATTTTAGTCTGCAACCGAAAACTGTAAACTGCAAACTGAAAACGCTGCTGCCATTGACATGGCGCGCCATAAAGGATATAATGGTACTGCAATGAATATACACCTAACCTCAACCCGTACACGACCGCATGTGGGAGTATAATCAGAAAGTGCTCGAATATTTTCGCAACCCGAAAAACATGGGCGAAATTGAAAATCCAGACGGCGTCGGCGAAGTCGGCAGCATGGCCTGCGGTGATGCCATGCGCCTGACCTTGCGGATCGACCGCGCGGCCGGCCGGATCACGGACGCCAAGTTCAAAACCTTCGGCTGCGCCAGTGCCATCGCCTCCGCCAGCGTCCTGACCGAATTGATCATTGGCAAGACGGTGGCTGAAGCGATGCAGGTCTCCAATGAAGATATTGTCAATGCGCTGGGCGGGTTGCCGACGGCCAAGATGCATTGTTCGGTGCTGGGCCACGACGCGGTCTTGGCGGCCATCAACAATTATCGTGGTGTGCAATCGACCCACCAGACGGACGACGAGGGCAAAATTGTCTGCCGCTGTTTTGCCGTGACCGACACCCACATTGAGCGGGTGGCGCGCGAGAACAAGCTGCGGACGGTTGATGAAATCACGAATTTCACCAAGGCCGGTGGCGCCTGCAAGTCATGTCATGTCGCCATTCAAGACATTTTGGACCGGCAGTGGGGCACCGTGGCGGATGCCGATGCACCCACTGATTGCCAGAAACAACGCGAGACGCGCTGCTGCCAAAAGCCAAAAGGCAAGGCCTGTGGCTGTGCTGCCGCACGCACCAAAGGCTGAACCATGATTTATGTAGACAATAATGCCACCAGCTGCGTGGCCGATGATGTGGTCGAGGCGATGCTGCCGTTTTTCACGCGCCACTTTGGCAATCCTTCGAGCATGTATGCCTTTGCCGTCGAGGCCGCGCGGCCGATGGAGCGCGCCCGCGAGCAGGTGGCGCAGTTGCTCAACGCCGCGTACGCCGACGAGGTGATTTTCACCAGTTGCGGCACGGAAAGCGACAATGCCGCGGTCTTGGGCGTGCTGGCCGCGCTGCCCCGCAAAAATCATGTGATCACCACGGCAGTCGAGCATCCCGCCGTGTACAATCTGGGCGAGGAACTGCAGCGCCGCGGCGTGCATGTCACGTATCTGCCGGTCAATCGTGATGGCTTGATTAGTCTGGATGCCTTGCGCGCGGCGATCACCGACAAGACCGCGCTGGTCAGCTGCATGTGGGCCAACAACGAGACCGGCGTGCTGTTGCCGATCCAGGAAGCCTGTGCGATCGCGCATGAGCATGGCGTGTTGTTTCACACCGACGCGGTGCAGGCGGTCGGCAAAATTCCCGTGGATGTGCAGGCGGCCGGCGTGGATTTGCTGTCGTTGTCGGGCCATAAATTTCACGCGCCCAAAGGCATTGGCGCGTTGTACATCAAGCGTGGCACGCGCGTGCGCCCGCTGTTTGTCGGCGGACACCAGGAACATGGCCGGCGCGCCGGCACGGAAAATGTCCCGTATATTGTCGGGCTGGGCATGGCGGCCGCACTGGCGGCCGGGTTTCTCGACGACGAGGCGACGCGCGTCAAGGCCTTGCGCGACATGCTCGAAACGGAACTGCTGGCGCGCATCCCCGTGGCGCAGGTCAACGGCCATCGCACGCTGCGCACCCCCAACACCACCAATATCACGTTTGCCTATGTCGAGGGTGAGGCCATGCTGCTGTCCATGAGCGATCTGGGCATCTGCGCCTCGTCCGGCTCGGCCTGCACCAGCGGCTCGCTCGAACCGTCGCACGTCTTGCGCGCGATGGGCTTGTCGCACGAGGAAGCCCACGGTGCCGTGCGCTTCAGCCTGAGCCGTTACACCAGCGCGGCCGATATTGCCGGGATTATCGAGGGCCTGCCGCCGATTGTGGCGCGTTTGCGCGCCATGTCGCCGTTTACGCCGCCCGAGCTGCGCGCATGAACAGTGTGCCGCGCGTGACGCTCAAGCCGGGCAAGGCCAAACCATTCTGGTGCGGCCATCCCTTGGTCTTTTCCGGCGCCGTGCAGTCGGTCGACGCCGGCATCACGACCGGCACGATCGTGGCGGTCATCGATGCGCACGGAACCCGGCTCGGGCTGGGCGTCTTTAATGCCCATTCACAATATCGGGTGCGCATCCTCAGCCGCGCGGCGGCGGGGGAGTGTGCCGCGACGATTGAGGCGTTTGTCACCCGCCATCTGCGGAACGCCCGCGCCCTGCGCCAATTGCTGCAACTGCCATCGGCGGCCACCAATGCGTATCGCGTGCTGAATAGTGAGGGCGATGGTTGCTCCGGCTTGACCATTGACCTGTATGGCGACACGGCGGTCGTGGCATCCAGCGCCTATTGGACGGAACAGAATCAAGCGGTGATCACGCGCGTGATTCAAACAGAGCTGCAATTGGCCCGCGTGCTCTGGCGTCCGGTGCCGCGTCCGCTTGAACAGGATGGCTGGAAAGCAGGAGCGGCCTCCGTGCCGCGATCTGCCACTGCAGCACCGGATGCCGACGCTCACATTGCAGATGCAGAGTGCGGCAGCTGCTTGGAGTCCGACCAATGGCGGGATAAACAGTCTGTCGATGCGCCAGCATCTGCAACTGAAAACCGAAAACCGCAAACTGAAAACTTCACTGGAGAAGCGCCGGTGCAGGTGCGCGAAAACGGCCTGCAGTTCACCGTTGATCTGCACGGCCAGAAGACAGGCTTTTATTGCGATCAGCGCGACAATCGCGCCTGGCTCGAAACTCTGGCACGCGGGCGTACGGTGCTGGATGCGTATTGCTTTACGGGCGGCTTTGCGTTGTATGCCGCGCGCGGCGGCGCTGCGCGCGTGGTGGGCGTGGATTCATCCGCGCCGGCCATTGCCCTGGCACGCAAGAATGCCGCGGCCAATCACGTCGGCATTGAGCTGTACTGTGCCGATGTGCTCGAATACCTGAACGCGGCGCGCAACTTTGACATGATTATTCTCGATCCGCCAAAACTGGCGGGCACGGCCGAGCATGTCACCCGCGCGCTGCGCTACTATCGCCATCTGTGCGGGCTGGCGTTGCGGGCATTGCGACCGCCGGGCATGCTGGTGGTCTGCTCCTGTTCCGCGGCGCTGGGCTTTGAGGCTTTACAACACGTCATTCGTGAAACGGCGGTCGAGGAGCAGCGCACGGCGCAGATTGTGCGCGTCAGCGGCGCGGCACCGGATCACCCCGTCCTGCCGGCCTTTCCCGAAGGCCAGTACCTGACCTGCCTCTGGATCGCAGTCAGCTAGTCTGGAAGAATGGAAGGGTGGAAGGTTGGAAGAATGGAAGAAAACTGCAGCTCATCTATACCGATTTCACTGATTACTGATCACTGATTACTGATCACTGATTACTGATCACTGATCACTGATCACTGATCACCTTGTGCAGCAGCGCGCAGGCTATCGCAAAGGCTTGGTCGATGGCCGCCACGGTGGTGGGGCTCATGTCGTCGCGCATGTCGAACGCGAAGCCCGGTACGGAAATGATGCGGGCGTCCGGCTGCGCATCGTACAGTTTGCGTGCCAAACCGAGCAATGAGCCGGGCGTGAAGGCATGGGTGGTGAAGCCTTGTGGTTCCTCGGCGGCCACGGCAGTGACTTCAACAGCGGTGCTGAATTCGTGCGTATGCGCATCAAAAAAGAAAACGTGGGTGGCGTGGGCGATGTCCTCGACCATGTCGAGATCAAGCTGGTAGTCAGTGCGGACGGTCACGGAAATGCCCTGTGCGGCAGCCCAATCGCGGACCCGCTCGGCCAGGAGATGGCCGGCGCGATCGTCCTGGCGGTGCGGATTGCCGTAGCCGATGATCAGAATGGAAGCAGATGTTGTCATGAGATGATGGTACCCAGTCGCGCAGAAAAATGCAATCAGTGTGTGGGCATGTGGGCATGCGATAGAAGAGTGCAGGAAATGAATGTAACCCGCCGCGCCGAGGTAGGGCGCGCAGGCCCTGCGCGCCGTTCCGCATCAGCGCACGCTTTCCGGCAGATGACGCAGCGGCAGCACACGTCTTTGCTTTGGAGGGTCACGCACTGTCGTGACCATGCAGACGGACGCGATCCCTCCAACGGCACGGACGCGACGGAGCGCGTCCCTCCAGCGGCTATGTGCAGACGCGTTTTCTATGGCCCCAAGAAAAAAGCCCTCTCGAAAGAAGGCTCATTCCGCGCAGGCATATGCGAGCTACGTCTGATCCGGCTTCTTGAACTACGTGAGACGACGTGCACCTATGGCGCTGAGAAAGGTCATGCCCAGGATGAACGCCGCACCCGGCTCGGGGATGCCGGTCGCCTCAACTTCGTAGCAGTAAGGATACATAGCGCCGCTTGTCGGCCAAGTATTCCCTTGATCATATGACCAAGCGTAATTGTGAATTGAAGGATATACCCAGCCGCCCGGCGCCGAATTGGCAGTGCTGTACCTGTAGCCGACCCGGTAATCCGCGCTTCCTGAAGTGACTCGCGTGACCAGCCAGTAGCTTTTGTTCGTCTGCAGGGTAATGTCGGTTGCGGTGTAGATGTAGTCACTTTGAGTATCGGGACTCGCTGAGCCGCTCAAGTTGCCGATCAAACTACCGGGCAGCTCATTGCCCGCTGTCCCAATGCAGGAATAGATACTCACCACGAAGTTTCCCCCTGGCGTGCTTGCATAAATTTTCCCCAAGGTCAGTGAATCGAGCCGAAAAGCTGGCGCACTGTTGTCTGTTGTAAAGCGGCTGGCGACCCATTGACTTAATGTAACATGACCATCATAATCATTAGGTTGGTCCAAGTTATTCAGATAGACGGTTGACCATCCGGTCGCCGGCAACAGACATGCCACGGCCACTGCCAGCGCGAGCATTCGGTTGCTTTTCATGATCCGTCCCTTCGTCATGCATTGCATACTCTGCTGCTGAATTGTGTTCATACGTGCTCCGTTTTGCGTATCAGTTTAGTCTCGCGCGGGCTGGTTCGCGCGGCCTCGTAAGCCGAGACGACTGCCAGCCCGCTGCGGCCGGTATCCTTCAGGCAGATGGCGGAAGCTGCGGATGTCCATGCGTCCAGCGTCTTCATGCCGTCTGCGCAGTGTGGTTATTATAAGAAAAATAAAGGCATTTGTCAACGTTCAACGTTCAACATTCAACAATTCAACATCGAACGTCCAACGTCAAAATTTGCTACACTAAGAGAATCAGGAGAATTTTATGCAGAATCAAGGCAAATTGTGTTTGTTGCTGTACGGTGCGTTCATCTTTGAAATACTGGATGACGGCAAGCCGCCCGGGACGCGGCTGGTGCATGGCAAAGTGTTGGGCGGGCGCAAGTATCTGTGCGCATTTCACGCCGACGGGATTCGCTATGTGCATGTGGCGATTGGCGACAACGCGACGCGCGAACGCGTGGTGGGTGTGCTGGAGCAGATGGGATTTGTGTATGTGACCGTGCGGCATCCGGCGGCGCTGGTGGAAGAGGGCGCGCTGGTCGAGGGCGGCGCGTTTCTGGCGGCGGGCTGCATTGTCGGCGCCCGTGCGCACATCGGCCGCGGCTGCATTGTTAACACGGCGGCGGCGGTTGACCACGATTGCAACGTGGGTGCCTTTGCGCATGTCTGCCCGGGCGCGCAACTGGCGGGCGATGTCATTGTCGGCGCGCGTGCGTTCATTGGCACCGGTGCGGTGATTATTCCCGGCATCACGATTGGTGAGGACGCCATCATCGGCGCCGGCGCGGTGGTTATTCGGAATGTGCCGGCCGGACGGACGGTGGTGGGCAACCCGGCGCGGGTCGTCAAGCCGGGCAGCGCCCAGGCAGCCGACACGCAGACATGAACCAAATATGCAGCATTCGCGACACGGAGGTCGCTCCCACTCTGCAGGCGCTGCAAATACTGGAGAGGTTTTCTGGTGCTTGCAACCTGTGACAGGTAGCAAGTGACAAGTAGCTGATGCGGCGCTGCAAATGCAGCGGCAACGGTGCGTATGCTATACTAGTGTGATGATGATGATGACGACAATTACACAACGACTGGTGTTTGCCGGCCTGCTGCTGGTGGTCGGGCTGTTGGCGCAGCGCGCGCAGGGTGCGGAGGACAAGACCTTGGTGCGGCTGGAAGCGCCCGCATCCGCGCTGCTCGCTGCGCTGCAGAAAGAGGGCTTTGACATTGCCGCCTATCGCCCCGGCAAGTATCTTGATCTGGTGGTGACCGCCAAGGAGCGTGCGGCATTGGAAGCGCGCGGCCTCGCGCCGATACTGCGCTGCACCACCGAGGATGTGCGCCGCAATCTTGGCCTGGCGCCGCTGGCTTTGCCCGGCTATCGCAGCTATGCCGCGGTGCGCGCCGAATTGAGCGCGCTGACGGCGGCCTATCCGAATATCACGGCGTTATATGACATTGGCGACAGTCGCGGCAAAGAGTATGCGACCAACGGCATGGCGGGCTACACCGCGTATCAGCACGATCTGTGGGCGCTGAAAGTGTCGGACAATCCGCGGACTGAGGAGGATGAGCCGAACATATTTTACTTGGGCGCGCACCACGCCCGTGAGCCGATCGGTACGGAAATCGTGATGACCCTGCTCAATCTTGTCTTGACCAACGCCGCGTTCGCCGCCGACATCACCAACAAGCAAATCTGGTTTGTGCCGATCGTCAACCCGGACGGGCACAAGATTGTGTATGACGGCAGTGATGTCTGGTGGCGCAAGAATATTCGCGACAACAACAACAGCGGCGGATGGAACGGCGGCGACGGTGTCGATCCGAATCGCAATTACGGTTTTGAATGGGGCGGTGACGGCGCGTCGGCGACGCCGTTGGATGAAACCTATCGCGGGCCGGCGGCGTTCTCCGAGCCGGAGACGCGCGCCATCAAGACGCTGGTGGATGCGCACCCGTTTGTGGCCGGCATTACGTATCACAGTTACAGCGAACTGGTGCTGTTTCCGTATGGCTATGCCGTGGGCATGCGCGCGCCGGATGACGCGGCCTTGCGCGAGCTGGCGGTGCGCATGGCGCTGTCGATTCCCGGGCAAAACGGCGGCACCTACACGCCGCAGGCCTCGTGGGAATTATACGCCGCATCCGGCGTGACCGATGATTATGCCTATGGTCAGCGCGGCACGTTTTGTTATACCATTGAAGTGGCGGCCAATGAATTCATTCCGCCGGCGGCACAGGTGCCGGGTATCTGCCGGAACAACATTGCCGCGGCTGTCGCGTTGTTGCGCCGCGTGGACAGCGCAACCTTGACCGGGCACATTCGTGACGCAGCCAGCGCGGCGCCTTTGTGCGCGACCGTGTATGTGCAGGGCGTGGACAACACCGGTGCGTATCGCGCCCCCTACACCGCCGAGCAAACCTTTGGGCGCTATCACCGCTTCTTGACCGCCGGCGTGTATGCCGTGACCTATGCCTGTTTCGGCTATCGCAGTGTACAGACCAATGCGATCATCAGCGCGAGCGGGCCGACCATCATTGACCTGGCCATGGTCAGTGCGCCGCGGCGGACGCTGGCGGGCCTGGTGCGTAATGCCGACACGCAGGTGCCAGTGACCAATGCACTCGTGCTGGTGACCAACGCGCCGGTGGCCGCCGTGCAGACGGACAGCGGCGGTTCGTTCAGCGTGACGAACCTCCCGGAAGGCATGTATGCCGTGCGCGTCAGTGCGCCGGGGTATGCCGCAATCAGCATGCCTGTCAGCGTGGGCGGCAGTGACACCAATGTGCTTATCGCGCTGCCCGACAACATCAACGAGTCGTTTGAACAAGGCGGGTTCAACAGTCTGTGGACGTTTGGCGGCAGCACGCCGTGGACGATCACCAGCGCGCAACATGCGGACGGCGCCGCAGCAGCGCGCTCGGGCGTGATCGGTGACAACCAAAGTTCGAGCATGGCGGCGATGTTCGACGTGACACAGGCGGGCGACGTGACGTTTTACTTGAAGACCTCGTCGGAGAGCGGGTATGACTACCTGCGCTTTTTGGTGGACGGCGTCGAGCGCGCAAAATGGTCGGGCGAAACGCCGTGGCAGCAGGTGCAATACGTGATCAGCACGGGCATGCACACCTTTACCTGGCACTACAGCAAGGATGCCAACACGGTGGGCGGCGCGGATGCCGCCTGGGTTGATGTGATTGCCTTTCCGGCGGGCGTGCCGGAGCCGGCGCTGCTGCTGCCGCTGTTGCTGGTTTTAGGTTTAAGGTTAAAGGTATTAGGTTAAAGGCGCCGGGACTCGTTTTAATCTTCAAATACGTCAATGCACTTGACGTTTGTGAGTATAAACTGACATAAGGCAGAAGGTACACCATGAAATGTCTGTTGTCCGTTATGCTGGTTTTCGCACTTGTTGATATGTCGTATGGCTTGGTGATTTTTCCGGGACAAGTGCATACGAATACTTCCTCTGAAACCTTTGATGAACTCATTGTATCCGGCGTATTTTTGTTGGCAAAAAGTCCGCCAACCGGCGGAGGAGAGCCGCGCACCGTTACTATCACCAACGGTGATTTCGTGCTTGCGTCTGGTGGCGCCATTGCCCAAGATGTTTACACGTCAATTGCCACGGCTGACGGTGTTGCTGGAGCAGATGGCACCGGTGCATCTGGTGGAGCTGGAAGCGGAGCCGGCAGGGGTGGCGCCGGCGGTTCTGGAACGTATCCCGGCGGCAACGGCGGCAATGGTGGCGAT
>JAPLST010000353.1 GCA_026398485.1 bacterium
GGGCGGCGCGCCATCAAGGCGGGTGGCGCGCGCGTGCAGAATGCGCTCGGCCTGCTGCGGTTCGTTCAAGGTCACATACGCGGCGGCGGCGCGGCGCGCGGCGCGCGTCGCCGGCTGCGTCTGGCCCGGGAAGTCATACACCACGCGCAGCCATTCGCTCAGCGCCGCGCGCAGATCGCCGCCCGCCGCGCGCGCGTCGCCCAGGGCCACCAGCGCGCGGGCCTGTACTTGCGCATCGGCATTGCTGCTGAGCGGGATGAAAATGGCGAGGGCCGCGCTACTGTTCGAGAGCGCCAGCGCGCAGTCGCCCAAACGAAATTGGGCGTCGCCCGCGCTGATGGCTGCGTCCGGCATGCGGGCGGCGGCTTGGTACGCATCCCACGCCTGCGTCAGCGCGCCTGCGGCCCGATAGCAATCGCCGCGCAACAGCCAGGCGGCCGCCGCATCCGGGCTCTGCACAATCACGGCCCAATGTGTCGTCAGGGTTGTCTCGCAGCTTTGGTGCTTGCCCAGCCGGTCGGCGGCGGCGGCGGCCCAATACGCGGCTTGCCCGGCATAGCTGCCGTGGGGCGCGCGCGCCGCCAAGGCCGCCAGGGCGCCGTGCGCCCGGGTGTAATCGCCCATGCTGAAGAAGGTCAGGCCCATTTTAAATTCGACCGCGTCGCGCAACGGTGACGTGGGAAACTCGCTCAGGAAATCGGTGAAGACACTGAGGGCCTGCTCGGTGTGCCCTTGCTGGGCGTGCGCCAGCGCGAGCTCATGCAGGGCATGCTCGGCCAAGGCGCGGTCGACGGGATTGGTCGCCACCGTTTGAAAGAACACGCTGGCGCCGGCAAAATCACCGCGCGCCACCGCCAGCCGCCCGCGCTGCAATTGCACCGCCCAGACGTACTGGCCGGTGGGGAACACCATGGTGTGCTCTTGCAGCACCGTGCGCGCGTCATCCAGCAGGTTTTGTTGGAGCAGGCACCAGAAGCACCAGAAGTGGGCATCCTCGCGCAGGCCGGCGGGGGCCGTGGCAAAGACGCGTTCAAACGTTTGTTGCGCCAGTGAATAATTGCCTTGCGCATAGTGGGTCAAGCCCAGCCGGAACTGCACATCGTGGGCGGCCGGCGTGTTCGACGCGCATGCCGCGGCCTGCGCGAGATACGCCAGCGCATCGGCAAAATTGGTGCGCGTGCGGGCCAGATCCGCCAGTAAAATCAAGGCCGCCAGCCGCACTTTCGTGTCGGCGCTGGCGCCGGCCTGTTGCAACCGGACGATCACATTCGAATCGGCCCCGTGGGTGCCGGTCAGTTGCGCGACTTGCAGGGCGGCCTTGGGCGCCAGTGCATGGTGGGGATAGGCATCCGCGCAACGCTCGAAATACACCCTTGCGCCGCCGGGCTTGTGCGCACGCAAGGCCATTTGGCCCAGCGTGTACAGCGCTTCTGCGTAGGGAAATCCTTCGGGCACCACCAGGAGATAGGGCGCGTTCGCGCGCTCGTCCGTGTAGGCCGTGGTCAGGCAAGCCAGCAAGTAGCCGCGCGCCGCCGTCAGGTCGCCGTCTCTAAATGCGGCGCGGCCCAAATGGTGCAATGCCAGCGCGCGCACACGGGCGGGTATGCCGGTTGCGCTCAGCGGCAGTGCCAGCTTGCGCGCGGCGGCGGCGTGGCTTGCGGCTTCGGCGGCCATGAGCGCGCCGCCGGCCAGGTACGGGCGCAGGGTCGGGTCAATTTCGGCGCGCTGGTTCAGCACACTGAACTGGTCATAGGCCGCCGGCGCGTTGCCTTCCAGCAAGGCGCACTGTGCCAGCCAGAAGGCGCGCTCGGTAGCGAGTGCGGCATCCGCGGCGCCGACCGGCTGATTGGTCAACACCGCATGCGCCGCGCCCGGCGCGCCGCGCGCAAGGTACAAGCGCGCGGCCGCATGCGCCGCCAGCGTTGTGAACGGCGCGGCGTTCGGCACGTGGGCCGCAGCATCATACGCAAACAGCGCGCGCGGCAAATCCTCGTGCAATTCGTGAATGCAGCCCTGAAAATATTGGGCCTCGGCATAGTCTGCCGCGGCGCTGTCCGCGCGCACCTGCTGCAGCACCGTCAAGGCATTGCTCCATTGCTGCAACTCATAATAACTGCGGCCCAGCATGGTCAGCAGGCCGGCATCATAGCGATTGGACGACGCCGTGAGGACGGCCGCGGCGGCGTGGGCGGCCTCGTCAAAGCGGCCGCCGGCGTAGGCGGACATGGCCCGCGCGCGCACGGCGGCCGTCGCGGCCGGCGCAGCCGGCGCCGCACCGCCCGTAGCGCAGCAGCCAACCACAGACAGCAACAGGCCTGTCCGCATCCAATATCTGGTAGTCTTCGTGCGTTCCATGCGGGGAAAGTATAGCATTTCAGCCCATGACACTCAACCGCGCGCAGATTCCGGAAGAATGGAAGGGTGGTGCGGTGGTGCGGTGGTGCGGCGGAGAAGCAGGGTTCAAGGAATGCGAATATCGAATATCGAACAAGGAATTACCAATGTTGAAGTTCTGCGCAGATACTTCGTCCTTCGATATTCCTTGTTCGATATTCGATATTCATCAGCGGTTCGGGGTTCAGCGCAGCAACACTGCGAATTTCCGGCAAGGATTATATGTTGTTTTCGGCATATAGTATTATGTCAAAAAACGTGGACAAACACCGGTTGATAGATCGTTTTTGGCATGATGAGTCGTTTTTTGCTCTTGTGTTATCCAGCCGGATATGCTATGCTGTGTGCATTGACCAAGGAAACTAATACAAGGATTTTCTCAGCTATGAAAGTGCTTTTTATTGGCGGGACGGGCAACATCAGCACGGCGGTCAGCCGCATGGCGCTGGCGCGCGGGATGGAGCTGTGGCATCTCAATCGCGGGCTGCGCGGCACCGTGGCGGGCGTGCAGACAATCACGGCCGATATTCACGCGGCGGATGTTGCAACCGCGCTGGCGGCGCACACGTGGGATGCCGTTGTTGATTGGATCGCCTACAGTGTTGACGACATTCAGCGTGACATTGCGCTGCTGGCGGGCCGCACGCGGCAGTACATTTTCATCAGTTCGGCCTCGGTCTATCAAAAGCCGCTGGCGCAGCCGGTTATCACCGAGTCGACGCCGTTGCACAATCCGTTCTGGGACTATGCGCAACGCAAGATTGCCTGTGAAGAGCGGCTGCTGGCCGAATACCGTGCGACCGGCTTTCCCATGACCATCGTGCGGCCGTCGCACACGTACGACATGGCGCTGCCCGTGGCCATCGGCGGGTCGAGCGACTATGCCGTGTTTGACCGCATCCGGCGCGGGCAAAAAGTGGTGGTGCATGGCGATGGCACCTCGCTGTGGACGGTGACGCATGCCGAGGATTTTGCGCGCGGCTTTGTCGGCCTGCTGGGTAATCCGCAGGCGCTGGGCCATGCGTTTCACATCACCGCCGACACGCCGCTGACCTGGAATCAGATCTATGCCGTGCTGGGCGCCGCCGCGGGCGTTGCGCCGCGCATCGTGCATGTGCCGTCGGATTTCATCTGCGCCGTCGAGCCGGCGTTGCGCGGCCCGCTGCTGGGCGACAAAGCCCACTGCCTGATCTTCGACAACCGCAAGATCAAGCGGGTCGTGCCGGAATTTGTCGCGCGGATTCCCTTCCACGAGGGCGTGCAACGCGCGCTGCAATGGTTTGACGCCGAGCCGGGCCGCAAGGTCACCCGGCCGGACACGCACCGCATGCTGGAGCGCATCATCAGTGCGTACGAAGCGCGGCCGGCATGAGCCGCAGTCCGGCGTTTCTCCGGCCACCACCACCACACACACCCACGCGAGCTATGCACCACACCATGACCGTCACCGACCTGCGTTGCGAGTACAAGCACAATCCGCTGGGCATCGATGCCATGCCGCCGCGGTTGAGCTGGCGGCTGGAGGACGCGCGGCGCGGCGCGCGCCAGACGGCGTATCACGTGCGGGTTGCGTCCAGCAGCGCGCGGCTCAAGGCCGGGCATGGCGACCTGTGCGACAGCGGCATGGTGGCCTCGGATGCCACCACACAGATCGTCTATGCCGGCACACCACTCGCTGCGCGCCAGCGCGCCTGGTGGGCCGTGCTGGTTGAGGACGCCGACAAGCAAGCCACGGCATGGAGCGCGCCCGCCTTCTTCGAAATGGGTTTGCTCGACCGCCGCGACTGGCAGGCGACGTGGATCGGCAGCGCGCTCGTCGGCGGGCGCTGGACGACGATGCCCTGCCCGTTCCTGCGCAAGGAATTCAGCGTGACCCGGCGCGTGGCCGCCGCGCGCTTGTACGTCACGGCGCTCGGCCTGCACGATTGCTCGATCAATGGCGCGCCGGTGAGCGACGATGTCTTTGCCCCCGGCTGGACCGATTACCGCAAACGCATCCAGTATCAAGTGCATGACGTCACCCGGCTGATCAAGCGCGGGCGCAACACGCTGGGCGCCATCCTCGGCGATGGTTGGTACTGCGGCCATGTCGAATGGCGTGGCCGGCAGTGTTGGGGCGACCGGCCGCGGCTGCTGGCCCAACTTGAACTTGTGTTTGCCGACGGCACGCGCCAGACCGTGGTGTCGGACGATTCATGGACGTGCGGCTTTGGCCCGCTGCTCGAATCCGACATGCTGATGGGCGAGAGCTACGATGCGCGGCTCGAACTGCCCGGCTGGGACAAGCCCGGTTTTGCGGCGCCGTGCTGGCAACCGGTCTGCACCTTTGCCGACCCCGGCGTGCCGCTGGTCGCCATGCCGGGCACGGCGGTCAAGCGCACCCAGGAACTTGTGCCCGTGGCCCCGCCGCAGAAGGACACGCGCCAGTGGGGCACGGTGAAATGGGTCTTCGATCTTGGCCAGAACATGACCGGCCGCATCCGCCTTGCCATCAAAGGTGAACGCGGCACGACCGTCACCCTCCGCCACGCCGAGACGCTGGAGCCCGATGGCACGCTGTACACCGCCAACCTGCGCAGCGCGCGCGCCACGGATCACTACACGCTCAAGGGCGGCGCCACCGAGGTGTACGAGCCGCGCTTCACCTTCCACGGCTTTCGCTATGTTGAAATCACCGGCCTGCCGCCGGAAATGACGCTGACGCGCGACGCCGTCACCGGCATTGTCCTGCACTCCGCCATGGAGTTCACCGGCAGCTTCACCTGCTCCGCGCCGCTGGTCAATCAACTGTACCAGAACATTGTCTGGGGCCATCGCGGCAATTTTGTTGATGTGCCCAGCGACTGCCCGCAGCGCGACGAACGCCTCGGCTGGACCGGCGATGCGCAGGTCTTCATCCGCACCGCCACCTTCAACGCTGATGTCGCGCCCCTTTTCACCAAGTGGCAGGCGGACATGGCGGATGCGCAGTCGCCCGGCGGCGCCATTCCGCCGACCGCGCCCAGCACGAATTGCGTGGGCATGGAAGACGGCGGGCCGGCATGGGCTGACGCCTTCATCATTTGCCCATGGACCCTGTATCTGTGCTATGGCGACACGCGCATCCTGGCGCGCCACTATCCCGCCATCCGGCGCTTCGTCGCGGCGCTGCTCGAGAAAAGTCACCAGCTCATTCGCTGCCATCCAAAGGTGGATGGGTGGCACGGGTTCGGCGACTGGCTCTCCATTAATGCCGAGACGCCCAAGGACTTGATCGGCACCGCGTTTTTGGCCCACAGCCTTGACCTGCTGGCGCGCATTGCCGGCGTGCTCGGCAAAAAAACGGACGCGCAAAAATATCGCGCGCTGCACACGCGCGTGCGGGCAGCCTTCGTCAAAACATATTTCACGCCGGAGGGCATGGTCGCGGCACACACGCAGACGGCCTGCGTGCTGGCCCTGCAGTTTGACCTGCTGCCGCCGGCACTGCGGCGCGCCGCGCTGGATGCGCTGGTGGCGGACATCCAGAAGCGCGGCATGCACCTCTCGACCGGCTTTGTCGGCTCACCCTATCTGCCGCAGGTGCTGAGCGACGGCGGCCGCGCGGACATTGCCTATCAATTATTGTTCCAGACCGGCTGGCCGTCCTGGCTGTATGCCGTCACCCAGGGCGCCACGACCATCTGGGAACGCTGGGACGGCTGGACGCACGACAAGGGCTTTCAGGATGCCGGCATGAACTCGTTCAATCATTACGCCTATGGCGCCGTGGGCGACTGGCTGTTCCGCCGCGTCGCCGGCATCGACACAGATCCCGCCGCGCCCGGCTACAAGCACCTGGTCATGCGCCCGTGCATCGAGCGCGGCGGCCTGACGCACGCCACCGCCCGCTACCGCGCCGTGACCGGCACGATCCGCAGCGCGTGGCGCGTGCGCGGCGCCGCACTGACATGGACGGTAACCATTCCGCCGAACACCAGCGCCACGCTCCACATTCCCGCCGCCCACGACGCGCGCCTCACCGAGGGCGGCCGTGCGCTTGCAACCGTGGCGGATCTGGCCGTGCTGACGCGCACCGCCAGCGTGTGCATCGTCAAGGCGCCGGCCGGCACTTATCGCTTCAGCAGCTCGCTCTGCATGCCCTGAGTGGCAGCGATCCGGCGGGGTCAACCCGGCCGCAAAGGCAAACCCGGTAAACACGGCGAACGCCGGCGGGCTTTTTGCTCAATCTTATTCGCCCACGATCGCAGCCTCCGGCGGGATCGTGGGAGTCCAGAACTCCTGACATAGCTTTCGCTACTTTCCTTATATTACGGGCATCGCGGGGTGTTGGAGCAACGGTAATGGGGGGGACCCTAACCTGTCCGTTTTTTTTGCGAATTGGGATTTCCGAGCGCACGGCGGCATCGCGCGGGATTTCAGAACGCAGATGCTTGATGGTACATGGTAGTTTGGGTGCCGTGCGGCTGGCGGAGTGCGGGCTGCCGTGGTGCCCCGACGGGGCAAAAGAATATAGCCCAGGGCAACGCCCTGGGTAACGGCCCATGCCCATCCATTCCCGCCCTGACGGGGCGGGGGTAATCAAGGTGGCGAAACGGAGAAACGCCCGTCCTACCTGCGCCCCTACAGGGCGCACTGATCATCCCGCTCATTTCCCAGGGCGTTGCCCTGGGCTATCATCCTCCGCACCGTTGGTGCGGCAGCGGCCGTCACGCCCGGCCAACGCAACGCGGCTTCCCACACACGTCGCCGGCTTTCTGACGAAACAAAGCGGACATTTAAATACCCCTATGTCAGGAGTTCTGGA
>JAPLST010000362.1:0-22431 GCA_026398485.1 bacterium
GGCCCGGGCCGCAACACTACCGGCGCAAGGTAGACGTGCTGCAGCGTGCTGGTCGGATTCTGAAAGGCAGGCACCGAGGTGCTGGCGAATTCCCACTCGGCCAGCGAGATGCCGCCGGGAAACACATTTGTGACCACGTTGTCGTGCGAGGTCGAGGCGCCGCTGGCCTGCCCGCCCGCCACCGCCCAGGCCGCCCCGGCCGGCACGCGCGCCGTGACCGTGCCAGCGCGGCGCATGCCGCTGACGGCAATATCATAACCCGTGCCAAGACTACTCGCCACCGGCGTGATCACCGCCGTTTGCGGCTCAGCCGTGCCACGCAGGATCAGGGCGGTGGCGGCATTGGTGAAGCCCTGCACCGGCCGGTCGAACACGACCGTGAAGCGCACCTCGTTCCGCGCGCTGCCATCATTGGGGTCATCCTGCGTGGCCGCCTGGTTGAGCGTTACCTGTGGTGCGGCCGGCAACACATCCGGCGTGCAATTCTCGAAGACATAGACAAAGACGGCGCCCAAGGGCAGGCCGTTACTGACGCCGCCGGTCGTTTCGCTGACCACAAAATCCCGGGCGAACTGCGCCTGCGCAATTTCCTGCGTCACAATCTGAAAATTCATCTGCTGCCGGTTTGTCAGCCGCGGATCGCCGCTGAGCTTGTACAACACAATCCGGACGGGATTGCTGAACGGCAGGCGCAACGTCAGCGGCGTTGTGCCGTCGCCAAAATCAAGCCCGTTGTGCAGCCCGTCCAGCTTCTTGTTCATGGCCAGAATGGCGTAGGTGCTCCCGCGTTGAAAGGCGTACAGCGAGGCCAGGGTCATGGCGGTCGCACTCACTTGGCTGGCATAATTGGTGGTGTACAGGTCGAAGGACGGCACGGACTCGCAGCTGGTCACCAGCATCGCGCCACCGCCGCAATAGGTGTTCACCATTTGGAGCACTTGCCAGGCGGGATGCGGGCGATAGCCGGTATACACAAAAGTGTGCGAGGCCCACAGGCCTTTGTCTTCGCCAAACGTGAAAAATTCCTGTTCCTTGATGCCGCGGTAGGCGCCGTACAGCCAGAAATCCAGGGTGCCGATGCCGGCCGCCAGGGTGCGCCCGTAATTGCGCGAGACTTCCTGCTCCTGCGCGGTCAGCGACACGCCATTCAAGCCGTTCATCAAATAACTCGGCCCGCCTTCATACATGACGACTTCGAACGGCAGGCCGGTCGCCGCCAGTGTTTGTTGCAAGCCGCAAATGCCGTCAATGTATTTTGCGCCGGAATGATCGCGATAGGTCGTCCATTGCTGCACGCCCTCGTCGGTCCAGATGGTGCCGCCAATCTGGCCGCCCTGCCCGGCCTCCCAGCCGCCGAGATACGTGGTCATGCTGATGCGTTCGGCGCGCGGGCAGGCCATGCGGGCCTGGGCCGTGAATTCGTTCGGGCTCAATGCGCCGGCCCAGCCGCCCACCAGCACTTTGATGGCGTTCGTCCAATACGGGCTGTTATTCTCGACATAGTCCCAGATATACTGGCACCAGCGCCCATCGGTGCGGGCCGAGTCGGGGCTGAAGCCGCCGCGGAAATTGAAAAAGTAGCCGCTGTTCCACGGCTCGTTGCCCATCTCAATATACAGCGCGCGGAATTCCTCCGTCCACGGTGCCGGGTTGCCGCCGCGGTGCGCAATGCGCAGGTCGCCATACGGCGTGCCGGCCGGCCCGGCCAGATATTCAACCAGATTGACATAGTCTTCCTCGCGCCAGTTCAAGTTCGCGGTGATCCATGGAATGGTGCGCGTCGCGGCGCTGTCGCCGCTTTCATACGAGGCCTGCAGCGCATCATGCGCATGCATGGGATCCTCGCTTTGCGCCCCGTAGACGATGTCCCACGTGCGGCAACTCATCACCGCCGGATTGAGCACATGCGCAAACGAATTGTTCATGTAGCGTGTGCGCAAGGCACCCTTGTTCTGCCGCTCACGCGGGCCGACATATTGCTGCCAAATGTCAAAAATTGGCTGCGTGAAATGGCAGGCGCCGCGCGGCTCGTTCACGTCGTACACGACGGCATTGTCGACGTAGACCGTGCCCGGCCCGCGAAACAGGAAGGTGGGGCCAACCACCGACATGCTGGTCTGCAGCCAGTTCGTCACCATAAAATCGGCCGATAATTTCACCCAACTGCCGTTGATAATGCCCGCCACCGTGCGGTCGGCATACGAGGGCATGCGCAACCGGACAATGTTGCTGGCCAGCCCCGCGCCGCGCACCCAGCATTCCATGCGATAGGTGTGCCCGGTCGGCAACTGCGTCGCGCCCCACCACGTGTCGCCGGTCCAACTGTAAAGGTACTGCGAGATGCCAAATTCGCCGGCCATGGGCGCCGTGAGTTTCAGGCAGCCGGCGCCGCCATTTTCATTCTGCAGCTGCGCCGGCACGGGCGCCGGATGCGCCACGATTTCCTGGGTCACGCTGTTGCCACTGCTGTTCCATGCCGTTTCGCCTTGCAGGGCGATGACGCGCATGCTGCGCGTCTGCGGCGGCGGCGCGTTGGTGCAGTCCTTCTCGACAAACAACAGGTCGCGCGCCAAGGGCGCCGGCCCGCCACTGCCAAGATAGATGCGCTCCTGATGCTGACTTGCCGGCCAGCGCGCGCGATAGACGGTGTAATGGTCAATGTCCGTGTCCGGCGGCGCATCCCAGCGCAGATACACAAAGCCGTTGTTGGCCTCGCAGATGACGTTCGTCGGCGCGGCCGGCGCAGCCGCATCGCCGGCCGGCCGCACGCGGAAGACAAGGTACGGTCGCGTGTGGCTGCGCGCGACGCTGTCGGTCACCCGCACCGTGCATTGCATCTCGCCCGCGCTGGCGCACATGCCGGTGATCGCACCGCTCGCCAGCAGCACCAAGCCGGTCGGCAGCGCGCCCGCGCCCAGTGACCAGCTCAACGGTGCCGTTCCACCCGCCGCGCTGAAGGTGACCAGCGCGGAGGCGCTCGTGTAATTGCGATTGGTCGTCGGCGTGGGGATGCCCGCTGTCACAATGCGCGGGCCGTTGTTGCTCGCGGCCACGGCCATCACGCCGGCCACCGGCGCGGAATAGTCCGACCAAGTGCCGCGCGTGTCCATGGCGCACACCGCATAATACCACGTTTCGCCATTGGCCATGCGATAGTTGTCGACCGCGTCCGTGGCCGGCGGCAGGGCCTGCACGTTGTTCAAGCCGATTTCTTCATAGCCGGCCGCGACGTAGCCGCCCGGCGCGATGGCGCCTTCGCGCAGCTTCTGAATCTCGATCCGGCCCGTGCCAGGATTCAGCATTTCGCGGTACAAACGATACTGGCCGCCATCCAGAAAGCCGCTTGTCAACGTGTCCCATTTGCGCGTGCCACAGACGACATAGTCGCCGGTCGCATCACTGCCTGCCGCGCTGGCTTCCCAGTATTGGTAGATGTGCAGCGGTTCCATGCCCGGATTCGCCGTCCAGTTGTTGATCCGCTCCTCGGGCACATATTCGGCGCCAAAGCCGGGCGTGTTCGATTGCACAATCGTCTGGCCGATGGCAACCACGGCCGGCCGCGCTTGCTGCGCCGCCACAGCCGGCATGCCGAACAGCAGCACCCACGCCGCGCCGAACCAGACGGCCGGGCGCATGGTTGCGCCGAGAGTCCGCGATCCCGCTGCCGCTTCGACAATGGATTTTTTCGCCGCGAAACAAAGTAAGCTGATTGTCATACTGAATTTTTGCATATTCACGGCGCAAAGTAAATGGCATTTTCCGACCAAAAGACGGCATCCCAAGGCCGTCCAGCCCCTTTTGATACACAGAAACCGATATGTGCCGCAATAGTGCCTTTTTCGTGCGGCGAAAAATCAATGCCAGCAGCGGGCAGCCATGCTGCTGGTCAGCAGCTACGGTGTTTCAGCCACCTGCGCCGGTGCGGCGCCGGCGCGGCGCGGTGCATCGAGCAGGTCGGCCGGCACTTCTTCCTTGTGCAGCACGCCGCCGCCCACCAAGAGCGTCAACAGCAGGTCGGCCGGCATGTTGTACTTCTTCCACAAATCGCGGGCCGCGCCGTTGTGATACGCATGCACATCCTCGTTGAGTTGGCAGGCATCAATCTGGCCGGCGCGCCACGCCTCAACCTTGGTTGCCAGCGCGGTCAGCGCGGCGGTCAATTCACGGAGGTAGGCCGTGGCGACAAGTTCGCGGGTCTTCTTGCGCCGTTGTTTTTCGCCGGTGGCAGGGACGCGGGGAGTCATGGATATGCCTTGGGGTGCTGGTCGTGAACAAGCATGGTTGCTATGCCATTGTAGCGAAAGCGGGCCGGTTCGTCAAAAGCCCAGGTTTATTTCGGGATTCAGGGAATACGAATATCGAATATCCAACAAGGAATGTCCAATAATGATCCCGCCGTTGACGGGACTCCAAGCAGAGTTCTGCGCAGATATTTCGGTCTTCGATATTCCTTGTTCAATATTCGATATTACCGGCATACCCTTTCGCCCGGCCTTTTTGGTATACTATTCCACCGGGCGGCAGGCGGTACTGCCCGCCCGTATAGCACGCAGGACACAACCAGCATTATGTACTTCGGTCGAGACAAAGTAGTGGCGATTTGCGGCGCGGCCTGGGGTGACGAAGGCAAAGGCAAGTTCACCGATGAATTCGCCGCCGAGGCTGACGTGATTGTGCGCGCCCAAGGCGGCTGCAACGCCGGCCACACGGTCGTTATTGGTGACGTCAAGGTAAAATTGCACCATGTGCCGTCGGGCATCGCCCGGCCGTCGGCGTTGAACGTGATTGGCAATGGCGTGGTGCTTGACCCGCGCGTGCTGGTCGATCAGGAACTGGCGTCGTTGCGCGCGCAGGGCATCGATGCGCGCGGCCTGCGCATCAGCGGCGACGCGCATCTGGTCATGCCTTGGCACCGGATATTGGACCGGGCCCACGAATGGGCCTTGGGCGCCGGCAAGATTGGCACGACCGCGCGCGGCATTGGCCCGACCTACGCCGACAAAATGTTGCGTGGCGGCCTGCGCCTGAACGACCTCTATGAATGCGCGCGCTTTCGCGAAAAAGTCTGCGCCACCGCCCGCGAAAAGGAATGCATCATTCGCGACGTGTACCGTGTGCCGCGCGCCCAGTTCGAGGAATGGATGCGCGCACCCGACCAAATGAACGGCGCGTGGCTGTGCGATGGCGCGTTCGACCCGGATGCCATCACGGATGCCTACTGCGCCTGGGCACAGGTGCTGCTGCCCTTGGTCGTCGACACGCGCGCCCTACTGGCCGGCGCGTTGCATGACGGCAAGCGCATTTTGCTGGAAGGCGCGCAGGGCTTGCTGCTCGACATTGATCATGGCACCTATCCGTATGTAACCTCGTCCTCATGCGGCGCCGGCGGCTTTGCGCCGGGCGCCGGCTTGCCGCCCGCCGCGCTCGACCGCGTCTACAATGTCATGTCGGCCTACATGACCCGCGTCGGTGGCGGGCCGTTTCCGACCGAGCTCGGCACCGAAGCCGGGATCGCCGGCGAACGCGCCGACCAGCGCATGTCCCTTGACGAGGCGCGCGCCCTGGCGCGGACGGCGCAGGATGATTATTCCGTCGGCAAAGTCATTCGCCACATCGCCGGCGAATTCGGCACGACCACCGGCCGGCCGCGCCGCACCGGCTGGCTCGACGCTGTCGCCTATCGCTGCGCCGTGCGCCTGAACGGGCCGGATGCCATTATTTCCAAACTGGATGTGCTGGATGTCATGCCGGTCATTCGCATATGCACGGCCTACGAATATTGCGGCCCGGCCACGGGCTACAACGGCGTGCAGCTCGTCCCCGGTGCAACCTTGACCGATTTCCCCACCGATGCGCGCATCCTGGCCCACTGCGTCCCCAAAACATTCGAGACATTCAAGGGCTGGCTGACCCCGATTGATGCAACGACCTGCTACGCCGACCTGCCGCGGGCCGCCCGCGCTTTTCTGCGCGGCATCGAGCGCCACACCGGGTGCCGGGTGCGCTTCGTGTCCGTCGGGCCGCGCCGGCATCAAACCTTTGCGACCCGCTGACGCATGAAGCTCAGTTGTTCAAGCGCGTTACTGGCCGGCGCCGGCGCGCACACCTTGGAAGAAATGGTGGCGGCCGCAGCCACGCTCGGCGTCGCCGGTATTTACCTCGATCTGCCGGCGTCCAACATTGATCCGGCCGGCTTTTCGTTTCGCGGCAGTGCGCCGCTGGTCTGCGTGGCGCAGGCCCACGCCATCGAGTGGCAGTGCCTGCGCGGCGCGCCGCTCACACCGGGCCAGGCCGGGCAACAGGACGAAACGCTGCAACGCCTGATTTGCATCGCCCACGCGCTGGCCTGCCCGCTGGTCGCCCTCACCGCGCCGGCCCACGATCGCGGCCAGGAATTTGACGCCGCCTACGAAGCCTTTGTCGCCGTCGTGCAGGTGGCGCTGGACGTCGCCCAAGACATGGACATCTGCCTGGCCATCGAGCCGGCGGCCGACACGATGGTGCGCACCGCCGATCATGCCGTTGACTTTGTCGACGATGTCGCGCGCCGCAACCTCGGCATTATCTACAACCCCGGTGACCCTGCCTGCAGCGGCAGTGATGAGCCGCAGCAGGTCGTCAGCCTGCTCAAAGACTACCTGCTGATGGTGCGGCTGCAGGGCGCCGATCTGCTGGCCATTCAACGCAATGAGTTTGATCACGCCATTCGCCTGGTGCAGCGCGCCGGCTTTCACGAGTACTACGCCGATTGCAGCCCCTGCGCGCCGGCCGATGTGCCGCCCTATATTCTCGAACAGCTCAACGCCAACGTGCGCCACTTGCGCGGCCTGATTGTATGACCCGGTCACCCCTCGAGCGCGCATGCTGCCAACCTGGCTGAAATACAGCGCCGGCGCCGGCGTCGCACTCCTGCTGATCGCTGTGCTGGTGGCCTTCACCTGCGCCTGGATGATGCGCCACTATGCGACCTATACGCCGCTGGATATTTCGCCGGCGGATTGCGGCCTGTCCTTCATCCCGTTTCGCGTGCGCGGTGCGGCCGGCGCTTCGCTGGCCTGCTGGTTCATCCCGGCCGAGCAGCCGCGCGCCATCGTGATTGCCAGCCACGGCGTGGCTGACAGCAAGAACGGCATGCTGCCCCATCTGCTGCCGTACCTGCGCGCGGGTTTTTCCCTGGTGCTGTATGATCTGCGCCATCATGGCGAGAGCAGCGGGCGGGATTGCACCCTTGGCTATTTGGAAACCCGCGACTTGCTGGAGATCACCCGCCAAGTGCGCGCCGACTATGCCAACGGGCTGCCGGTCATCTATTGGGGCTTTTCACTGGGCGCGACCACCGCGCTGCTCGCGGCCGCGCGCGACCCGCAGGTGGCAGCCGTGGTGGCCCAGTCGCCGTTTGTTTCGTTGCGCGAAGTGGTGTGCTATTATGCCTGGCGCTTTTTCCATGTGCCCGCGCCGCTTGCCGCACTCGGCGTGCGCATCTTTGAATGGCAAACCGGCGCGCGCGCCAACGACGTGGATGTGCCGCGCATCGCCGCGCGCCTTGCCGGCCGGCCGGTCTTGCTGCTGGGCTCGCCCAATGACCGGCAAGTGCCGTGCGCCTGGCTCGAACGCCTGCACACCGCCCTGCCCGGCACAGAACTGGTGCTCGGCCCGTTTGGCCACGACGACGGCCCGCTTACCAACGACACCGCCACCAACGAGTGCGCCGATGCCCGCCACGCCCTTGAATTCCTGTCCGCGGCCCTGCCGCGCAACAACTAATCTTTATGATGAATATCCAATATCGAACACTCAATATCCAAGTGCGAAGTATCTGCGCAGAACTTCATCATTGGATATTCCTTGTTCGCTATTCGATATTCGCATTCCCCAAACCCTGAACCCTGGCTCCTTCCCCATGCCCCTCCGCCTCCAAAAATTTCTGGCCGACCACGGCGTCTGCTCGCGGCGCAAAGCCGAAGCGCTGATTGCCGAAGGCCATGTGCGCGTCAACAATGCGGTCGTCACCGAACTGGGCACCAAGGTTGACCCGGAGCACGATCTGGTCGCCGTCCACAAACGCCCGATCAACCGCCCGCAGCAACTCGTCTACATCGCCTTGCACAAGCCCGTCGGTGTGGTCACCAGTTGCGCCCAGGAAAACGAAGTGACCGTGCGCCATTTGGTGCAAGTGCCCTGGCGCGTGGTGCCGGCCGGCCGCCTCGACAAAGATTCGAGCGGCTTGGTGCTCTTGACCAACGATGGCACGCTCGTCCACCGCCTGACCCATCCGCGCTTTGCGCACGAAAAAGAATATCTGGTGACGACCGCGCGGCTGGTGACCGACGGCGAACTCAGCGCCTTGGCGCGCGGCATCTCCCTCGATGACGGGCCCACCCAGGCCTGCGCCGTGCATCGCGTCGCCGCCCGCCGTTTTCGGATCATCTTGCGCGAAGGGCGCAATCGCCAGATTCGCCGCATGTGCGCCGCCCTCCACCTCGAGGTCAGCGCGCTGCGCCGCACGCGCATGGCCACCCTCGCCTTGCGTGATCTGCCGCCAGCACACTGGCGGCATCTGACCCACCGCGAGCGCGACGAACTGCTGGCCCTCGTCCAAACCGAGCCCGCGCAAAATGCCGTGGCGCAGAAAGCACCGCCACCACGCCGCCGCGCCATGGTGCGTCCGCCATACCGCGCGCCGCAGCGCGATGGTGCGCGCCCGCCGCAGCGCGATGGCGCCCGTCCACCGCAGCGCGACAGCGTTCGTCCGTTTCAACGCGATAATGCCCGTCCGCCGCAGCGCGACGGAGTTCGTCCGCCGCAGCGCGATGGCGCCCGTCCGCCGCAGCGCGACGGAGTTCGTCCGCCGCAGCGCGATGGCGGTCGTCCGTTTCAACGCGATAATGCCCGTCCGCCGCAGCGCGATGGCGCCCGCCCGCCGCAGCGCGACGGAGTTCGTCCGTTTCAACGCGACAATGCCCGCCCACCGCAGCGCGATGGTGCGCGCCCGCCACAGCGCGACGGCGCCCGTCCGTTTCAACGTGATAATGCCCGTCCGCCGCAGCGTGATGGCGACCACAGGCAAACCCGCCCACCCCAGCATGACGGCGCGCGTCCGCCTGAACACGACGGCGTCTTCACGCCCAACCGCCCGCCTGAGCGCGACGGCGCCTTCAGGCCCAACCGCCCGCCCCAGCGTGGCGGCCGCCGCCACACCAGAACTGCAGAACGCGGCAATCAAGGCAGCAAGCCACCTGCGTTCCGCAAGCGCGGGCAGTAAAGCGCGGCGGGTGACGGCCTATTTATACGAAAAGCGCTGCAGCACAAGTTCGCCCGTCGGACGCGTCACCGCCACAAAAAAGCCCTTCTTGTCGCCGGTCGGCCCATCCTCGCTGTTCATGTCGCAAAACATGTCCGCGCCAGGATCCAGCCCCAATGCCGTTATGCCGCCCTTCTTATCGATCACGAGGACACTCTTGTTCCCGACTTCCGGCGTCAGACTGGCTACCGCGTTTTTCTTGTCCACCATGCCGAGTTGCACATCGTGCGTGTTAATGGTAGTCACTCGCCATACCACTGCGCCCTTCTTGTCAAGACGCATGGTGTATACCTTGGTGTGTAGTGTGCCGCCGTCATACGCATTCCAAACAATGACGCAGCCACCGGAGCCATCGGCGATGAGCTGATCTACGGTGACCGTAATGGGCGGGCTGCTCGTGCCGAGCACCACGGCCCACGCGAGCGTCGCGGCGCCCGCTGGCACGGTCAGCAACAGTCCGGCAACAAACACGAACGTCCGCAGCAATGTTTTCATGGCAGTTCCTTGGGCAGAAGTGAGTGCCAGCCAAGCCGGCGCGGTGATAAACAACCCACCTCTAGTATAGCACAAGCGCGCACACGGGTTGGACGGGTGGATGTGCAGAGTCCCCCACGATCCCGCCGTAGCGTGGATCGGTGGGGAGCAACACCACAAACAAACCGCCGGATCTGAGCTATCAGCGCGGTTGCAGCGCCCGCCGGCCTTTGCTACAATATGTCCTTTCAGTATGCCGATGAACAACACTTTCAAATGGAGCGCGAGTGTGGTCGTCACCCTTGCCATCGTGGTCGCGACCATGCTGGTGTGGTGGCGCTATGTGCCGTTGCATGACGGCGTCTATGTGGTCGGCAACAGCACGCTGGCCTGGCATCTGCAAATCAGCAATCGCCTGTTGCAAACCACCTGCATTGTCAACCGGCGCACCGGCGCGCGTCTGCCCGTCGCCGGTGATGATTTCGCCATTCGCATCGGGCACGCGCGCACCATCGGCCGGGCACCCGAATTCCAAAAACCAAACGAGCAATGGCCGCCCTACATGGTGCGCGATGGCGTGACCATCACCCCGTCGGTCTGCCAGCCGGTGCGCCTCATGCGCGGCTGGCGTTCGTGGAAATTCATGTTGCACTGCCCGGCCGTCAACGCCAACATCTATCTCGTCTTCCGCGCCACGCCCGGGCAGCCGTGGCTGCAACGCCAGATTTTGCTGCAATCCTGCGACGGCACCGAGCTGGCCACGGATCAGGCCGCGTATCACCTGCGCTGGCGGATTGACCAGCCGGCCACGCTGGGCGGCCAAGGCCAGCCGCTGCTGTTCGACAACACCTGGTTCATCGGCCTTGAACACCCCGCCGGCGAGAATCTGGTCGAGGACGGCCTGACGGCCCCGCGCCAGTATCCCGGCGACCGCTTCAGCACCCAGCCCTTCGCGCTGCAATCATTGGTGCTTGGCGGCGGCATCACCGGCCAGGTGCGCCGCGTCTTGCAAGACTATGTCAGCACCCTGCGCCGCCCGCCGCGCTCGCTGACCTTGTTCAATACCTGGTCCCATTTGCGCGGCGATAATCTGAACGAAGACAACATGGTCGAAACCGCCACCGCCTTGCAGCGCAACCTGCAGCCGTTCGGCACCACCCTCGATGTCTTTGCCATTGATGACGGCTGGTTCACCCCGCAATCCATTTGGGAGCCGGACTATCGCAAATTGCCGACCGGCATGGCCGGCCTGCGCGCGCGCATCGAGGCCTGCAACATGCGCCTCGGCCTGTGGCTGCCGCTCTGCGGCCACAGTCTCGACATGGCGTGGGCCAAGAGCAACGGCTATGAGGCCCTCCAAAAATACCTGTGCTTGTCCGGCACCAAATACAACACCGCCTTGCGCACCCAATTGCAGACGTTGATCAGCGACGCCGGCCTGCGCTATTTCAAGCACGACTTCAATTATTTCTGGTGCGGCCAGAGCGACCACGGCCATTTCCCGAGCATACCCCAAGGCGTCGAGGCAAATGTCAATGCTGAACTCGCCCTGCTGCGCATGGAATCCCGCCAGCAACCCGGCCTGTTCCTGGCGATCACCTCGGGCATCTGGCCCAGTCCGTGGTGGTTGCCGTATATCGACACCATCTGGATGGGCGGCGGCGATCATGACTACAACCGCAACCTGCCGGCCTCGCAGGGCAGCAGCTTCGAGATGAATTACCGCGACGGCGCGCTGTATGACATGCTCGTCACGCGCGCCCTCGTCTTCCCGCTCTCGGCCTTGATGACCCACGGCATCGTCGATGGACGCCATACGCCTTATGATGTGCGCCAGGAGCCGGATGAGACCTGGGCCACCTATGTGATGAATTATCTCGGGCGCGGCACGCTGATGCGCGAACTGTATCTGACGCCGGAAAACCTGACGGTGCGCCGCTGGGAACTGCTGGCGCGCGGGCTGAATTGGGCGCGCACACTGGATGCGTGCATGACCGATGCGCGGATTGCCGGTGGTGATGCGCGCCGTGGTGAATTGGTCGTGTACAGCGGTGCGCACGGCCCGCGCTGCTACCTCAGCGCGCGCAATCCTTTGCTGGAAAGCCAGGCCGTGCCGTTGCATACCCTCGGCATCACCAGCGGCTTTTGGCAGATTGTCTATCCCTATCAGCAGGTGGTGGATGCGGCGGCGGTCACCGACCTGCGCGTCGCCGGCGAAGGCATGCTGCAACTGCAGACGGCCGCGACTACGCTGCCGCTGATCCATGGCGCGCGCGCCGCGCTGCTGGCCGCCACGTCCACCACAACGACGTTTCTGGTCGCGTATCATCCCGGTTCCGCAACGACGGTGCGCGTCACCGCGCCGATGCGCATCACCGCGCTGGCTGCCCCGGACGGCATCGTCGCGAAAGACGGCGCCGGCTGGCGCTGCACCCTGCCGGCCGCGCCGGATGCCGAAACGCAGCCACCGCAGTTCCACGCACAAACAACCAATGGCGGCCCGTGGCACGCCGTGATCATTCTGCCGCGCGCCACCACCGCGCGCTGCAAGATCGTGCTGCGCGACGCCGGCGCCACCGCGCAGATTCAACTGAATGGCGCACCCCAGTTGCCGACCATCAACCGCGGCAACGGCTGGCAACTGTTGACCGTGCCCTTGCGCGCGCCGACCAACCAGCTCGAAGTCGCCGTGAACGGCCCCGGCGTGGCGGCCCAGCTATATCTCGATTATGATCGCACGTTGCGCACCGTGCCGCTGACGATCACCCATGCGGCGAGCGCGCCGGCGAATCCGCTGGCACTGCCCTTGCCACTCCTGCACAACCTCGAGCGCGTCTCGTTCTGCTGCGCCAGCAACCTCATCCTGCGCGCCAATTGAACCGTGAACCGTGAACCGTGAACCGTGAACCGTGAACCGTGAACCGTGAACCGTGAACCGTGAACCGTGAACCGTGAACCCTGAATCCTGACCCCTTGATGCATAGCGAATATCGAACAAGGAATGTCCAATGACTCATTCCCTGAACCCCGAACCCTGACCCCTTGCCCCATGCACCCCATCCGCCGCGCCCTTATTAGCGTCTCCGACAAAACCGGCATCGCCGAGCTCGCCGTGCAACTCGTCAAACGCAACGTGGAGATCATCTCGACCGGCGGCACCGCCAAACTGCTGGCGCAGGAAGGCGTCGCCATCACGCCGATCGAGGCCTTCACCGGCTTCCCCGAAATGCTCGATGGCCGCGTCAAAACATTGCATCCCAAGGTGCATGCCGGCTTGCTCGCCGTGCGCGACAATCCCGCCCATCAAGCCGTCATGCGCGAACACCAACTCGCGTACATTGACCTGGTCGTCGTCAATCTCTATCCCTTCGAGGCCACCATCACCCAGCCGCACGCCACCTTCGAAGAGGCCATCGAGAATATTGACATCGGCGGCCCCACCATGTTGCGCTCCGCCGCCAAGAACTTCCGCGACGTGACCGTCATTGTTGACCCGGACGATTACAAGCCGCTGCTCGATGAAATGGACGCGCACCAGGGTGCCGCCTCACATGATTTCAACAAGCGCCTCGCCCAAAAAGTGTTTGCCGCCACGGCCTACTACGATGCGCTGATCGCCGATTATTTGGCCGACAGCATGCCCGCCGCGCCACTGTTCCCCGCCACGCGCAGCTTTGGCTTCCGCAAAGTGCAGGACTTGCGCTATGGCGAAAACCCCCACCAGCAGGCCGCATTTTACAAATCCGCCCGGCCGGCCGAGCCGTGCATCACGATCGCCAAGCAATTGCACGGCAAGGAGCTTTCGTACAATAATTATCTCGATGCCGACGCGGCACTCGAACTGGTCAAGGAATTTGCTGAGCCGGCCGCGGTCATCATCAAGCACACCAATCCCTGCGGCGCGGCCACGGCCGCCACGCTGCTCGACGCGTATCAGCGCGCGCTGGCGACCGACCCGCTCTCCGCTTTTGGCGGCATTATCGCCGTCAATCGCCCGCTCGATGCCGCGACGGCGCGCGCCATGGCCGACCTGTTTGTCGAGGCCATTGTCGCGCCGGCCTTCGAGCCCGCCGCGCTCGAACTATTGAAGGCCAAGAAAAATCTGCGCCTGCTGCACGTGGATGGCCTGGCCGGCTGGGCGCGCGCCATCGCCAAGACCGGCGGCGACCTTGCGCTGCGCAGCGGGGTGGGCGGCCTGCTGGTGCAGCAGCGCGACACGCAAATGGTGGCCGCGGCCGCCATCCGCTGCGTCAGCGCGACACAGCCCACCGCGGCCCAGCACGCCGCGCTGCTGTTTGCCTGGAAAATCTGCAAGCATGTCAAGTCCAACGCGATTGTGCTGGTGCGCGACACCGAGCTGGTCGGCGTGGGCGCCGGCCAGATGAGCCGCGTCGATTCAGTGCGCCTCGCGCTGCAGAAAGCGCGCAAAGACGTGCGCGGCTGCGTGCTGGCCTCGGACGCGTTTTTTCCCTTCCGCGACGGCGTTGATGAAGCCGCGCGCGCCGGCGTCGCCGCAATCATTCAGCCGGGCGGCTCGGTCAAGGATGACGAGGTCATCGCCGCTGCCAATGAGCACGGCCTCGCCATGCTCTGCACCGGCATGCGCCATTTTCGCCACTGAGCACGGTAAACAGTCTGCCACAAGGACAACGCCATGGCAAGCAGAAAAACAAAAGAGCGCCTCCAGCAGGATATCGCCATTTGGTTTGCGGATGGCCTTATCGAAAAGCAGAACGTGAATATCTTGTGCACCCGCTATGAGGCGCACCAGTTCGGCTGGATTGGCGTGGTCAAATATCTGGGCATAACGGGCGGGCTGCTGGCCTTCTTCGGCATTCTCGGCATGATTACCGCCGTCGCCGGATCCATGAGTGTTTCTGCGGTGGTGCTGGGCGGCTTGGGGGCCGGCTTGACCTACTGGGGCTTGCTGCTTGCCAGAAATGTGCAGGACCGCTATGCCACCTCGGCCAAGGTCATCGTGACCTTGGGCGTCGTCATGATAACCGGCGCAATCGGCCTGCTCGGCAGTGCCATCGGCTTGAAGGACGCAGCCATCCTGTGCTGGACCGGCAGCATCAGCCTGCCCCTGGTGTTTTTCCTCGCGTATTACAGCCGCAACACGTATCTGCTCATCCTGGCCCTCTTGGGCATGTTCCATTGGATCGGCGCATGGAACGAAATGTGGGGCCGCTCAAGCTATGTCTTCGCCGTGCAAGACCCGTATATCATGTGTGTGGCGGCATTGCTGGTGATCGGCGTCGGCATGTTTCATGAGCGCTATCTGTGCCCGCGCACCGGCAAATTCTATCTGGCATGGGAGTCGCTCGGCCTTGTCTACCTGAACATGTCGCTGCTGATTCTCTCGATGTGGACGCACCACGAAGAAGCCACCCTCCTGTGGATTTTTATTTTCACGGGGGCATGCCTGGCGCAGATTATCCTCGGCGCCGCATGGCAGAACAGTTTGTTCCGCGGCTTCGGCATCACCTTTTTTGTGATTGATATTTTCACCCGCTATCATGAGCTGTTCTGGGACAAACTGGATGTGGGCCTCTACCTCGCCGGCGGCGGCGTGTTCCTGCTGCTGCTGGGCGGCGGCACCGAGGCGATCACCCGCATCTTCCGCACCAATGGAGATGCCCGATGAATGCCCAACGCGCAATGCATCAGCACATCCATGCCGAATTGGACGAACTCGTCACACGCCAAATCCTGAGCCCGCAGCAGGCGGCCACGCTGAAAGAACGCTATCCCACGACGGCTTGGGATTTCCTGACGCTGGTGCGCGCGTTCACTGTCTTGGGCGTGCTCACCGCCGTTGCCGGCCTGGTGATCCTGGTCAAAGACCACATGAATTGGTGGCTGGTCTCGGAAGTGGCGCTGGCGGTGGGTTGCGTGGCAGCGCTCTGGGTGGGTGTCTGGCTGCAGCGCTGCCGCGCGCTGCCCGCGCTGGGTGAAGCGCTCCAGCTCGCCGGCGCAATCGCCCTGCAGGGCTTGACCGTGGTG
This sequence comes from bacterium, assembly GCA_026398485.1. Classification (GTDB taxonomy): domain Bacteria; phylum Auribacterota; class UBA3054; order UBA3054; family JAPLST01; genus JAPLST01. The sequence goes on from JAPLST010000362.1 coordinate 15,782, forward strand.
CTGGCAATCCATTATGCGACCGGCAGCAAGAATTGGCCGGCCGTTGCGGGCATGGATGCCCTGCTCCTGTTTCTGCTGGCCTACATTCTGGCAAACCGGCTGGTGCTGTGGTATGCCTGCGCCAATTTCTTTTTCTATTTTGGCGCCGAGACCGGCTACGTCTCCGGTTGGGGCATGTACTACCTCGGCATGACCTATCCGGTGCGTTTCCTGGCCGTTGGCGCGGCGACGCTCATGCTGGCCTGGCTGCATGGGCTGGTGATCCGCGGGCGCTGGTCCGTGTTCAGCCGTGTCTACGCCCATTTCGGTTTGCTGGTCACCAATCTGGCCTTGTGGTTTCTAGCCCTGTTTGGTTACTACGAAGATATGGATGTGCGCTGGTCCGACACGACCGGTGAGCGGCTCTTCTTCACGTTGCTGTGGGCTGCGGTCGCGGGCGCATCGCTCTGGGCCGGCGCCAAATGGGGCGTGCGCTTTTTGCGCGGCTACGGGCTCACGTTCCTGATTATCAATGTCTATACGTTCTACTTCCAGTTTGTCGTGGCCAATACGAGCCCCGTGTGGTTTCTGCACTTGTTGTTAGTCGGCGGCAGCCTGATCTGGTTGGGCTTCCACCTCGAGCGCACGCACCGCACTGCCGACTGATAAAGCACCTGCGTCCTCTGCCTCGTTCTGTGCGGCGCGGCGAACTCGCTGCGGACGCAATAGAGCGTCGTCGCGACGCGTAATAAGTCCGTCATGGAGACCACGATGCGCTTTGCCACCGAACGCGCTCTCGCCGCGCGCGTGACCGCGCTGGGCGAGAGCGCCGATCCCACCGCCTTCGCCGAACTGGCGGAGGCCACGCACTCACCCTCCGCGCTGGTGCGCCGCTTGGCCGCCTCCGCCCTGGGCAAACTCGCCGGCGTGGTCGCGAGCGCGCCGGCGGTCGCCGCACTGCTGCCCCTGCTCGGCGATCCGCATCCGCAGGTGCGCCAGTACACGGCCAAGGCGCTCGGCGCCTTCGGCACGGCGGCGCAGTGCGCCCTCCCCGACCTGCGCGCGCTCTATGCCAACCCAGCCGAGAAGGACTACGTCAAACGCAGTGTCGTGGCGGCCGGCACACTCATTCGCGAGGCCATGCGCATCGCCGAAGCCCAGGCCGTGCATACCTGCCGCCGCTGTGGCGTGCGCATTTCGCCCGACGAATACGCGCGCTCACAGCAAGCTTTCGAACGCGATTTCTGCGACAAGTGCTTCGACGAGGTATATCTCGAACGCCGCAATATGGACACCAAAATCGAACTCAACAAGACCATCACCACGCGCGGCGGCACGCTGGTGCAGTCCGATGGCGAACGCATTATTGCCGAGTTCCTTGACGCCCACGGCATCGCCTATCGCTATGACGAGCGCATCCGCATCATCGAGGGATTTGCGATCCGCCCGGATTTCTACCTGCCAGAGTTCGACGTCTACATCGAGTACTGGGGCATGGACACGACTGACTACAAAATCGGGATGCTCAAGAAAAAGAAACTCTATCAGCAGGAGGGCAAGCGGCTGGTGTCCTTCTATTTCAGCGAAAAGCCGCGGCTGCGCGAGCTGCTCCGCCAGAAGCTCGCGCGCTATGTCCGCCTGGATGCCACCTGAGGTCGCCGGGCCACCGGTGCAAAGATCCTGTGGTGCCAGGCGGTGAATTGGTACTTTGCACCGGTGCGAACATCCGCCTGCCAACGGTTACTTTTTCCCAAACTTGCCGTTCTTGATTTGTTTCAAATGCAGGCGCAGCGTTTTCTGCCCGGCCTTGTCCGTGATTAGCGCAATGGCTTTTTCCTGGATGGCCATGGCCTCGGCTTTCTTGCCGTTCAGCGCCAGCGCCCGGGCGTAGGTGTCGAGCAGACTGGCTTCTTTTTGCTGGGTCAGCGCACACGCCTTGGCGGCCATGGCCTCGGCCAGCGCCAAGTCGCGCCACGCCAGCTCGTCGGTCAGCAGCGACCACGCCACTTCGTTGAGAAACGCCGGATCATGCCCGCCCAGCGCCAGCAGGCGCGCGCCCATGATTTTCAGCAGCTCCTGCTCTTCGGCAATCTGCGCGACGCCCTGATACGCGGACAGCAACTCGCGGGCGCGTTCCAGCTTCTGCACTTCGGTCGGGTCGAAGGTGCCGGCCGTCACGCGTTCGAGCACGCGGTCGAGCCCGTCCAGCGGATGCCCCTGCCAGACAATCTTGCCCTCTTTGTCGACCACAAACGCGTGCGGAATGCCTTCCACGGCAAAGGCCCGCATGTAGGCGCGCGCCGTCTCCTTGGCGCGGTCGAGCGCAATGGTGTACTCCATGTTCGTGCCCATCTTCTCGACAAACGGCATGACCGTGGCGGCTTCTTCGTCCGAGATGCCGATCATGACCACGCCTTTGTCCTTGTAGTCGCGTTGCAGCGCGCTCAAGTGCGGAATCGTGCGCCGGCACGGGCCGCACCACGTCGCCCAAAATTCGACGACATACACATTCGTGCCCTTGCCGGCGGCGAGATCCACGGCGGCGCCTTTGATCCACTGCGTGATGGCCAAGGCCGGCGCGGCATCGCCGATCTTGCGCGGCACGACTTTGGGCGTTTTCTTCGCCGTCTTCTTGTCTGTGGCGCGTTCGGCCTTGGTCAGTTCCGCCATGCGTTTTTGCATTTGTTCGCGCAATTCATCGACATGTTCGCGCGCCGCGCCGTGCGTCACCGTCATCACTTGTTCCTGCAAGTCGATCCCGACCTCGCTCATCTTGCCACCCGCCGGTGACTGGTAAAACACCGTCAGGGCTTGCAACTCGTCATCGTTGAAGGTGGCCGCGTAGATTTCGGCCAAGCGCGGTTTGAGATTCGAGTAGTTGATGTATTTGGCGAAGAAGGCGGTCATGAGGTCGGTCGTCTTTTCCATCAGCGGGTCGCCGCCTGTTTGCTCTTCAACGATTTTTGCGACGGTGCGCTGCAATTGGCGTTCGGTGCGCATGGCGTCCAGCAACTGCACGGCGGCTTGCAGCCGCGCCGGGCTGATCACGTTGGTCTGCGCGGCCAGGGGCAGGCACAGCAGGAGGGTGACGAACAGGGCGATGGTTTTCATACAACGGCTCCAGTTGAGGCTAAGCAAAACGCAGTAATGATCGTGTTGTGTTATTGTAGCATTTTCGGATTTCTGCCGGCATTGTTTGCGATGCTGAGTTTTAGGCTGCTTGGAGTCCCGTCACCGGCGGGATTGAAACGTTTTAGGTTTTAGGTAGCAGAGAGAATCGGGATCGGTACGGCGTCTGCCGCAGCCCCAGTCTTCCATTCATTCAATCTTCCATTCTTCCAATTCCCGCCGCCGCGCTTTCGGCGTTGACACGCGCGCCCTCTTTCTGGTAGGATACTGTGCGCGGATCGTCCGCGGCTGCTTAACCCTCGCACGAGATGCTTGATGCAACCAACAACTTTTGCCGTTATAGTCGGCAATCGCGGCTTCTTTCCGGCCGATTTGTGCAAAGCCGGGCGCGCCCAAATGCTGAAAACCCTTGCGCAACAAGGCTACAACTGTGTCTGCCTTGAGCCGGACGCCACGTCCTGTTTCGGCGCGATCGAGTCGTATGCCGACGCGCAGAAATGCGCCGAGTTGTTGCGCGCACACCGCGAGGTCATTGATGGCGTGATCGTCACCTTGCCGAATTTCGGCGACGAGCGCGCCATCGCCAATGCCCTGCGCCTGGCCGGCCTGAACGTGCCCGTCCTGCTGCATGCCTATCCCGATGACGCCGCAAAGATGACCTGTGCGCACCGCCGCGACAGCTTTTGCGGCAAAATTTCGGTCGCCAATAATCTGCGCCAGTACGGCATCAAGTACACGCTGACGGCGCAGCACACCTGCGCGCCGGACGCGCCCGATTTTCTGGAGGATCTGGCCGTGTTTGCCGCCACCTGCCGGATTGTCAAAACGCTGCGGCACGCACGCGTCGGCGCCATTGGCGCGCGCCCGGCCGCGTTCAACACCGTGCGCTACAGCGAAAAATTATTTGAACATGCCGGCATCACCGTCGAAACGCTCGACCTCTCCGAAGTCCTGGGCCAATGCGAAAAGCTGGCCGAAAACGACCCGGCCGTGCAAGCCAAAGTGAAGGCGATCAATGCCTATGTCAGCACTCGCGACGTGCCCGGCGCCGCCATCCTGAAAATGGCCAAACTGGGCGCGGTCATTGACCGGTTTGTGCGCGAAAACGAACTGATCGGCACGGCCATTCAATGCTGGACTTCGCTCGAACAGTATTTCGGCGTGGTGCCCTGCACGATCATGTCGATGAGCAGCAATGCGCTGGTGCCGAGCGCCTGCGAAGTGGATGTCGGCGGCTTGCTGGCCATGCTGACCTTGCAATGCGCCACGCAAACATGCAGCGCCATCGTCGACTGGAACAACAATTTTCAGGATGATCCCGACAAGTGCGTGGTCTTTCACTGCTCGAATCTGCCGAAAGACCTGTTCAAGGCCGCCACCATGGATTACCAGGCGATCATCGCCGGCAGCGTCGGCAAAGGCAACACCCACGGCACGATTGTCGGCCGGCTGGCGCCCGGCCCGCTGACCTACTGCCGCATCAGCACCGACGACCGGCGCGGCGGCATCACCGCCTACACCGGCGAAGGCGAGTTTACCAATGACAAGCTCGACACGTTCGGCGGCTATGGCGTGATGCACATCCCGCAGTTGCAGGCCCTGCTGCAATTCATTTGCCGCTTCGGCTTCGAACATCATGTGGCGATCAATCGCGGCAGCGTCTCGGTCGCCATCGTTGACGCACTCGACAATTATCTCGGCTGGGAGGTGTACCATCACCAATAATACGGACTTCGACGCCCTCGTCCAGGAAGTGTGGCGCGTCAACTGTGCGCTGCCCAAGGCCGGCTTGGTCACCGCCACCAGCGGCAACGCCAGCGGCATTGATCGCGCAACCAACCAGCTTGTCATCAAGCCCTCGGGCGTTGAATACGATGTGCTGCGCCCGGAAGATCTGGCGATTGTGGACGCGACCAGCGGCGCGCATCTGGGCGGCCAGAAGCCCTCGGTGGATCTCCTGCATCATTTGTTGCTGTATCAAAAAGACACGCGGCTCGGCGGCGTGATCCACACCCATTCGAATTATGCCACGGCCTTTGCCGCGGTCGGTCATGCGATTCCCTGCATCCTGACGGCCATTGCCGATGAATTCGGCGCCGAAATCCCGTGCGCGCCCTACGCCGACAATGTGGATGACCATATCGCCAGCGTGATCATGCAACACCGCGGGCGCGGCCCGGCCATGCTGCTCCGGCATCACGGCGTGTTCACCTTTGACGTGTCGCCGGCCAAGGCGCTCAAGGCGGCCATCATGGTGGAAGACGCGGCGCGCACCGTCTGGCTGGCGCAGCAATTGGGCACAGCCGCGCCCCTGCCGCCGGACGAAATTGAAAAGTGGTGGGGCCGCTATCACGCGACCTACGGCCAGTGAGTCGCTGCCCGGTCCGCAGGTGCCCGGGTAGATGACACGGACGTCAACATTCAACATTCAACATCGAACATTCAACATCGAACATTGAACGGCAGACGGGCACCCGCTGATCACCAAAAACTGCAGCCCGCCGACTTGGGCAACTGACAGTCCTACCGGCACCGGCGTTCATTCCGGCCATAATAATTAGACTTGCCGTGCGGTAACTTGGCGTGCCGCTCTTGATACGACGAGCTGCCCCAGCTCGTCAAGAGCCACGTGGCAGGATGGCTAGATCTGCATTGTAGCCGCCCGCGCTGAGGGCGGTCGCTGTTCTGCCGCGGTCAACGCCCGCGGCTACAAAAACGGCAGCAGCCGTGTGGCCAAGCCGCTCGGCTTGGACGTTTGCCTCTGCTTCTTCATCCCGCCGTTGGCGGGACTCCAAGCAGCCGAATACTGAATACTGAATACCGAATACCGAGCTGTGGCCATGCCAATCGGCGTGCCCGCATCTCGAACCTTGATATTGGGATTTCAGTGAGTTCTGTGTTTCGCTTGACAGCCCCACATATATATGATATATTGTTCACATTCATATTTATGGACACTGCCCACGCCATGACCCGCACCATGCCTCCCCCACGCACGCCACGCGCCACGTCGGTGCGCGCGCCCCAGCAGCAGCGCGCGCGCGCCAAAGTCGCGCGCATCCTGGCCGCCGCGGAAACCGCCTTCAGCACCCGCGGCTACGCCCACACGACGATTGCCCGCATTGCCCGCCAGGCGCGCGTTTCGGTCGGCACCGTCTACGCCTATTTCATTGACAAAGACGATGTGCTGAAGCAGTTGCTGACCCAGCATGTCGAGATGCTGTTGCAGCCGGCCGAGGCGTTTCTGGCACAGTTGCCGCGCACGGCGGACATGGCCGGGACGCTGGCAACATTGCTGCACGACTCGCTGCGCACTCACGCCGCGCATGCCGGCTTGCATACTGTGTTTACCGAGCCCATCATGCAAGACGCCAAGCTGCGCCAGTTGGCCGACGTTTTTCGCGAGCGTGGTTTGCAGTTGGGCCGCATTTTGCTTGCCCGCTTCGGCGGCGCGCGCGCCACCGCGGATCTCGAGGCATCCGCCCATGTGTTGGTCGGGCTGCTCGAATTCTGCACACATATCGGCACCTTGTATTCATCAA
>JAPLST010000362.1:22478-29981 GCA_026398485.1 bacterium
AGCGCCATGCTGTGCGCGTATTTTCGCTGCCGTGCTTGACATGACCCCGCTGGACATCAACTACAAGCGCCGCGCGGTCGGCTGCTCCTTGCTGGTGATCCTGCTGGTCTTCAGCGTGGCGTTTGGCATCGCCGTCGTCACCTATGTGCGGCAGAAACTGGCGCCCGTCGAGGTGGCGCCGGCGCCGCCAGTGCCGCCCTTGTTTATCGTGGCGCCCACGAATCTGGTGCGGCTGCGCGCGTATCCGGCCGAGTTGCGCGCGGACAAGACGGCCGTCTTGTCTGCCGCTGTGGACGGCGACATCCTGGCGGTGTACATCGAGATCGGCGACTGCGTGACCCAAGGCCAAGTGCTGGTCGAGATCGACCCGCGCTACAAGCGCATCGCCGTGGACGAGGCGCGCGCCGTGCTGCTGCAGGCGCAGATCGCCTCCACCAATGCCGCCACGGATTTGTCCAACAACCAGCGTTTGTTCGCGTCCAACGTGATCGGCGACGAGGCCCTGCGCAAGTCGCGCGTCGCGTATCATGTGACCAAGGCCTTGCTGGAGCAGGCGCACGCCGCGCTGGCGCGCGCACTGGAACAGCTGATTGACTGCACCATCCCGAAAATCAGCGCGCGCGCCGTCGAGCGCGGCAATCGCGTCAACACCATGGGCGGCGCACAGGCACTGGTAAGCGTGGTCGATGACCGGCGCTTGCGGCTGACGTTCTATGTTGAGGATCGCGACATCCTTTGCGTGCGCGAGGATGCCCCGGTCTTGTTCACGGTCGATTCGCTGGCCAACGGCACATGTACTGCGCGCGTCGCGGTCGTCGGCACGGACATCGAGCCGGAGACGCGCATGTATCGCGTTGAGGCGTTTTATGACAACACCGCCGGCCGGTTGAAGCCCGGCATGATTGCGCGCGTGCAGATTCCGATTCGCACCTATACGGCGGCGCTGTTCATTCCGCTGTATGCCGTGCGGCCGCTGGACAACGGCGATTTTGTCACCGTCTATCTGCCGCCCAGCAACCGCCTGGCGCGCGTGACCTTGGCGGATGAAGTTGACGACCTGGTGCTGGTCACCGACGGCATCGCGGCCGGCGACGCCCTGATCCTGCAATAGCACTGCCGGCGCTGTTTCGCATGAATGCCGCTGAATTTTCCATACGCCAACGCGTGCTGATCAACATGCTGGTGATCACGCTGCTGGTGGCGGGCGTGTTTTCGTTTTTCAATTTGCGGCGCGAGATTTTCCCGTCGATCAGTGCGAATTACATCAGCGTCACGACCCTGGATGTGACGCTCAACGCGCCGGAAGACGTTGAGCGGCTGATCACCGTGCCCATCGAGGATCAACTGCGCGACATTGAGGAGATTTACCGCCTTACCTCGGTGTCCAGCCCGAATCTGGCGCGCATCTTCATGGAGCTGCGCGAGGAAGAGACGGACGTGCAGGCGGTGCTCAACGAAGTCCGCCAGAAAGTGGACCAGGCCAAGCGCGACTTGCCCAGGAGCGCCGAGAACCCGGTGATCGAGGAAGTGGATTTCCCGTTTCCAGTGCTGGTGGTGGGCATGACCTATAGTCCGCGCGCCGACCGCATTGCGATGAAGCGCGTGGCGGACGACATCGAGAACGAACTGATGACCATCCCGAGCGTCGCCAGCGTGGTCGTGGCCGGCCTGAGCGATCGCGAGTTGTGGATTGAAGTGGATCCGTACCGCGCGCAGGCGTACGGCTTGTCGCTGGCGCAGATTGGTGCGGCGATCCGCGCGCGCAATCTGGACGTGCCCGGCGGTGTGCTAAAGACCACGACGGCGGGCGAATACACGCTGCGCACGCTGGCCCAGGTGCGCGAGAACACCTGGCGCACGCTGGCGGACGTGGTGATCCAGCGCAGCGGCGGGCAAACCGTGCGCGTGCGCGATGTCGCCGTCATCCACAACACCTTCGAGGAAGACAGCACGCTGGGGCGCGTCGACGGCAAGCCGGCGATCACCTTCACGGTCAACAAGCAGGAATCGGGCGACACGATCAAGATTGCCGATCACATCCGCACGGTGGTCGAGCGCGCGCGCCTGCGCCTGCCCAGCGGCGTGGATTTGCTGTATTTCAGCGATTCCTCAAAGTATGTGCGCACGCGCCTGCAAACGATGGTCACCAACGGCATCCAGAGTCTGGTGATTGTAGCCGTCATGCTGTTGTTGTTCATGAACTGGCGCGTGGCGCTGCTGGTGCTGATGGGCCTGGTGACGGCCTTCCTGGGCGCGTTCACCTATTTGTACATGACCGGCCAGAGCTTGAACATGATCTCGCTCTTCGCGCTGATCCTGGTGCTGGGCATGCTGGTGGACGACGCGATTGTGGTGTGCGAAAACGTGTATCGCTACATGGAAATGGGCCTGCCGCTGCACCAGGCCACGATTCGCGGCGCCAGTGAAGTCAGCTGGCCGATTGTCGGCACGGTCACGACCACGATTGTGGCCTTTGTGCCGCTGATGCTGACGCAGGGCATCATCGGCAAGTTCATCCGGGTGGTGCCGCAAGTCGTGGCGGTTGCGCTGGCGGTCTCGTTGCTCGAGGCGCTGTTCGTCTTGCCGTCGCACATTGCTGATTTCGTCCATCCCGAGGAGCACAAAATCCGCCTGCTGACGGCCGGCGCGCAGCACTCGTGGTGGGAGCGCTTCAGCATCGGCGTTGAAAATATGCTGTCGCGCGCCCGCATGGTCACGGATCGCGGCTTCAGTCGCCTGACGGAACTGTACTTGTATGTGCTGGGCCGCCTGCTGCGCTGGCGCTGGCTGGTGATGCTCGCGGCCCTGCTGGTGTTCATTTCCGCCGTGGCGCTGCCGGCAACGGGCTTGCTGCGCTTCAATTTGTTTGGCGCCGATTATGTCGATCGCTTTTTCATCGAGTTCGAGACGCCGCTGCACTATCGGCTCGAGGACACCAGCGCCGCGGTCTTGGCGGTTGAGCGCGAGATTCTGGCGGAATTGCCAACCAACGATCTGGCGGCGGTTATTACCAGCATCGGCTCCCGGCTCGAGCGCGGCAACGAATTCATGATGAAACTGGGCAACAACCAGGCGATGGTCACGGTCGACATTGACGAGGAAAACAAGCGCTGCCGCCCGCCCGACGCCATTCTGGCTGACTTGCGCGCCATTGTGCACCGCCACAACGCCTTCATGACCGCGCGCGTCTCGAAGGAAGAGGGCGGGCCGCCGGTCGGCAAAGCCGTGACCGTCAATATCCTCGGCGACGACTTCACCGTCTTGCGCCGCATTGCCGATGAATACAAGGCTTATTTGGCGACCTTGCCGGGGATTGTCGACATTATTGACGACTTCGAGCAGGGCAAGAAGGAACTGCACATCGATGTCGACGAAAGCCGCGCGGCCTTGGCGGGCTGTGATGCCGAGACGGTCGGCATGGCGGTGATGAACGCGTTTCAAGGCGCGGAAGTTTCGGTCTTCCGCTGGGGCAATGATGAAGTGACCGTGCGCGTCAAGTACGCCGATGATTTCCGCCGCAACCTCGAGGATGTGCGCGCGTTCCGGATTATGAACCAGCGCGGCGCGCGCGTGCCGCTCAGCGCGCTCGCCACGGTGACGCACGCACCCGGCTTCGCCAGTATCAACCGCCAAAACCGCAAGCGCGTCATCACCGTCACCGCCGACGTCGACGACAAACGCATCACCTCGCGCGAGGCAAACGTCAAAGTGCAGCAAGCCTTCCGCACCCTTGAATCACGCTACCCCGGCTACAGCGCCACCTACACCGGCGAAGAGGAAGACACCAACAAATCCATGAAATCCATGGCCATCGCCGGCATTATCGCGCTGGTGCTGATCTTCGCCATTCTGGCCGGCATCCTCAATTCGTTTTTCCAACCAATTTTGATCATGGGCATCATCCCGATGGGGCTGGTGGGCGTGACCTACGGTTTCATGATGTTTCAACTGCCACTCGGTTTCATGGCGCTGATGGGCACGATTGGCCTGGCCGGCATTATTGTCAACGATGGCATTGTCCTGATGTCGTTCATCAATGATTACCGGCGCGACTGGCAAGGCCGCCACGGCATCGGTCGGGAAGTGCCCGCCAGCACGCACCAGCATTGCACCCGCTATATGCGCTGGTCGTCGTTGCTGCGCAGCGGCGCAACGCGCCTGCGCCCGATCTTCCTGGCCGAGGCCACAACCGTCGCCGGCATGTCCACCATCGCCTTTGTGCGCACCGGCCAGGAGCAGTTCATTGCGCCAATGGCCCTGGCGATCGTGTGCGGCTTGACCTTCGGCGTGATCGTCACGCTGGTCATGCTCCCCTGCCTGTACGCAATGCTGGACGACGTCGTGCACTACTTCAGCGGCCCGGGCGACGTGCCCGGCGCGCATGGCGAGTAATCAGCAAGTCTCCTGACATTCCGCTACTATAAAGACAATTTTGTCGGTATGCGAACTGCTGAATTGCCGTGGTTGCCGCTTGCTGCGTCTGCACCGACGTACCGACTACTGACGCACTGACTACCTTTCCCCCGCTGGCTTGGCCAGTCCCGCCATCGGCGTGGATACGCCACGCGCACCGCGCGGGGCATGCCTCTGCCGCCGCCCCATTCTTCCATTCCTCCACTCCTCCATCCTTCCCGTTCCGCGTCCGTGGCCGTCATGCCGCCAGCGGCACACGCTTACTGCTGCAGCCCGCTCAGCGCGCGCCGCACCACATCCTCGACCGCAACGTCGGCGCCCGCCGCGCTGAGCACGCGCTTGACCGAGGCGTACGCGTCGGCATTGCGATAGCCCAGGGCCACCAGCGCCAGCACGGCATCATTCAAGACTTTGTCGCCCGTCCGGATGGATGTCTGCGTCTGGTCCTCGGCGATCACCAGATCCGAAATGCGATCCTTCAATTCAACAATAATGCGCTCGGCCGTCTTCTTGCCGACGCCTTTGATGCTCGACAAGCGCTTGACATCCTCGGCCACAATCGCGGCCCGCAGGCTGACCAGCGGCAAGCCGCTCAAGATGCCGATAGCGGTGGTCGGCCCGATCCCGCTGACCGCCAGCAATTGCTCGAAAAACTGCCGCTCCTCGGCCCGGCTGAAGCCGTACAACAGCTCGGCGTCCTCGCGCACATGGTGATACGTGATCACCCGCGCACGCTTGCCGATCAGCGGCAAATCTTCATAGGTGTTGAGCGTGATGTGAATCTCATAGCCCACGCCGCCGGCATTGAGCACGACGCGCATGGGCTGCTTTTCTTCCACAATACCATCAATAAATGCGATCATGGCAGGCGTTCCTCAATGCGCCGGGTATGCGCGTGACACAGGGCAATGGCCAGCGCGTCGGACGCGTCTTCCGGCTCGATCGGCGCGCGCAGATTCAGCAAGGTCATGACCATTGCCGCCACTTGCGGCTTGGTGGCGCTGCCGCGCCCGACCACCGCTTGCTTCACGCGCCGCGGCGCGTACTCGACAATCGGCACGCCCGCCCGCGTCAGCGGCAGCATCGCCGCGCTGCGCGCTTCGCCAATGCGCAAGACCGCCAGCACGTTTTTAAAGAAAAATTGGCTTTCGACCGCCGCCGCATTCAACGCATATTCCTGGGTCAGCTTGGCAATCCCGTCATAAATGCGCACGTGGCATTCCCACACGGACAGGCGCGCGGCATTCTGGATCGCGCCGTACTCAACGCAGGCGATGCGCGGGCCATCCACGCGCACAATGCCATAGCCGGTGCTGCGCGTGCCCGGATCAATGCCGATGACGAGCATGCCGCTCAGGGATCGGACAAGGAGAAATCCGCCGCCGGCGCCGGCTGGTCCAGCACCTCGACGTAATACTTGTCGCGCAAATGCTGCAGGTACTCCTCGTAGACCGCCGTCATTTTTTGGTTGAACAGCTTGGCATGGATGTCATCGTAGGCTTCGGCTTCGGTCAGCACCCGGCCGGCGCGCTTGCGGTCAATGTAAACCAGGTGAAAGCCATAGCGGGTCGGGACAATGCCGCTGAATTCGCCGGGATGCAGCTTGAACGCGGCTTGCTCGACGGGCGCCATGTCCTCGCCGAAAAAGCCTTCGCTGACCAGGCCCCAATCGCCGCCTTGCGTGCGTTTCGGGTCGTCTGAATACTGGCGCGCAAGTTGTTGAAAATTCCCGCCGGCTTTCAATTCCTTCAACACCTCGCGTGCGCGCAGCAAGGCGGTCTTGTTGTCCGGCTTGTTCTTGATCAGAATCTGGTACATGTGGACTTGCGCCGGCTGGGTGAACTCATCCAAGTGCAGTTTGTAGTAGTCATGCAGTTCACCGGGCAGAACCGTCACGCGGCGCGCAACTTTGTCCTGGAACAAAATCTTCACTTTCAGATCGTCACTAATCGACGTGCGCAACTCGTCCTTGGTCAACCCCTGCTGGTCGAGAAATGCCTGAAAATCTTCCGGGGTGGCGTAGCGGGCGCGATACTCATCGAGCTTCTTGTCAATCTCGATCTCCGGCATAGTCATTTCCTGATCCTTTTCCTTGGTCGCCGCCATCAGCAGCTTGCGGTCGATCAGCTGCTTGAGCGCGTCGCGCCGGGCGCGCGTCATTTCACGGGCAACCTCTTCCGGCGGCAGGCGCTCGGCCAGTTGCTGTTGATAGGGCGCCAGCACGCGCTCAAGCTCGATCGACGTGATCGTGTCATTGCCGACTTTGGCAACCGTGCTGACCCGGCCGGATGGCGGCGGCACTTGCGCCGGCAGCCACGCCGCCAGCAGCACGACCGCCAGCACCGCGCCGGCGCGGTTACAAACGACTGTGCACCAATTCTTGGATGACACGTTCATTGCGAATCACCTTGTACTTGTTAGTGAGCGAGGCCAGCAGTTCTTCATACAACGCGCGCTCGCGCTGCTGTTCCAGCTGATTGCGGATGTCATCATGGGCTTCCGGCAACGTGCGTTGGCGGGCGGGAATCCGGTCGGTCAACTGAATCAGGTGCAGCCCGAACTCGGTTGTAACGATGCCGGAAATCTCATTGCGTTCAAGGGCGAAGGCCGCGGTCTCGAAGGCCGGCGCCATTTGCCCGCGCGCAAAGAAATCCAAGTCGCCCCCCTTGGCTTTCGTGGGGCAACTGGATTCCTGTGCGGCCACCTGCGCAAAATCTTCGCCTTCCATCACCCGCCGCCGCAATCCCTGGATTTTCTGCCAGGCATTGCTGCGCTCGGCCGGCAACGCGCCCTCCTTCACTTCCACCAGAATGTGGCGCGCACGAATCCGTTCCGGCAGGCTGAATTCCTTGGTGTGCTGCGCATAGTAGTCCTTGATCGCGTCTTCGCCGATGCGACTGCGCGCCGCAATGGTCGCCTCGTACAAATAGCGCATCTTGACTTGCGCCACCGCATCATCAAGGTCGCGCAGATATTGCGGATTGTCCGCATAATCCTGCTGCATGGCCGCATGCGCCAGCACCCGGTTGTTGATCAACTGGTCGACAAAGGTTTTCACCTCGCGCCGCAAATATTCGGGCAGTTTGTCCA
>JAPLST010000378.1:0-16903 GCA_026398485.1 bacterium
CACACATTGACATTGTACTTCTCAAATGCGGGCACGTAGTAGTTGGTCAGCATGCCGGACGTTTTGTAATACGTGTTGGACACGTTGTACTTGCCCGAGGTGAAAATGGTGTGATGCAGCATCACGATCTTCCATGGCTTGCTGGTGCGGGCAAGATCATTCGTCACCCAGCCGAATTGCGCGGTGTCCGGCGTGGCCAAGGTCTCTTTGTTCATCTCGATGACGGTGACGTGGGCCGGGCCGCAATCAAAAGAGTAGGTGTGATCGGCAGGATTGGCCGGCCCGTTGGCCGGCACGGAAAACGCCGCGTCGTAGCCCGTGGCCAGGACGCCCGCCTTGTATTCGGCTTGGCCTAACGCAATGTAGGATGGACACTTGGCCAGCAACGGCGCGCCATTGGCGAAATAATTGTGCCACGCATTGCTGATCAGTGGTTCGCCAAAACTGACGATGTCGCCCAACACCAGGAAGGCACTGGGGTTCAAGGCTGCCTGCCAATTGCAAAAGGCCCGGTAGGTGATGTCGTAGCCCCAGCCGGATTGCCCCAGACTTTCGTCGCCTTGCACGGCAAAAGAGACCGGCGCAGTAATGTCGGTATCGGCGGGATAGGTGTGCAACGAGCTGGCGTTGGTGGCACCGCCGCAAATAACCCGGTAGAGGTAGTCGCTGTTGGCTTCCAAATTCTCCAGCGTGATGCGATGCACAATGCCGGTCTGGCCGGCAAAGGCATTGGTGGTCATGTTATCCGCGGCGTTGCTGAGTTCATAGCCCGTTTTGCCATACTCAACCCGGCCGGCCGCATAGCCAACCGCGCCCGCCGCGTTGGTGTTGTTCCACCACATGATCGTGACGGCCGCCGGTGTCATGTTCTGCAAATAAGGTGTGCGCCAGAAAGCGGCGTGCAAGTGCATCGCACCACAGAAAAGCCACATGAAAAGTAAATACCGGTATATATTCATGGAAATAGTATAGTAAAAATAAAAACGTTATGCAATTGGACGTATGGACGGACTGGATCTCAAGCGTTGCGTCAGTCGCGACTGCTCAACAGCACTGCGGCGAAGCACAGCACCAGCGCCATGCCCGGCTCGGGCAGCACGACCAGCGCCAGCGTTTGCGTCGCCGTCTGCGCCGCGTTGTCGGTCACTTGCACCGTGAAGGTGTTGCTGCCGGCCGCCGCGGGCACGCCGCTGATGACGCCCAGCGCGTCGAGTTCGAGGCCGCCCGGCATGCTGCCGTCGGTCACGTGCCAGCTCAAGCGCCCCGCGCCACTGACGGTGCGCACGACGGCGCCGTACGACTGGCCCATGACGGCCGGCGGCAGATTCGTCGTCAGAATCTCCGGCACCGTGTTGGTCGGCACAACCGGCGTAACGGCGGCGTAGGTTGTGCCCATGCGGATTTCATCGAGCGAACCATAGTTCGGGCTGTCACCCGGATACCAAATCATGCGCGCGAATTTGAAGTTGTTTGCGGTCGTGGTCAGGGTTGCGGTTGGCGTGGTGGGCGGCGCGCCGCCGAGCGGCAGTGGATTGATGAACAAATCAACAATATTGCTGGCCAGCACGCCGGCAAAGCGCAGGCGCAGCACCATCAGATACGTCTGCCCGACGGTGGCGGCAACGCTGGTTTCCACTTGCATGCCCGGACTCCCCATTAGTTGCAGGGCCCAATTGCCGTTATTCTGAAACACGGCCACGGCCCGCGCGGTGTCGCTCCAAGTAATGTCACTGCGACACAAGGCGAAATTCCACGTCTGATTTTGATCGCGCCGCGCCAGGAAGCTGACCCAGTACTCGTCATTCGAGCGGCCGAGATTGGCCAAGTCGCCTTCCGTGTGATACGCGCGCAACGCCGTGAGCATGTCAAACGCACGGCCGGATGTTTCCCACGCATAGCCGCCCTTGGCGTGCGGCGCGTTGACGATCAAGTTGCTGTAGCTCAGCGGCGCCGCCAGCGTTATTTCATAACCTTGGGTCTTGGAGTTTTGTTCATACCAGCCCTCGTTGCGCCAGCCAAAGCCTGGGGCAGCCTTGTGCAACGGGCCTGCCGGCACATTGCCGTCATCGTGCAACAGTAGATTTGTCGTCGAGCGCGGGATGCCAACGCTGATGATGTTGTCCTCGCTGACCGACGGGAAATTGCTGAACACGCCGCTGGCAACGCGGTCGGGCACCAAGCGGGCGCGCACATTGCCGCCGTTGGTCATGCCGCTGACGGCGACGGTGTACCACTCACTGGTGCCATTGTAGGCGGCCGTGCGCCAGACGGCGGCAGTCGTCGGGCCGGCCGTGCCGTCGAGCGCGACATCCGCGCCGGTCAGCGCCACCAGTGGCTTGCTGGCGCGCAGGCTGAAGCAGACGGTGCGCTCGGCGGTCGGGTCGACTTGATCTGCGGCCTGCTCGATGTTCACGCAGGGGTTTGGCTCCGTCAGGCCCAGATGCGCGGTGCCCATGCGCAGGCCCAATTTCAACGAGCCGGGCGAATTCAAATGCAAACCGTCCTGCAACCCGACATCGTCAATGTTGACCCAGTCGGCATGCGGGTCGTACTGGGCGAAGCGCACTTGATTGCTGCGCACGTACAACAGGTGCAGCGGCACATTGACCGTGAGGCCCGCGTGCGTGCGGCCAAGCACGACCGGTAGATTGGTCACGCCGGTGACGCTGCGCACTTTGCAGACCAGATCCGTCATGCTGTTGAAATACGCGAGACTCGGGCTGGTGGCCGTGGCGTCGGCCTCGTTCTCGCCCTGCATCCAGAAAAAGCCGGCAAAGTGCCAGCCGGCGATGGCACCCGCGAGCTGTTGCGCGGTGAGGCGCGCCCGCACGAGCGCAATCCGGTCGGTCAACGACACAAAGCCGGCACTGCCGGCCAAGCACCAGAAATCAATGCCGGTGGCCGCCGCACTGTCTTTGACAATGGCAATCTGCTCGTTGGGCAGCGCATTCGCCACGACAAAGCCGCAGCCGACTTCCGGACCAAAGCCGGCCGCTGCGCCGAGGACAGTCCAATTCGTCGTGGCGCTGCCGCCTGGCGTGGCATTGTCAAACCAGACATTGGTTTGATTGATCATATCGGGCAGCAAGTCGGACGCGTTGCCCGTGCCGCCCATGTTCGACTGGCCGGCCATCAGCAGCACACGCACAATCTTGTTCGTCGCGCCGGCCGCCGGCAAGCACGGCAGTAATGCAAGCAGAGCAACAGTCAAACGGCAAGCAGCGGCGCGGAAGGTCATGTAATGTGATCCATTGTGTAGTTATCAACATAGTATAGCTTGCGCGGTTGCCAATGTAAATAGCAATAAGCGACCTATTTCTGCGGCAAGTGCCGCGCGCGGCGGGTATTTCCATGCTGTTTCCGACATGGGCTGGCTCCGCCGCTGGCGGCAATTGCGCAGACAGGTAGGGCGGTCAGGCCCTTGACCGCCGCGGTCGTCGTTGCGTAATTGCAGCACCGGCGTGTGCGCGCAGACAGCAACGGCGGTCAGGGCCTGACCGCCCTACCGCACCCTCCGGCCACGCCCGCGCAGGACCCACAACAGATTTGGCTACGTCAGGTGCGCATTTTCCCCTCCCCTCTATCGGAATTTCAGACAGATGTGCTTGTTACGTTGACGCGCATGCGCCGTGGTGGAAGCAGAGATTGAGCAAAGAACGCCGGCGCAATCAAGGCCTGCGCGAATCTATGCCAGCTTTTGCAGCAGCCAGGCCATGTTGCGGCCGAGCGTGCGCATCGTCCCGATGCCCTCGTCATCGTGCTCCACTTCGCCGATCTCGCGCCCGATGCCAATGTTCCAATAACTCGAACCGACCGTGATCATTTCGGCAATGGTGAAGAAATGATTGAGTGAGTCGAAGGCATGGATCGCGCCGGCACGCCGCACCGCCACGACCGCCGCACCCACTTTGCGCCGCAACAGCATGCCGTTGGCGCGCGTGACATAGCCGGCCCGGTCAATCAATGCTTTGATGTCCGGCGTGATATCGGCGAAATGCGTGGGCGAGCCGAGCAGGATGCCATCGGCCGCGTCCATTTTTTCAACGCAGGCGTTGAGCAGGTCGTCATCGAAAATGCAACGTTTGTTCTTGTTTTTGATGCATGCACCGCAGGCGGTGCAGCCACGCAGGCGCGCGCCGGCGAGTGAGATCAATTCCGTGCCGATGCCTGCGTTCTCGATTACGGCCAGGACAGTGCGCAGCAACAAGGCGGTATTGCCCTCTTTGCGCGGACTGCCATTGAAGGCGACGACGTGCATGGTATACTCCAGATTTTCGGTTTTCAGTTTTCGGTTTTCAGTTGCAGGATCGGTGCGCCGCCGTTCATCGTGATTGTGCGCACGCCACGGCAATCAGGCGTGACGGGCTGCAGCACGATCCAGTACTCGAACGTCAGCGTACCGCGCGCGGGCAGCCAGCGATAGGTGCGTTCGCCGTGAAACGTGCCGCGGTCGACGGCATTGCGCACGCTGGTCGGGAAGGGCGTGTTGGCGAATTCCATGCCGCGCACCAGCTCTTTGCCGGCCCACGGCAGTTGCAGCCGGCAGAAATTCTCCTCCCAGTTGCCAATCCAGGGATAATCGGCGCGGCGCCAGACATAGGCCAGCAGCAGGCCGCGCGCCGGATGCACCGCGCTGAACCAGGCATACTCCTGGCGCGGATCCATCAACTGGGTGGTGAAATCCGACGACACGCGCTGCTGCTTGGCGATCATGCGCAAATCCACGGGGCCTTTGACGCCGGGCCCGTTCGGCCAGGTGAACGCCGTGTCGCGCTGCAGGCGTTGCACGCGGCCAAACGCGTCTGGAAACGTGTGCCCCTTCGTGGCCGGCATGTCAAACAGCGTGACGCCTTTTTCGAGGAACGGCGCGCCGAACGACACATGCTGGCACATCGTGAACGGCATGTCATGGCGCGCGAGATTCGCGAGGGTTTCCTTGACATGCAGCAGGGCGCTGCCGCGGCGCGTGCTGATCGTGCGCGCCAAGCACATCTGCGCGACGGGCAGCACGGTCAGCGTGGTGAACCCGGCGGTTTGCGGCCCGACCTGCTGCGAGAGCAAGTGCCAGCGCGCGACCGGCGCCTCATAATGGCAATCAAGGTCGGCCTGCTTTTCTTCCGTTGACGGCTCGCCGAAGCCAGCCAGGCAGGGATTGTGGCCGGCAATGCCGGCCAGCAGGCGCGAATTGCCGAACTGCGCCGCGTTTTTCTTGGTGTACTGCCACGGCTCGATCTGCGGCCAGTGCGGCGTCCACAACGGATTAAGGCCGGGCACATCCTTGTGCAGGAGCGTGCAAATATGCCCGCCGCCGGCCAGCATGCCGAGGGTGACACAACCATTGTCGAGCGTCCAGACGCGGCGGCGTTGCTGCTGCAAAGTGCGAAACTTCATTGTTGTTCCTGGGTAAGGTGGTGACGGGTGACATAGGTGACGGCGTCGCAGAAACCTTGGGCCATGCGCTCATACGTCCATGTTTGCATGGTGGCGCGGGCGTTGGCCGACAGGCGTGCGCGCAGGGCGGCGTCGCCCACAACGCGCTGCACGGCGGCGGCCAGCGCGGCCGGGTCGCGCTCCGGCACGACCAGGCCGTTGTACTCGTCGTCGAGCAAGCCGCCGTGCGCGGCGCCCACGGCGTCGGAGGCAATCACGACGCAGCCCTGGTTCATGGCTTCATTGACAATCAAGCCCCACGGCTCTTTGAAGACGCGCGTCGTGACCGACGGCACAATCAGTGCATCGGCCAGCGCATAATATGTATAAAGCTCGGCATTGGGCACATAATCGAGAAAATGCACCCACGCCAAACCATGTTGTTTGCATTCGGTGCGCAACGCTTCGCGCAGCGGCCCGCGGCCGATGATCAGCAGGGTGAGCGCGGGGTTGTCACGCAGTTGGCGCATGGCCGCGAGCATGACGTCAATCCCTTTTTCCTGGTCGAGCCGGCCGACGAACAGCAGCACGCGCTCGTGCGCCAAGCCGAGCGTGCGCCGCAATGCGGCCAGTTCTTCCGCCGCGACCGGTTTGTTGTACAGGTCATTATCGGCCGTGTTCCAGGCGATGAAGATTTTCTCGGGTGCGACGCCCAGCGCGATCAGATAGTCGCGGACATGCGTGCCATAGGCGACCAGCGCGTCGGCATGGCGATAGATATGGCGCACGAGCGGGAACGTCAGGCGATGAAACAAGGTGCGCGGGTGAAACCAGAAGCCGGTCCAGATGATGATGGGCCGGCGGCGCAGGCGCGCGATGCAATAGGTGAGCGGGACAACAAACCGGCCGCTGATGCCCTGAATATAAACATCCCACGGCTCGCGCCAGAGCACGCGGGCAAGGCGCAGCATGACGCGCCAGGCTGCGTGTGAACCGGCGCCGAGCGGGATGACGGGCAGGTCGGCGCCGCCGCGCGGGTTGCGCGCCTCCCAGTTTTTCTCGGCGGCGTCGGAGAAGAATAGGAAGCGCGCGCCGATGCGTCCGGCCAACAGGCGAAAGAGCTTGACCCGGTAGAACGGGCAGAAGTTGGTGACGACGGCGCAGCGCAGCGGCTTCGTGTTCATGCGGGCATTATACCATAAATACTTTCGCGGCGAAAGAATTTATGGTATAATAGTATATCTTAACCTGAATGGACCCTATGACGAAGATTCTTGAATATCTGGCAACCGCCGGACGGGAGTTTCTGGTGACCTTGACCGAGATGTCCCCGTACCTGCTCTTTGGTTTTGCGGCCGCGGGCATTATCTCGGTGCTGGTCTCGCCGGGCCAGGTGCGGCGGCACTTGGGCGGGCACGGGCTGTGGCCGGTGATCAAGGCGGCGCTGTTCGGCGTGCCGCTGCCATTGTGCTCATGCAGTGTGATTCCGGTGACGGTGTCGCTGCTGAAGCACGGCGCGAGCCGCGGTGCGGCGACGGCTTTCCTGTTGTCCACACCGGAGACGGGCGTGGACAGCATTGTGGTGACGTACGGCATGCTCGGCCCGGTGTTTGGGATTGTGCGGCCGCTGGCGGCCTTGATCGCCGGCGTGCTGGGCGGCGGCGCGGTCGCCTTGGTCGAGGGCAAAGCGGGCACCGGCACGGCCGCCGCCTGCACCGATGAATGCTGTGCGCACGACGGCAGTCATCGGCTCGTGCGGGCCGTGCGTTTCGCCTTCATCACCCTGCCGCGCGACCTGGCCCGGCCGTTGCTGATCGGCTTGATGATTGCCGGCGTCATTGCCGCCTTGACCCCGGATGATTTTTTTGTCAGCGGGCTGGGGACGGGCATCGTGCCGATGCTGGTCATGCTGGCGGTCGGCATTCCGATGTATGTCTGCTCGACCGCGTCGGTGCCGATCGCCGTGGCCTTGATCCAGAAAGGCCTCTCGCCGGGTGCCGCACTGGTGTTTCTGATTGCCGGTTCGGGCACCAACGCGGCCACCGTTGCGGCGGTCTGGAAGCTCATGGGAGTTCGCACCACCATGATTTATCTGGCCAGCGTGGCGATTACGGCCTTGGTGAGCGGCGGCGTGCTGAACCTGATTCTAAGCGTGCTGCAGACGCGCGGCTACGGTCAGGTGCAGTGCGCGTGGGACACGCCGGGCTGGCTTGAGATCAGTGCGACCATTGCGCTGTGCGGCGTGCTGGGCTACGCACTGTTGCGGCCATGGCTGCTGCGGCGCAAGCATGCCCACAGCTGTTGCGGCCACACGCATTGTTCGCACTGAGCGGGCACTGCCGTATCTATTCGACATTTGACTTGGACATTGGCGCGCGCGACGTGCGGCATGGCGCAAATCCAAATCCGTGCGCATCAAACCGGTATTTCTGGTACAATTGACGTCCTGATACCTGCATGAGCATTTACGCTTGGACATATAATCTGATTGGCAATCCGCTGGGGCTGGCAGCCCTGCCAGCGTGGCTGCCGTACATGCTGTGCCGGCGCAAGTATCGCTGTAGTTTGGCGCGCCGGGCGGGCTGGCTGCCGGCGCACGACCAAGCGCGCCTGCGGCCCGGGCAGGGCATCTGGGTTCACGCCGTCTCGGTCGGCGAGTTTAATCTGGCCGCCACCTTGATCGAGCAATTGCGCCCGCACTGCCCGGACATGCAGTTCGTGGTCAGCGTCACGACCATGACGGGCTACGAAGTTGCGCAGCGGCGTTTGACACCCGCAGATGTGTTGATCTACTTCCCGCTTGAATTCTGGCCGGTGATGGACCGGATGGTGGCGCGCGTGCGGCCGCGCGCGGCGGTGATTGTCGAGACCGAGATCTGGCCGAATTTTCTGTATGCCCTGGCGCGCCGCGGGATTCCCTGCGTGCTGGCCAACGGGCGCATATCCCAGAAATCGTTTGACCGCTATCGCCTGGCGCGGCCGTTCATGCGCGATGTGCTGGGCCGCTTTGCGCAGTGCAACATGCAGACCGGGCACGACGCGGCGCGGCTGCGGGCGCTGGGCGCGCCGCCCGCGCGGGTGGCCGTGACCGGCAACATCAAGTTTGACGCGGCGCGGCTGGTGGACACGCCCGCGCCGGATGCGACCCTGCGCACCGAACTCGGTTTACCCGCCAACGTGCCAGTCTTCCTCGGCGCGGCATTGGACAAGACCGGCGCGGAAGACGCCTTGATGATTGATGTGCTGGAACAGGTGCGCGCGCAGGCGCCGCAGACGGCGTTGATCATTGTGCCGCGCCATCCCGAGCGCGGGCCGGAGCTGGCCCGGCTGGTCGCGCAGCGCGGCTACGTGCCGCGGCAGCGCAGCCAGGGCGCGCGCTTTGCCGATCCCGCACGCGAGATTTTTATTGTCGATACGATTGGCGAATTGAAACGCTTTTATACGATCGCCCAAGCCGTCTTTGTCGGCAAGAGTTTGTGTGCGCCGGGCGGCGGGCAAAACATGATTGAGCCGATCGCGCTGGGCGTGCCGACGATGTACGGCCCGCACACGGCGAATTTCCGCGGCATGGCGGATGTCTTGCTGGAGCACGGGGGCGCGCGCCTGGTGCGTTCGGCCGGCGAACTGGCCGCCGCCATTCTGGACGTGGGGCGCGACCCGGCTGCGGCGCGCGCCATGGTGCAGCGCGGGCAAGCGTTCATCCGCAGCCAGCACGGCGCGACTCAGCGCAATGTGGCAAGCATACTGGCGACATTGAACATTGAACATTGAAGTATCTGTGCAGAACTTCATTATTGGTCATTCCTTGTTCGATATTCGATATTCTTATTTCCTGAACCCTGAACCCAACCACTGAAGACTATGAAAACAATCCTTGTGATGCTGGCCGCCGGCGTGATGAACCTGGGCCTGTGCTTTGACTACACCGCCATGACCAATGCGGCGGCGGGCGTGACGCGCGCGGCATATCCCGACGCGGATTCGGTGGTCGTCGACGACCTGACCCGCACGGACTATGCGACCAACGGCGCCGCGCGCACCTGGGGCGAGACCTGCGTCAAGATCCTGACCGAGAAAGGCAAGCGCGAGAACCGCACGGTGTCCTTGAGTTATAATGTTGCGTATGGCTCGGCGCTGGTCGAGCGCGTCGAGGTCATCAAACCGAATGGCGCCGTCGTGCGCGTGGACGTTGCCGGCCAGAGCCGTGAAATGGTGGATGATTCGCAAATGGGCATGAACATTTATGACCCCAACAGCAAATCGTTGCAGGTCGGCATTCCCGAACTGGAGATCGGGGATCTGCTGGTCTACGCCATTCAGCGCGTGGATCACAAGCCGCGCATGCCGGGCACCTGGAGTGATTATTCGATTTTCGAGTATAATGCGCCGATCGTGCAGGCGCGGCAGGAAGTGACCGGGCCGGCCGGGCTGCCCTTGCAGCACACGCTGGTGAAAGCGCCGGTGTCCAACACGGTGCACTTCACCCAGACGACCAGCGGCCCGACGAATTATTATGCCTGGGAGGCGCGCAATGTGCCGCAGATGTTCCCGGAGCCGGGCATGCCGGCGATGCACACGGTGGTGCAGCGCCTGCTGCTGAGCACGATTCCGGACTGGCAGACGGTCTCGCGCTGGTATGACGAATTATGCGAGCCGCGCCTGCGGGCAACGACGCCCGCCATGACGAATTTCGTGGCGGAACTGACCGCCGGGCTGGCGACGCCGCGCGCGCGCATGGAAGCGATCTTCCATTATGTCTCCCAGAAAATCCGCTACATGGGCATCACCACCGAAACCGAAGCACCGGGCTATGAACCGCACGATGTCTCGATCACGTTCAACAACAAATACGGCGTCTGCCGCGACAAGGCGGCATTGCTGGTGGCGTTGCTGCGGATTGCCGGCTTCAAGGCCTATCCCGTGCTGATGTATGCCGGGCCAAAGAAGGATGCGGAAGTGCCGCAGCCGTATTTCAACCATGCCATTGTGGCGGTTGAAGAAGCGGACGGCAGTTACACCCTGATGGATCCGACCGACGAGAACACGCGCGAATTGCTGCCGAGTTATTTGTGCAATTGCAGCTACTTGGTGGCCAAGCCGGCGGGCGAGGGCCTGCGCGTGTCGCCGATCATTCCGGCCACGGAAAACATGCTGGAGATCAACACCCGGGCGCAACTGAACCGTGACGGCGACCTGCGCGCGGAAGCAACCTTGCAGTTCAACGGCATCAACGACAATGCCTATCGCGGTTATTTCTCGCGCCTGAAAGAAGATGAACGCCGGCGCGTGTTTGAAGGCATTGTCAAGCGCATCGCGCCCGGCGCCACCTTGGATCAATTGACCGTGGCGCCGGCGAATATGATGGACACGACCACGAATTTGCAGGTGCGCCTGAACTATTCGGCCAAAGGCGTGCTGGTTGAGGGCGCGCGGGCGGCGCTGCTGCCGCCGCTGTGGGTCGGCTCGGCCTTCGGCATGGTCAACATGGTGATCGGCCAGACCGGGCTGGAAACACGCAAATATCCGCTGGTCACCAAGTTTGCGTGCGGCGTGCGCGAGCAGTTCACCCTGCAGGTGGGCGATGCCGTCGGCGCACCCTTGACGCTGCCGCATTATGAGACGCTGGACAGTTCGAATCTCTTGTGGCAGATCGGGATGCAGATGAGCAATGGCGTGCTGCGCGGGACGAGCGACTTCCAGGTGCGCAACGTCGAGTTCACCCCGCCCGAGTATGCCGCCTTGAAAGCGGCCCTGAAGACCATCGAGTTTGACCGGCGCAAGCGCGCCATCTTTGCGCCGGCCGCGCGCGACCGCGATGCGGACGTGGATCTGCTCGAGGACACCACGGTCTACGATCTGCGCGCGCTGACGCAGATGGTCGTGACCACCAGCATCCGCAAGAAGATCCTGACCTACAATGGCAAAAAGAGCAATGCCGAAGTGACCGTAGGCTATAATCCCGTCTGGGATGCCGTCACCCTTGAGCAGGCCGTCACGATTACGACCGGCGGCGTCGAAAAAGCAATCGCGCCCAACGAGCAGAACATCATGGACGCCAGTTGGGTGGCCAGCGCGCCGCGCTATCCGGCCAGCAAGACGCTGGTGGCGAATCTGCCGGCAGTCGACATTGGCTGCACCGTTGCCTATCGCACGCGGCGGGTGCTGAGCGGGCGGCCGTTCTGGTCGTTCAGCGAGGCCTTTCGCGGCTTTGAACCCGTCGAAAGTCAAATTGTGCAGCTGGTCGTCCCGCGCGACATGGCGCTGAACATTACCAACACCTGCGCCGGCGCGCCGGCGTGCCAGGTCAGTGACCAAGGCGAGTCGCTGACGTACACATGGCAGACGACCCGGCAAACGGCCTTGAAAGAAGAGGATGATCTGCCGCCCTGGTGGAGTTTCATCGAGGGCATCATGGTCTCGGGCGGGCGCTGGCAGGAATATGCGAATGTGGTCCAAGCCGCATTGGTGTTTGCGACCGAACAGCAAGACCAGGCGAGTGCGCGGGCACGGGCACTGTGCGGCGCAACCAATGCGCCGGCCGCGCGCGTGACCATCCTGCGGGACTGGATCGAGAAAAACATCCGGCTGGCCGGGCCGTCGCTGGTCGAGCTGCCCTTGACCTGTGTCACGCCGGCGGATCGCACGCTGCGTGATGGGTACGGCAACAACAGTGACCGCGCCGTGCTGTATTTCACGATGCTGAAAGCCGTCGGCGTGACCCCCGAATTTGTGCTGGCCTCGTGGGAGCCCATCCTGAAAGGCATCCAGAACCCCGCCTTGCTGTGCCCGCAGCGCAGCACCTTCAATGATGTGCTGGTGCGCGTCACGCTGGACAAACAAGCGATCTACTTGAACGACACGGACCAGTACGACATTCTCGGCGCGACCGTGCATGACGGGCGGTATGGCCTGGCGTTGCCGAGCGGCGCGCTGGTGGAGATTGCCGCCTTGCCGGCCGCGCGCGACAAGGCCGAGTTGCGCTACACAGTGCGGCTGGATGCGCAGGGCAATGCGATGATTGCACGCACGCAGCGCTTCCGCGGCACGGCGTACGGGCGCTTTCATCAGCGTTTTGCGGAATTGCCGCCCGAGGAGCGCCGCCGGCTGTATCTTGAAATGGTGGCCGCCATTTCACAAGCCGCGCGGGCAGCCACACCCCTGATGACCGACTATGCGACCTATCCCGGCCTTGAAAAGTTCACGGTGCAGGCGGCGCGCTATGCCGTGCGTGACGGCGCGTTCATCTATGCCACGTTGCCGGATGGCGGCGCGAGTGTGCCGGGTGTGCGCAGCGACACGCGGGAGAATCCGCTCTATTGGGGCAGCCCGCAGCGCCAGACCACGCGCTACACCGTCGTCCTGCCGCCGGCATTTTGCGAGGTGCAACTGGCGCCGCAATCATTGACGTGGCGGGCGCCGATGGGCGGGAAGATCGTGTTCAGCACGGTGCAGCACTCGAATATTGTCGAGATCGTCCGCACGGTTGATCTCAAGCCGGCGATCATCGACGCGTTCAGTTATCCGGAATTGCTGGAAGTCAACCGGGCGCTGGCGCATCCGGCGATGCGCACGATTCTGGCGACCGAAGCGGAATGAGGATTCAGGGTTCGGGGTTCAGGGCTGCTTGGAGTCCCGCCAACGGCGGGATTCAGGCCGAAAGCTGAAACCCGGTTGCTGATGTGGCCAAGCCGCACGGCTTGGACGGCTGCCTCTGCTTCTTCACTGAATATTGAGCGGTGGCCAAGCCGCACCTGCCTGTGCCGGACACGGCAGACAGGCGGCTTGGTCTGCGGCAGCATCCACGGCGAGTGCCGCGGCCACGGCTGCCGGAACTGGAAGGATGGTGCAGCGGCAGCATCCGCGGCGTGCCCCGCGGCCACATTCCGGCGGCACCTACCCGTTCCCCTGTCGCACTTTATCCTTCTACAATCCTTATTCATCACTCGCTGCTTGGAGTTCCGCCATCGGCGGGATCAATCACTGCGATTGAAGATTGACGATCAACGATTGAAGAAGTACGAAATAAAGACCTGAACCCCGAACCTCGAACCTCGAACCCCGAACCCTGAACCCCGAACCCTGAACCCCGAACCCTGAACCCTGAACCCTGAACCCTGAACCCTGAACCCTAAACTGCTGAACCGCAACTCACCAGCGGTAGTAGCGGTAGGGATCGTCGCCATAGGCAAAATCGCTGCGGTAGCCGGGATAATAGAACGAGACGGAGGCCGGATTGCGCGGCGCATACACGCGCAGTTCCTGCTCGTTGCCATGAAAGCCGCAGACGCCCTGCTGGTCGAAGACGCGGATGGCCAGCATGTTGGTGCCGACGTACGCCAGCGCGGCGGGGATCTGATACTCGCGCCGGAGCATATCGCCGTTGGCCATAGTCACGGTCGTTTCACCAATGCATTTGCCGTTGAAATAGGTGGCATCCAGATCGTCAATTTTGTCAAGGTAAATATTAAGGACTTGGCCGGTCATGCTGGCGGGCACGACGATGGGGTGGCGAAACCAGACTGCGCCGTCGTGGGTGAACATGCCTTTTTCCCAGGCAATCGGCAAGGTCATCGGTTGCCAATCGGTGGTGGCCAGGGTGGGCGACGGCCAAGTGCGCGCGAAGGGCGCAATGCCAGGATCCTCATGGGCCTGCTCCGGCGTTTGGGCCGCCGGCAGGAGACGTTCGGCTTTGAAAAGCCATTCGCCGGCGAGCGGCAGCGACCAACTGTCGTCCTCGGCCTTGAGCGCCATTTGTTGCGGCTCACCGGTGATGCCGCCCTCGCCATAGCGATCCCAGACGCGCACGGCGATCACATTGGTACCGGCCTTGACCAGTGCGAGCGGCACTTCATACAGCCGGTGATGCTCCCAGTAGCCGGGCGTTTCAATGCCCGTGGCGCCAATCTGCTCGCCATTGAAAAAGGTGGTGTCAAAGTCATCCACAGGCCCGAGTGACAGCAGCAGTTTCTTGCCGGCAATGGCGGCGGGCACGACGACATTCTTGCGGAACCAGCCGGCGCCGTCGAATTGGCCGGCGCCTTCTTCCAGCGTGCCGGGCACGTGCGCGTCAAGCCACTTGCTGTGGTCAAATTCGGGCGCAGCCCAGCCCATGGCCTCGCCTTTGTTGCCCGGGTCTTTGTGCGGTTTGGCGGGATCCGGCGCGCTGGGCAGCCGCGTTTCGACGGCACACTTCCAAATGCCGGCAATTGGAATACTGGCCGCCGAAGCGCCCCAGGCAAAGGTCTTGTGATCGGCGCGGAAGGCTGCGCCGAGATTGGCGAGCACTTGGGCAATGGCGCGGGTTGCGCGCCACTGGCTGTAGCGCAGATAGGTTTCTTTCTCCGCATCAAAAAAGAAAGGTTGCACTTGCATGAGGATGGCGACCCCCGCACCCCGCTGCGCGCGCGCCAGCAGGCCATTGGCGGCGATCTCAACCTTGTTGCCGCCGGCCAGCGTGGTCATGGGCACATCGACGCGCACACGCAAGTCCGAGGCCGAGAGCCCGCGCGCTTCCGGCCATGCGGGCGCGCCCAGCGCGCCGTTCATGGTGCGGCACTCGGTGCGCAGGCCAAACGGCATCAGGCCGCCGGCGCGCGCAAGGTAAAAGACGTTGCCGCCGCGCGCGAGAAAGGCGGTGATATCGTCTTCAGTAACGGACGCACCCATGCCGACAATCAGCAGGCCGGGTTCGCGCGGCATCTGGGTGCCGCGTTGATACTCGAGGCCCATTTGCGTGAGCAGGCGTTCGCCGTCGGGCGCGCCGAGGTAGGTGGTCGGGCGGGTGCGTGGTGGGAACGTGGCGGAGCAGATGTAGTCAAGCAGGCGCCGCACCAGCAGGTCGGCCACCGGCTCGATGGCGGTGCGGCCTTCCAGATCGAGGGTGCAGAGCAGCCACACGCCGCTGCCGTACTGCAATTCCAGCAGCGGTGAGAAGGCCATGTCGAATTCGCCGTGCAGCATGGGAGTCCAGCCGGCCTGATGCGGCAATTCGATGGCGGCGCTGGCGACGCTGCCGCGATTGCCCCAATGCCAGCCATAGGCGGGCGTTTGCGGCTGGCCGGGCCAGGGCGGTTCCGGCGTGGTGAAATAATCAGGATACGGTTCGACCAATGAGCCGGCGCCGCGCCAGTCGCGGAAATCCTCGCCATCCAAGCCGGCGACCAGCGGATGATTCGTCATGGTGCTGACCGGCCACATGCGCCGCGCCACATGTTGCGCGACGCGCACGCCGAGTGTGCGACGGAACCACGCCGGCGACTGCGCAAACATCAACACGCGCCCGCCATTCGCCACAAAGCGCCCGACCAGCGGGGGCGTGACATTGGTGGCATCCAAGGCATGCCGGCCAATGATGAGCACGTGCTGGAGCGGCAGTGTCGCGATCTCGGCCACATCCGCGCTGATCACGTCGGCATACGGCACGCCATAGCTGGTTAGCAGTGCGCGCGTGTCACCCACCGGATCAAACAGTAGCACGCGCGGCACGGTGACCTTGAACGCGGGTGGCGGCGGGTACACGCGAAACGCGAACACATCCCGATGAATATTGGTGCCGATGGTCGCGCACAACGTGATTGTGCCGGTGGTCATGCCGGCGACCGGCGGCGCGGCAAACGTGACTGGCAGCAGCACATGGCGGCACGGCTCGGCCCGCCCGCGCAGGCTGTCGGATGCCACCGTCTGGCCGCCCAGCGTGACCGTATATTCGGCCGTAAACGGCAGCGTCACGCGACTGTCATTGATGATGACAATGTGTTTCTCAACCTGGGCGCCGCTGAAATAATGATGGTCTTTTTCGGTCAGGCACGCCGCGGAACCGGCCAGCCATGCCAGCGTGTCGCTGTTGACGCGCTGCAAGCTCGCGCCGCGCCGCGTGACGGCCGACGCGCGGTCGCGGCGCTGTGGCACAAACGTGCCACGCAGCTGTACGCATGCGACCAAGGGATCATGCCGGCGGTTGTGCCCAGCGTGCGCCAACTGCGCCACGTGTTGACCTGGAACAAATCCACCAGGGAATCAAACGGCTCCATGCCGTAGATCATCAATTTGCGGAAGCCATATTTCTGCCCGCCTTCGTACGCGGCGCGGATGCCCTCGCGATATGCCGCCGGCTCGAGTTGATAGGCGCGCTCGCCAAAATAAATCGCGCAGAACTCGCTCATCAGGCATTCGCTCGTGTCAGCTCCAAAATGGGTGTTGCGGCCGCGGTGCAGCGAGAGATTCACCGGCACGCCAAATTCAATGCTGCAGAACGGCATGGCGCCGTTGGTGCGCCAGGCGCTGAGCCATTCTTCGCGCTCTTGTAGCGGAATCAGGTCCAGATAATTATTGCAGGTCTGCAGGTCGCCGACATACGCGCCTTGGTGCGTGAAGACTGGGCGGGTTGGATCACACGCCTTGATCATCGCCAGGCCTTCAAGGCCCTGGCGCGCGCGCCGGTTCCAGATGGCATCGCTGATCCAATTCGTGCGGCCGACGACGACCGGATTTTGATCCTGGGCATCGCCGAAGAAATTGCCGCTGCTGGCCCAGA
>JAPLST010000378.1:16919-31657 GCA_026398485.1 bacterium
TGATTGCGCACGCGGCGCAGCTCAGCCTGCATCGCGCGCCGCCAGCGGGCCTTGACTTCTGGCTTCTCCCAGTCCGCGCCCATCCAGCGGTTGAGACTCGCCGCGCGCGCCATCACCGGCCAGCCCTTTGCGTCAGCCACCGCCAGGGCTTGTTCCTGATATTCCTGTTCGCCGCGCAACGACGTGTCGTTCGGCCACAGTTCCATGATATTGAAGCCGGCCTCGCGCGCCTCATCAATCAAGGCCGCGATGTTCGCGCGGTTCCCGAGGCAATCATCGCCGAGCATCGGCCGCCAGCGGAATTCTTTGCCGTTCAAGTAAAAGTGCTTGCCCGCCAGCCACACTTCGCGAAAACCAAATTGCTGGGGATAGTCATCCGCCATGCCGGCGCCGCGCACCTGCAATTGCAGTGTGTACAAATGCGGATCGCAATACTCCCACAGGCGCGGTGCCAGCCACGGCCAACTGAAGGTCACCTCTTGCAGCGGCACATTCGAAAGCAGTACCTGCACCGCCGGCAGCTCCTTGGCCAGCGTGCCGTCCGGGTTGTAAATCCGCGGCTGCATCTGCACCATGCCTGCTTGCGCCACATCGGCAATTTCGACGGTCAGGGTTAGTTGTTTGCGGCGCACCGATGGCTGCACAAAGACATCCGTGATGTGCGCGCCGCGCGGGCGCGCGACCAGCAGCACATCGCCGATCAGGCCGCGCGCACGCACCTCCGCCTTGGTTGTGCTGACTTGCTCGACGGCCGTGCCCATGTACACGGTCACATCGCCGTACTCGGGCACGGCGGCAACCAGCAGGCGCAGCGTCGCCGGACTGCCCGGCGTGACCCACCGGGTGATGTCGACCGTGCCGCGCGGCCAGCTGACGGCACCGCATTCCTGGTCGTTGATGAACACCTTGGCATCCGTGCCGACGCGCGCAAAGTCCACCAGGATGGCGCGCCCGGCCCATGCGGCGGGAATGGCCAGCGGGCGTTCGTACCAGACCCGATACGTCTGCATGCCCGCGCTGCGCGCGCCCGAGAAGTCGCGCCACTGCGGGCCGCTGCCCGGCTGCTGTACTGTTGCCAGCACGGGTGGCCAGCCGCTGCCACACCACGAGCCGGGCACGCGAATCCAGCCCCAGTCGTTATCGGGCACGCTGGCGGCCGGCGCGCTGGCCGGCATGAATTTCCAGAGACCATTCAGGCAGATGGCCGCGCGCGTCGCGCTTTGGGTTTCAAGCGGCTCTTGGCCCCACGTCGGCAATTGGGTGGGTGCCACAGCCATCGGCCGGAGCGGCAGGAGACACAATACCAATACGACGAGTGGAAGATATCGATGGTTGTTCATGTCACGATTATACAACATTCGCAGCCGCTGCGCGAGGGCAACAGCAATACTTGTGATCGGCTGCTTGGAGTCCCGCCAGCGGCGCATGCGCGTCAACTTAGCGAGTTCATCTGTCGTAGAAGCGGCTTCCAGCCGCTTAAGTTGACGCGCATGCGCCAGCGGCGGGATGATCGGTGCGGCGGTGCGGCGGCGCGGCAGTCTCTGCCACTGAAAACTGAAAGCCGCACACCGAAAACTTCTGCAAAGCGGCAGCAACCTCCACGCCGCGGCTTCCCTTGACGGGAGTGCCACGATATGCCATATAGAGGCACATGAAAAAACTAATGATAATCAGTGTGACCGTGGCCGCGGCGCGCGACGTGGCGGCGGATTGGCGGCGGATTGGGCGTGCATTGGCCGCTCTTGGACGAAGATATCTCGATTGAAAACATCCTGCGGGCGCACAGCCGGCAGACGGGGATGGTGACCGGGAATGCGAATGCATAGGCCTTCCATCTCTCCAATTTCTCTCCGCTTGTCTACTCGCGCAATGTCACTATAATGTCACTGCTTTACACCTGTCCCCGTTCTGCCCTTGCCTCGCACCTGCAGAGACCCCTACGACCGCTGCAGAAATGATGAGTGATGAAGAATCATATAAAGTGTTACATGCAGCATGCTGGACACTCATCATTCATCACTCATCATTCGTTTTCTGCGTCAGCCGATCAGCAGGCCTTCCAGCCGCACTTGATAGACGCCGCTCTTGGGCACCTTGTTGAGAAAATTGATCAAACCGCTGTGGCGCCATTGCAGCATGCATTTGTGCGGCATAAACCAATAGCGCATGCCGACTTTCAGCTCGGCGCGCGTCTCGGTGATCAGGCCTTCATACGCCTCGGCCGAATAATAGCCAAGGTCTTTGAAGCCCTTCTGGCGCGGGTTCAACGGGCCGGTGACGCACCAGACGATGACGCCGGTGCGCGGATCCACCTGGGTCGCCACGCCGCAATGCGTGATCGGGCAGCCGCACGACATGCCCAGCGGGCGGCCGATCAGCGTGTCACCCACCTGGATGTTCATTTCGCGGGTCAGCATCGGATTGTGCAGCTTGATGGTCTCGCGCGGCCCGGGTTCGTTGGGAAACAGATCCAGGACGAAGTCGAATTCACGGCCGAGTGAGTCAACCCATTTCTGGCGCGATTTCTTGGGGGCGCAGCTGCCGCAGGCGGCGCAACTGTGCGCGGCGTCCGGCGTCGTTTCCACAGCAGCGGCGGGCGGCGCTTTCGCGGCAAGCGCGGGCCCGGCGTTGGGCGTGGCCGTGGCGTCGCTCAAATGAATGCAGCGTTTCAGCAGTTCCGGCCGGGTTTGCAGCGTGACGGCAAATTCGTCACAAGTCTTGGCGCCGCACGCGCCGCAGTTCAGGCCGGGTAGTTCAATGGCAGTGATTGGTGATGGCATGTTGGTTCCTTAAGCAAACGAGTTAATGGAAGGCAATTGTTGAATAACCGACGGCAGCGCGGCGCGGAAGTCGTCCAGCTCGGCATGCGTGGTCATGCGGCCGGGCGTGACGCGCAAGGCGCCGCGCGCCTGGACGGGATTGAGGCCCATCGCGGTCAAGACATGCGAGGAGGGATTATCGCCGCCATGCGCGCTGCAGGCCGAGCCGGACGAGACGGCAAAGCCCAGCTCGTCCAGCGCCAGCAAGAGCCGAATACCCTCGCCCTCGCGGCCGGCGAACGCGACGTTGATGTTGTTGGGCAGGCGTTGGGCCGGGTGCCCATGCAGTTGCGCGCCGGGTATGGTGCGCAGAATGAAGTCAATCAGCTCGTCGCGCCATTGCTGCAGGCGCGGGATTTCCTCGTCATAGAGCTGGCCGCACAATGCCGCCGCGGTGGCAAAACCAACGATGCCGGCGACATTTTCGGTGGCGGAGCGCAGGCCGCGCTCGTGCCCGCCGCCATGCTGCATGGCCTCGATCCGCACGCCGCTGCGAATGTACAATGCGCCCACGCCTTTCGGCCCGTAGATTTTGTGGGCGTTGAGCGTGAGCAAATCCACCGGCTGCCGGCGCACGTCCAGCGGCGTCTTGCCAAAGGATTGGCAGGCATCCGCGTGCAGATACACGCCGCGCGCGCGGCACACCGCGGCCAGGGCATCCAACGGCTGGATCGTCCCAACCTCGTTGTTGGCATGCATGATCGAGACCAGGATCGTGTCGGGCCGGATCGTGTCGGCCAGCTCGCCGACATCGACACCGCCGAAATGATCCACCGGCAGGATCGTAATCTCAAACCCTTGGGTGGCCAGCCAGGCGCACGAGCCCAGGACGCAGTCATGCTCGATCGCGCTGGTGATGATATGCCGGCCGCGCGCGGCATTGGCAAAGGCGACGCCCTTCAGCGCCAGGTTGTTGGACTCGGTGCCGCTGGCGGTGAAGATGATCTCCTCCGGTGCCGCGCCGATGCACTGCGCCAACGTGGCGCGGGCGTGATCCAGCGCCGCACGCGCTTCGCGCCCAAAGATGTGCATGCTCGACGCGTTGCCGAACTGGGTCTGCAGATACGGCAACATGGCGGCGAGGACGCGCGGATCGAGCGGGGTCGTCGCGGCATTATCCAAGTAGACGCGGCGCATTATTCGCCTTGGTAGAAGAGGTCGGTTTCCAAACTGCGGACGACGCCGAAATGTTCGCGCCAGCCAATGTTCTTCTTGCCGACGCAAATCGTGCAGGTGCCGACCGGCGGGTTGCCGCGCAGCTCCATGTCGTCGTGCGCGTCCGGCGCGTCATACAGCATCGTCACCAGCGGATCAATGCCGATGCCGTACAGGGCGTTGACTTCGCGGATGCGCACGCTCGGCGCGACATCCTGAATGCGGGCGCGAAAGACTTCGCGCTCCGCCTGCGAGACGCGGTCAATCTTGGTCACCACGGCGACATCCGCCAAGGACAGCATCGGGCCGACCTTCAGCGGCAAGTTCATGCCGCTGGTCGCCTCGAGCACGACCATGCCGAGCCCGCCGTCGACATACGGCGAGCAGCGCAGGCACAAGCCGGCCGTCTCGACCAGCAGGACATTGCAGTTGGTGACGCGCGCCCATTCCAAGGCGTCGCCGAGGACCATCACATTGCAGTGGTCGGGGCACAGCTCGCCCGAATACACTTTGCGCGCAGGAATCCCGAATTCCTTGGCGAGCTGCACGTCTTCCTCGGCATATTGCACGTCAATCTTGAGGAAGGCCGGCCGATACTTGGCATCGATCAGCTTGCGAATCATGTGGCGCAGGACGGAAGTTTTGCCCGTGGTCGCCGGGCCGGCGCAAATAGCGAGTTTCATGCGAATGCCTCCAAAAGGTGGCCGGTTAAACGTTCGCCCTTGCGGATTTTGTCGCGCAAAATGCAGAGGGCGTCATCAAGTTTGCTGACTTCGCGCGCATACAGTTGCTCGCGCTCGTCCGTCCGCAAAATGTCGGTGACCATGCCGGTCTTCATGACAATGCGGAAGTCGGAGAGCAGGGCGATGCGCGGATCGTGCGTGACAAAGATGAAGATCTTGCGATATTCGCGCAGGAGTTCGAGCGCGCGGGTGCGGTGGATGCCGGCGTTTTCCACTTCGTCGAGCAGGACGATCGGCGTGTCGCAGATGATCGTGGCATCGGCAATCAGCAAGGCGCGCGTCTGGCCGCCGGAGAGCTCGGTCATGCGCGCATCGGTGTGAATCGGTTCGCCGGTGAGCTGATTGGCAAACGCCAGCGTGTTGTCGAGCAGGCTGGCCACATCACGATCAGTCTTGCTGCGGATGCGCGCATGCGTCTCGAGAAACTCCTTGACCGGCAAGTCCGAGAGAAAGGTGGTGTGCTGGGTGATCAGCGCGATGGGATTGTAGGCCGGATTGTCGCGGTACTCGGGCGGCGGCTTGACGCCGTTGATCAGGATGCGGCGGCCGGTCGGCGTGTTGCCGTCGGCGAACAACTCGAGATCGTTGATCAGGGTCGTCTTGCCCGAGCCGGTCGGGCCGACAATGCTGACGACGTCGCCCATGGCGAAGTCGATCCGCTCAACCGGTTCGCGGTTGCCGTCGCGGCCGTGGCCGCCGAGGATGGAGATGGTGTCAATCATACAATGGGTATCCTTATATGGTTACGTGTCGCTATCCGTACAATTCAGAGAACATCGGCCAGGCTGGTGTGTTCGAGGGTGCGCGCGATCTGGTTGCGAATGCCCTTGAAGACGCGCAGGAGGCGGCGCTCTTTCTCGATCGGGGTCGGCTCATAAAAATGCTTGCTGGCCGACTCGGTCGGGGCCAGGGCGCCGTCAAAGAGGCGCACCACTTCCGCCAGCGAGACGCGCGCCGCCGGCCGGGCCAGGGCAAAGCCGCCATGCTGGCCCTTGGCGCTGCGCACGATCGTGGCGCGCTTGAGGCTCAGCATCAGCAGCTCGAGGAACTTGGCCGGAATGTGCTGGGCGGCCGCGATCGTCTCGACCGAGACGAACACGCGGGCATCCGCCTGGCGGGCCAGGTGCACCAGGGCGAGCAGGGCATATTCACTGCGGGTGGTCAGTTTCATATAATAGTTATCCAATCGAGTTACTAATATATCATAACCGCCGGCGTTTGTCAAGCCCCCCCCGGAATCCGGAGTTCAGGGTTCAGGAGAAATGCAGTGGAATATCAAATATAGAACAAGGAATGCCCAATAATTTGTTCGCGGCGAACAAATTAATAAAAACCCTTCGCGTGCCTTTGCGGTCATGCGCGGTTCCTCATCCTTTTCTTTGGTCTTTCTTTCCTCATTGGATATTCCTTGTTCGATATTCGCGATTCATCAGCGATCAGCGATCGCGGTTCACAGTATGTTGGAGGAAAACCCGCGCAACGAAAGTTTTTGTGTCTTTGTGTCTTCATAGAATGCCGGCCACCCATTGACGCCGGCCGGCGTGCTCTGCTATACTAGCACCACAGACGAATCAACCAACTGAAGGATCATTATGAACGCGCGAATACTGGTGGCGGTGCTGAGTGGCTGTGGCGTGCTGTGTGCGGCAACCCATTATGTGCGCCCGGTGAATCCCGGCGCGGCATATCCGTATGCCACCTGGGCCACGGCCGCGACCAACATTCAAGACGCGATCAACGCGGCGGCGGCGACCGAAGAGGTGGCCGTGACCAATGGCGTGTATTTGCTGGGCGCGCCCGTCACGGTCAGCAATGAAATCACGGTGCGCAGCGTCAATGGCGCGGCAGGCACCGTGCTGGATGGCCAGGGCACGAGCCGGTGTGTCAATATTCATCATCCCAAGGGAACCGTCCAGGGCTTCACCATTACCAATGGCGTGATCAGCGGCACTATGGGCGGCGGCGTGTACATGATCGGCGGGACGCTGGCGCAGTGCGATGTGGTCGGCTGTTATGCGGCAAACTACGGCGGGGGCGTCTACAAAGCCGGCGGCAGTGTCATCAATTGCACGATCCGCCAGTGCGCCACGCTGCTGTATGCCGGCGGGATATATGCCAACGGCGGCTCAGTTATTGAAACCCTGATACTCAGCAACAAATGCAGTATAAGCGGCGGCGGACTGCTGGCCCTCGGCGGGTGTCGGGTGGTGCAGTGTACGATC
Organism: bacterium; assembly: GCA_026398485.1. Taxonomy (GTDB): domain Bacteria; phylum Auribacterota; class UBA3054; order UBA3054; family JAPLST01; genus JAPLST01. Next base: position 23,859 of record JAPLST010000378.1, read on the forward strand.
ACGGGCAACCGCGCGCAATATGGCGCGGGTGTTGAGTGCCGCGATGCCGAAATCGAGGGCGGCGTTATTTATGCCAATCAGACGCCGTTCGGCGGCCAAGGCGGCGGGGTGTTCCTGAGCAGTGCCGGCGGCCTGATCCATGGTTGCGCGATCAGCGGCAACCGCGCCAGCTATGGCGGCGGGGTGATGTTTCAAAGCGCCAGTGTCGTCTCCAACTGCCAGATCACGGGCAATCTGGCCGGTGATTTGGGTGGCGGCGTGCGCATTGCATACGGCGGCACGCTGAGCGGTTGCCAGGTGAGCGGCAATATGGCGACGAACAATGGCGGCGGGGTTTCCGCCTATGAAAATGCCCTGATGGTGAACTGTGACATTCGCGCGAATGTCGCCCTGGTCTATGGCGGCGGGGTTGACATTTATGACATTGAGCCTTCGCAAAGTTGCATTCTGCGCAACTGCTTGGTGACCGGCAATCGCGCGCAGGCGGCCTCGGATGGCGTCTTTCTGATGGAAGGTGGCCGGGTCGAAAATTGCACGATTGTCACGAATGTGGGCGGGCACAACGGCATCGAATTTTCCGCCGGCAGTGTCATGTGCAATTCGATTGTGTACGGCAACAGCCGCATCAATATGGTCAGTGAAGGAAACGCCGCAAGTATTACCTATTGCTGCACGACGCCGACGAACAACATTGGCGGCGGCGCGCTGGGCTGCACGGATCGCGACCCGCAACTGCAATACCCGCCGTGGAATTTCCGGCTGACGACCAACTCACCGTGCCGTAACACGGGCGCCTATCAATCCTGGATGGCCGGCGCGAGCGACCTTGATGACAAGCCGCGCATTCTCGAAAGCATTGTCGACATGGGCGCGTATGAGTTTGCGCCGTACCCGATCCAGCGTGTGACGCCGACCTATTTTGATTTCGGCGAAGTGGCGCTGGGTTCGTATACCGACCTCGAATTCACGGTTGAAAATGCCGGCAGCAGCACGCTGGTCTGGCAAGTGGAGGCGCTGACCATACCGCCATTTATGCAGTATGCCATGACCTCGTCGCTGCCGCCGTATCGCTGGGATTGGTTCCGCTTCGCGCCCGACGTGCTCGGCCCGACAAGCTGTGCCACGCGCATCCTCGGCAATGGCGGCACCAACGACATTTATCTGACCGGCACGGGCATTGTGCCGGAACCGCTGGCGCTGGGGTGCTATGTGCTGACGGCGTGCGGCGCGGCTTGGCTGACGCTGCGGCGCCGCCAAGCCCCGTGAATTCGGACGTGACCCACGCGTGGCACGCGGCGCAAACAGCCTTGGCGCTTAATCCGCATGTGCTCGAAGCCCACTACTATTGCAGCATGATTGCCCTGCAACGCGGGGCGACGAACACGGCCCAACGGCATTTGCGCCATGTGCTGCGGTTGCGCACCAGAAACGAGGCCGCATACTAAACGGCTTGATCGCTGCTGAATATCCACTATTGGGCACGCATTATCCACGTGCAAAACATCTGCACAGAACATGCGGATGAAACGATCCGCTATTCGCGATGCCAAACCGGTTCAACTACTTCGCCAATCGGGAGATTGGCGTTCCCGGCAGTGGACGCCCTGCGCGCGGCATGGCGTTAGCCGGCCTAGCGCCGTGCCGTGTACGGCCGTCAAGGCATGGCGCCGTTGATGATCTTGAGGTAGCTCGGTGGCGCCGGTGCGGGATGCAACGGGGGATTATTAAATTCGCGCTGGCTCGAGAAAACGCCTTGCAACGGCGATGTTTTCGGCTTGAGCTTCTTGATCGAGAAGGTACTGGTCAGGTTATTGGTGCATAACGGCGGGATGATGCCGGCCGCGAAAATGGTCTTGCGCAGGCAAATGTTACTGCTGGTTGCCTGCCCGTCCACCAACTGACAGGCTTTGATCGTGCGGATGCCAATCCCCTTCTTGTCGCCGCCAATGCTGTAGAATTGGCTGTCGGCAATGAGGCCGCTGGCATAGCCCTTCTTGGCCGTCGCCGTGATCGTCTTCAAGAAGCGGGCAACGACATGGCTGGCATAGATGTTGGCGGATCTGGCAGCCAGCATGCCTATCTCATTGGTGACGACAACGCGCGTGTCACTAATGTCGGCAAACTTGGTCAGCAAGGATTTGAGCTTGTAACTGCACAGGTCAATGGTCACGATGGAAACATTGCCGGTCAGCCCTTTGTTGGAGATGCCGGAGATTTTCATCGTCCAGCCCTTTGCCTGCGCATCCGGCCCGACGTTGAATGCGCCCAGCGCGCTGCCACCATAGTACGTGCCGTCCCCGGCTTTCTTCGCCTGTACGGTGACCGTTTTGAGTTCGGCGCCGACCTGCAAGCCATGCCGGCTGGTCGCACGGCGATCGTAGGTGAAACCGAGTGAACCGGCACTGATCTTGACCGTCTTGAGCACATTCGAGATGTGAATGTCATCAACCTGGCCACGCCACTTGATGGACTTAAGGTTCGCGGCACTGACCCAATCGAGCGGGAAGCGGCCGTCGGCGATCGCCGGCTTGGCGGGCGCCGTCACCTTGAGATACAACGCATCCGCAACGCCGGCGCCAGTGATAAAGACGCTGCGGCCTTCCATGTGCGGCGTGCCAATGCCGGCGTAGTAAATTTCCGCAATATCACCATCGCTTTCCACAATCTGGAAGAAGCGCAGACTGCCTTTGATTACCGCCGGCGAAACCGTGGCGACAAAAACATTTGTGCGCGGCAGTTGCGTCGCGGTGCGCATGTCGGCCGCCGCCGCAAGATACAGCAAGAGCGGGCCATATGCGCCGGCCTGCGTTTGTGCAACACTGAAGTCCAAAATGGCATTGGTGTTCGTGGCAACCAGCGATGCCAGCGGGCCGGTGCCATTGGTCAGCATGGCGCCGGTATATAATCCGTACTGCACGCCGGTTTGCGCAACGAACTCAACCCAGCCAGTCTGGCCGGCTTGCAGATGCAGCGGCCAGTTGACCAGTATGTCGATGACGGGCTCATTTGTTGCCTGCCGCGTGATTGTAATTGTGTCGCCGGCGATCACGCCCAGCATGTTCGTCCCGTACACCTCAATCACGTTCGCACCCACCTGCACATTGTTGATCAACGGGCTGAACGCGCCATTTTGTTGATCAACGGGCTGAACGCGCCATTGACTCCGCTGGCGCTGAACTGCGTCGCGCCCGCCGCCAGCGTGTTGCTCCACCACAGCGTGCCGCCCGCAATCTGCCAGTTCGTTCCGCCAATGGTGTAGCTGGTCACGTCAAAATTGACGCGCGCCGCCGCTTCGTTGGTGATGTCAATGCACGGCGTACCGGTGCCGTTGGCGCCGCGAGTAACAATCAGAATATCATTGGTGATGCCGTCTACATCATTGGTGCCGTAGACGAGAATAGCATTGGCGCCGATCTGCAACGGGATCTCCGGCGCATGCCAGCCCAGCGCCGCCGGAAACACACCGGTGGCACCCAGCGCTGCGTTCACCGCCCACATCTCGCCGACAACAACAAGATTAGTCGTGAGCGCGTTCGTATAGAGGTTCGTCGTTATGCTATACCGGTTGGTTCCGCTCAACAGCAATGCGGCAACATCGAACGAAACCCAGTTTGTCGGCCCGCTGGCAATACTAACATGGCTGGTAATGTCCAGGTACGGGTAGGGAAATTCGGCCGCGCCGATATCCGGCGCGGCGCCACTGACCCGCGGACTGCTGTATTGATCAACCGCAGTTGTCATCCAATCTGCCGGCGTGCCGCGATCAATGCATGGTGATGCACACAGCAGGCGGAAATCGCCGACCACGCTGACAAAGCACGGATTGTTGGTCACCACACCAGCACCGCCCGCGCCCGGATCGGGTATGGTGCAGACATTGGTGAGTGCCATGGACAAGCCCGCGATGTTCTCCGCAGAGTTGTGATATGCAATCGAATTCAACACGCGCGCCTGCAGCAAATATACGCCTTGTCCAGTGTTACTCACGACGCTGCAATTGTCGATCATGGCTTTTTCGGCATAGATGCCCGCGCCTTTACCGGGCGCGCTGTTGAAGGCGCATATGGAATTGCGCACAAACGCCGCGGCGTTCTGCAGATAGACGCCGCCGCCCCTATCCGCACTATTGCCAACAATCATGCAGTCAGAGACCTGCAACGCGGCAACACTGTTGGCAAACAAGCCGCCGCCATCTCCAAGCACATTATTGCCCGTCACGATGCAACGCTCAACCGTGCTTGCCGCAGCGGCCAATACACCACCCGCGCTCGATCCGCCACCATTGGTCAAGGTGAAGCCACAAAGTGCGGCTCCCGGCGCCATGAGGGTAAACAACGAAAACAGGCCATTGCCGCACACTATCGTGCTGCGCGCGCCACTGACGCTCTCGACGCGCACGTTTGGATTTGTAATGGTCAGTGAACCAGTCGGCAGATATGTGCCGGCGGCAACGCGCACCATGCTTCCTGATGTCGTCACCGCCAGTGCATCTCCGATACTGAGCGCCGCCGTCGCCCAGTTTGTGTAGGGTGGCACGTCATGGCCGGCATTCAATAGATTGACATAATGAACGGGCGCCGCGCCACAGAACACAACTATAAGCGGGGTCACGACGGCGGTCAGCGCGATGCACTTGTTCCATGTATACTTGATCATGGCATCACAACCCTTAACAGGTAATTAATTGCCGGTGCGCACCAAATCTGGCTCATCTCCCGCTTGGCTGGAAAAGGCTGGTCAGCAATCCTGCCGCAGCAGGTTGCCGTTTCCATACTATATACGGCCAAACCGGGCAAAGTGTCCCAATAATAATATTTATCAAGCAATTTTGCAATCAGGTTTTTTACAAATTTTAGCTTCCATAAGTACTGAGATTGTGCCGGAACAGCGGCCGGCGATGGCCGCTGACACTGCGTTGCATGCGTAGTAGCTGCCTCATTCAATATTGCTTTTGGGGCGGCTTTTCACGCCCGTCCCAAGGATGATCCATCCAAGTCGGGGGCGGCTACCCAGCCTGCCATCTCCGTTCCCCACACACCATCCATATCATTGCCGGCCCCGCTGCAAGGCCATGCGGTACCGCAGTGGCAGGCTGGGAAGCCTGCCCTGCCCTGTCCTGGATGCGTAACCATTTGGATGTGCGCCCCCACATTGTCGCGCGTGCGCCATCGGCGGGATCGGTGGAGAGTAGCACCACAAACCAACCGCCAGTTCTGGAAAGACCAGCGCTACATTAAAAAAACTTTCGTTGCGAAAGTTTTCCCTCCAGCATACCCTGTACTGAACCCCGGTTCTGCCTTGACTTCTTTCGTCGTTTTTGTTATTCTAATCGCGGTTTAGATTGCGCTTTTGAATGCGGCGCACGCCGGCTGTATTCACTCATGCTCAACACTGGAGATCACCATGCCTGCCCGTCGCCTCATCCTCATGTTCAGCTGTCTCTTGTTCGCCAGCTTGGTCTGTGCACCGCGTGCCTTGGCCGCCACGCCCACCAAGGCGGAAGCGCTCAAAGATTGGACGGCACTGGTGGCGTTGCATACCCAAGTGCGCGAGCCATTGGACAAATATCAAACCGGCTTCCTCTACGACAAGCCCGCCGAGCAACTGGCCGCGTTCGCGGTCTTCGAGAAAAACGACCTGCCAAAAATCAAAGCGATGCTCGCCAGCTTTGGCGCCAAATACGGCACCACGCCGGGCGACATTGAGAACAAGATTTTCCCCATCGTGGGTCGCTCGGATTTGCGCAGCGCCGGCTCGACCTATCAGGAATTGCAGCGGGGCTACACCGGCGCCTGCGCCTTGCGCAAAAACATGGGCGACAAACTCCTGCAAGAGGCCGGCCGCACGCTCGAGATGATGCCCAATTATGCCGAGAGCACCCGCGCCGAGCGCTATGATGAGGTCAAGACCACCCTTGCACTGGCGGCCCAATTCGACCCGGACAATGCGACCATCAAGGCCAAACTGGCCGCGATTGACAAGGATAAATATGCCGCGCAAGGCAAAACCGAGCAAGAGCGCGACGCGCGCCAATGGCCGGGGCATTTTAAGGGCTTTGCCGGCCCGGGCAACGTCAAGGACTTGGTCAAGGCCTCGTTCGCGTTTCTGGTGAACGCGCCGGACTGGGGCGCCAGCCAGAAGAACCCGTGCGAAATTGTCGCCATCGCCATCAAGGGCAACTGGTGGGCCATCGAGAAAAACATGCTGGGGCAAGTCACCCAGTGGGGCCTGCCCGTATATGTGGCGGTCGCCAGCAACAAAGGCGACCCTAAAAACGTGACCGTGTTCGAACTCTCAATGTGCACGGCGGATGGGAACAAAGCACCACCCTTTAACAGCGTGGCGGTCGGGGACAATTTCACCATGCGCCGCAACAATGTGACCGGCGGTAGCGGTGGCGGCGGTGGCACGACCGGCGGCATGCTCGGCTCGCTGCTGTGGCTCGGGCTGGCCTTGGCCAATATCATTGCCGGCCTGCTGGCGGCCGCGCCGTTGCTGGCAATCAAAGCGCCGCAGCTCGCCGTGGTCTACAGAAAACTGACGCCATTCCGCAACCTGATCGGCGTGCTCACCTTGGCGATTGGCGTGCTGTCGTTCCTGTGGGCCTTGCTGCATTTTTCGCTGTTGTCGGGCATTTTGCCGCAACTGTCGGCCATGGCGGTCGGGCTGTTCCTCGGCAAAGAACTGCTGATGCGTAAACCGGCAATGGCGGCAGCCAGTGGCGCATCGGCCCAAAAAGTCGCCGCCGCCGCGGACGCTGCCGCGCTGAAGGCGCAAGAGCTGCTGATCAAATATCAAAGCAAGATCGCCTTGCTGGACGTGTATCAGGTGCCGATTGGCATTGCGTGCATTGTGCTGGGCGTGTTGCATCTGCTGATCAGTGGCGCGCGCTTCTTCTGAGCCAAGTAGCAAGCTGCCCCGGAAAAAACGACAAGGTGCGAAGGGAGGGCGGTCAGGCCCTGACCGCCGTATTCTTGCGTTGACGCGATTGAGTTTCCACATAATGTTTATTGTTTTTCGTTATCACCAAGGAGCTGCGCCATGAGAAATCATCAAGTGTTCGTTGCCGTTGCCGCGCTTGTGGCAAGCATGCTGGTGTCCATCGCGTTCGGTGCTTGGGCCACGGATAGCGCGGGTGCAAATCAGGAGCTGCGCGTGCAGCGCGCGGCGGTGCGCGTCAGCGGCCAGCCCGGCACGGATCGCCGGTTACAACAGCAGCAACACCGGTTGAAAAAGCAGTTGAACGTGAGTGCGTCAGTGAGCCAGCCGCGCGCGCTGAGTGGCCGGGGCGCCGTGCCCAACAATGACCTGTTTGCCGCGCGTTATGCAGTCAGCGGCGAAATGGGAACAACCAATGGGAGCAATATTGATGCGACCGTCGAAGTGGGGGAAGACACGTTGGGATATGATGGCACGCAGACCGTGTGGTGGACATGGACCGCGCCGGCCACCGGCACGTATGCGTTTGACACGTACGGCAGTGATTTTGACACCGTGCTGGCCATCTGGCAAGGAAGCGTGTTGGCGTCCCTTACGCTGGTTGGCAAGAACGACGATAATAATATGCTGCAGAGTTTTTGCCCGTTTGAAGCAACCTCGGGCGGCGTCTATCAAATCCAAGTAAACGGGTATAATGAGGAAAAATGCGGGATCATCACCCTGAGTTGGGCGCGGGTCTCGTGGACCAATCAATACACCATCACCAACGCCCCGAACGACGTGTGGCTCACCCCGAAAGGCGTCGCGCTGCAGCGGATTGACTGGTCCATCTACACCGCGTATTGGGGCACCGATAGTCT
>JAPLST010000204.1:0-11665 GCA_026398485.1 bacterium
GGCGCCGCGGTCGATGCCGTTGTTGCAACGGTCAAGATACTGGAGGTTTGCCCCTTGTTTAATGCAGGATACGGCGCGGTCTTTACTGAAGACGGTGTCCATGAATTGGACGCCGCAGTCATGGAAGGCCATACGTTGAACGCAGGAGCCATCGCGGGTGCGCGGCGCATTCGGAATCCGATTCTGGCCGCCCATGCGCTGATGCGGGTGGGCAAGAGTGTGTTTTTGGCAGGTGAGGGAGCAGACCGTTTCGCGTCCCGGCAGGGCTTGCAGCCAGTCGCGGCGGACTATTTCTCGACCGAACGCCGCAGGGACCAACTGCGCGAGCTGCAAACGATGAAGCCACACTCTCGGGAACTCGATGATAATGCCATGGGTACCGTCGGCATTCTCCCGTGATTGGTGCCGGAACCTACGCCAGTGAACTGTGTGCCGTATCCGCGACCGGTAAGGGTGAGTTCTTCATCCGCCGATGCGCTGCGCACGAGGTTGATGCGCGCATACGGTATCTGCATGAGCCGCTCGTCGATGCCGTGAAAGCCGTCATCGGTGACGAAACGCACCTCAAGTTGGATGGGGGAATTATTGCCATAGACCGACTGGGCAACATCTGCCTTCAACAAACGAAACGGATGTACCGGGCTATGCTTGTTGAAGGCGAAAGTCCAACCATCGATTTTGACAAGAATACCGCCAAGGACGAAATGTTTTCAGATGCCGGCCGGGACACTTCAACGTGATGGTGTCCGGCGGCGCCGGCTTATCCTGATGATTTTTGACGTGCAATGAATTGTTCAGGTCCGACACCAATGGTCCAAATGGACAATGGACAATGGATAATGGATAATGGATAATGGATAATGGATGCTACACTGAAAACGGAACACTGCTGAACCTACGCCACGCGCTCCGCGCGGGGCACGCTGCCGCTGCAATTGTCTCACAAAGGCGCCAAGACCCAGATCCGGCGGACCACAACCAAGGCAACGCCAGTAAACACGGCGAACGCAAGCGCACACACGGATTGGGCGGGTGGGTGTGCTGAGACCCCCACGACCTCGCGTCGTGGGTGAATGAGATTGAATACAAAGGCGCGCCGGCACCTTTTCTCAATCTCTGCTTCCACCGATCCCTCCGACGGCGGCGATCGGTGGGGAGCAACAGCACAAACAACCCGCCGGATCTGGGCAAGACACGAAGAAAATGGTTGCCGCAGCATTTTGGTATAATGGCACTGCTGATTTGCGGTCTGGGCTCCAGCAGTGCTGGCGCCGCAGCAAGAACGCATGCAGGATAACAAGTCCGCATTGTTATGCGCACTAAACACATGCTGCAACCGCAAGGAACAGAATATAATAAGAAGAACACAGAACAACTAATTAGGCGAACCGGGGAAAGTGTAACACAAATGAACTATTCATTATCGAATATCCGATGGCTTCGCGTCCTCGGCGCTGCGGTTGCAGTTATTGCGGTGAGTTTTCTTGTTCTAATGGTCGTCATAATCATCTATGCGTTTGGCTTGGCTTTTCAGGCTCGGGGCACTCCCGACCAAAATGCCATTAATCACTTTGCCGCGAGGGTCTGTCCCAAGTTGATGCCGTGGCTTGAGATGGCGCTGACGTTGGTGGTGGCCCTCATCGTTGCGCGGAGAACCGAGAAGGCCAGTATCATTCACGGTCTGTTCATTGGTGTGCTAGCTGGTCTGTTGAGTTTGGCCGTGACACTGGCTTTTGGTGGGCGGCTTGGTTTGCATAGCCTGGTTGTCTTTCTCATCGTTGTGGGGTTGGGGTGGCTCGGGGGCTTTGTCGGACAAATAAGGACGGGTACAAGATGAAGTCGTTGCCTAACCATGCACTGCAGCGAACCCGGCCAGCGCGTCCAGGCTGCAATCCAACGTCCTCGTGAGCCGAGTCGCTGAGCTTGGGTCGTTCGGCGTTTTCTCGCGCGTGCTGTGAAATACACGATTCACAAAGACCTTTCCCGAACGAAGCTGGTTCACGTTCTGCCAGAACCTTTCGCTTCGCAGGTTCCACGGACACTTGCCGAACCTATCACGTCGGTTTTCTTCCCGGATAGGGTTGTAACCGGGCGCGTCGCCGCAAAAGCTCTTGCTCGTGTCGCAGGCATTCCCGGTTCCACTCTCGTCTTGGCAGCGCACGACTTCACCTCAGAGGCCCGCGATGCAGCGTCAGCAGTCGGTGCAATCTTGCTGCGCACAGCATCAGACGCGGTTTTCTGGAGCGATGCCCGACTCGTTGAGATTCGCACTATGATTGCCACGCACAGACCTTTGCACGCACCGCAGAAAACCAATGAACCTGAAAACGCCGAAGCCAGCGCTGTAGGGTGCCCTCCTTCGCCGCGTCCCTGAGGTCTGGCGTTCTCCCTCAGGAAACTATTGCGATGAGCATTATGAAGTTCACACTATGAAAGGTGACTGTTCGTGACGACGATGCAACGTAAAAAAACGGCGACCAGACGAAAACGTGAATGGTTTGATGATGCTGCGTTCTGGCGGGACTTTTATCCCTACATGTTTCCCGAAACGCGCTTTGCCAACACCCCCGCGCAAATCCAGAAGGTCCTTGCGCTGACCACGCCAGGCGGCAAGACGGCACTCGACCTGTGTTGCGGCCCCGGGCGTTGCGCCATTGCGCTTGCGCAGGCGGGCTTTGCCGTCACCGGCGTGGACAAGACCCGCTGGTTGCTCGACAAGGCCCGCGCGCGGGCAAGAGCTGCCAAGGTGAAGGTTGCGTGGATTGAAATGGACATGCGCGACTTCGTCCGGCCAGATGCCTATGATTTGGCGTTGAGCATGTTTACGTCCTTCGGGTATTTCGACGACAAGACACAGGACATGGCCGTGCTGCGCAACATTTTCGCCTCGCTGCGTCCCGGCGGCGTTTTCTTGATTGATATCACCGGGAAGGAACGGATTGCGAAGGTACTTCAGCCGACCATGGCGGAAGTTCTGCCGGACGGAACGCTGCTCGTGCAGCGCCATGAGATTTACGACGATTGGACCCGGCTCCGCAACGAATGGATCCTGCTCCGCAATGGCCGGGCCAAGAGTTACAAGTTCCACCACACTCTCTATTCCGGTCAGGAAATGAAGGACAGGCTGGCGCAGGCCGGCTTTGCCGACGTGCAACTGTACGGCACGCTCGACGGGGACGCGTACGGTCCTGACGCACTGCGCCTGATTGCCGTCGCCCGGAAGCGCGGAACTATAGCTGCCATCTAGAAAATGCAGGCAATTGTCGAACATTTCTTCGAAGGATTCAGCGGCTCTGGCGTATCGGACCTCAAGCTGCATATCATGATCAATGCAACCACACCGGGCTTCATGGACAGCGTCCGGCAAGGATTGGCAACACTCAAGCCGAGAAACATCACCAGAATCAGGGATGAAGGCTGTTTTTCGGCACCTTCAAAAACACGATGAGTTCATTCAACAACAGTTTGTCGAACAGGTGCTTCGTGGCTTTCTTGTCTAGTCTCCTTATGCTACCGACAAGTTGGTGGCTTTTCATTTTTTGGACCCGTGATTCCTCGACGGACAATCAGGATTGTCTGTCACGCGTATTCGTCCACGCAGGAATGGACGTGGTAACGGTCGCATTTGTGATTTCTGTGCTTGGTATCATTTGGGCAGCCTTTAGGCCGAATTGGATCGACCGGTTGTTACGGTTTGCCCAAGAGCATTTTGTTCAAGCGCTCGCGGCACTTCTGTGTGTTATTCTCGCGTTGCTTGCTTTTGCTTTCATGACTATTTATGGCAGTTGACATGACGCATGTGCGGGTCGGACTACAAAAACCAATCAGCGTTCGGGTCGGACCAGAACAAAGCGTTGGGAATCAATCAGCGTTCGGGTCGGACCAGAACAAAGCGTTGGGAATAAATGCTTTATGCTTTAAAACAGGCATTTATTCGGCCTAAAAAGCCCGTTTTGCACAGTGAAATCGCTCATTTAAGCCAGACAAAGCCAGACAAACATACTCTACGCAGCGCGCGCGGCGTATCCATAGGATGCCAGAAAAATCTGGAGAAACAGCAGGCAAATCACGCGCGGCGCGGGCGCGTTGCATTTGGCGCACAATCTTGCTATACTTACGCTTCTGGAGTATGCTTGTATTCTAAACCCAATGAAGAGACGCCGTGGACCACGCCAAGGCCCTGATCGTCATACCGACCTATAACGAGCGCGACAATGTCGAGCGGCTCAGCACCGTGGTGCTGGGCACGTACCCGACGGTCGAGCTTCTGTTCATTGACGACAACTCACCGGACGGTACCGGCCAGCTTCTGGATGCCTTGGCCCAGCGCGAGCCGCGCATCAATGTCCTGCATCGCGCCGGCAAACTGGGGCTGGGCACGGCCTACCTCGCCGGCTTCAAATGGGCGCTGCAACGCGACTATGCCTACATCTTCGAGATGGACGCGGATTTTTCGCACGACCCGAAGTACATTGCCGAGTTCCTGCGCGAAATCGAGCAGGCCGACTTGGTGCTGGGCTCGCGCTACACCGTCGGTGTCAGCGTGGTCAACTGGCCGTTGTCGCGCCTGCTGCTCAGCAAATTCGCGACATGCTACGTGCGCACGGTGACGGGCATGCCTGCCAGCGACGCCACGGGCGGCTTCAAGTGTTTTCGCCGCACGGTGCTCGAGACGATCAACCTCGACAAAATCCGCTCAAACGGCTATTCGTTCCAGATCGAATTGAGCTACTACACATGGCTGGCCGGCTTTCGCATTCGCGAAGTGCCGATCGTCTTTTACGACCGCATCGACGGCGTGTCCAAAATGAACAAGAAAATCGTGCGCGAGGCGATCATGGTTGTCTGGCGCCTGTTCTTCAGCCATTTATTTGTGCGCAAGCCGCGCAGCATCCCGTTTTATCAGCGGCCCACCTGACGCGTCATGCTCAAGATCATTGACCGCTATCTGCTGACGTCGTTCCTGCTGCCGCTCTCGTATTGCCTGACGGCCTTCTTCGTGCTGTTTGTGGCCTACGACATGTCCGACCAATTGCGCGACTTCCTCAGCAAGCAGATACCCGGCTATAAAATCGCCGCCTATTACGTCTACTATATTCCGATCATCTTCCAGTTGACCGCGCCGTTTGCCACGCTGCTGGCGATGCTCTACTGCCTCGGCAATATGAGCCGCACGAATGAAATCATCGCCATGCGCGCCAGCGGGATCGCCCTGTTTCGGATCATCCGCCCGTATCTGTTGATGGGCGTCGTGCTGTACGGCGTGACACTGGTCGTTGCGGATGTGTTTGTGCCGCGGGCGCGGCGGTTGGCGTCCGAGATCATGCCCAAGCCGACGACCGTCCACAGCGTCTTCAGCGCGCCCAACACGATGACCTCGGTCGATTTTGTCAATGCCCAGCACGACCGGCAATGGAAGATCGCCACCGTCCTGGTCGAATCGAATATGTTTCAGAATGTGACCGTCTTGCAATACACCCACGGCCGTGAACGCCGGCTCAACTACAAGCTTGAGGCGGCGCGCGCCGAACACATTGCCGGCTATGGCTGGTGGTTCTACGATGTGCATCGGATCGACTACTTTCTGGATGGCACCTTCGCGCCGGTGCATCGCCTGAGCAAGTACCATGTGCCGGAGACGCGCTGGAACGAACAGCCGCAGGACATCCTGAGCGCGCGCCAGTCCGAACCGGAATTGATGACCTTTCAGGATTTGTGGCGCCAAATGCGCAGTGCCGACAATGGTTCGGACAATTACCGCAAACTGCGCATGGAAGTCCACAACCGCATTGCGCAGCCGGTCGCGTGCTTCGTCTTCGTCCTGCTGGCCGCGCCGTTCGGCATCTTTCATACCCGGGCCGGCATGGTCAAAGGCGTGATTACCAGCATCATGCTGTGCCTGGTCTACTACTTGGTGCTGGCCTTGTTTGTCAATCTTGGCACCAATGGCTATTTGCCGCCGCAACTGGCGGCGTGGTCGCCCAGTGTTGTGTTTGCCTGTCTCGGCGGCTATTTGTTGTACCGCATGCGCTAACCGTTCACCCCCACAAAAAAATCAGCATGGCAAAGAAAGCACTCGTCACCGGCATCACCGGCCAGGACGGCTCGTATCTGGCGGAACTCTTGTTGAGCAAAGGCTATGAAGTGCATGGCATCATCCGCCGCAGCTCGTCGTTCAATACCGCGCGGCTCGAACACATTTATGCCGACCCGCATCAGCAACACCGGCTGACCCTGCACTATGGCGACTTGACCGACGCGACGCGCTTGCGCGAGTTGCTGCACGACATCAAGCCCGATGAAGTCTACAATCTCGGCGCGCAATCGCATGTGCGCGTCTCGTTCGACGAGCCGGTCTACACCGTCGAGGCCGATGCACTCGGTACGCTCAACCTGCTCGAGGCCCTGCGGCGGGTGACGCCCACGCCGCGCTTTTACCAGGCTTCATCGAGCGAAATGTACGGCTTGGTGCAGGAAGTGCCGCAGTCCGAAACAACCCCGTTTCATCCCCGCAGCCCGTATGCCTGTGCCAAAGTCTTTTCCTACTGGCAAACGATCAACTATCGCGAGGCCTACAATATCTTTGGCTGCAACGGCATTTTGTTCAACCATGAATCGCCGCGCCGTGGCGAAACCTTTGTCACCCGCAAGATCACCCGGGCCGCCGCGCGCATCAAACTCGGCCTGCAGGACAAGCTTTTTCTGGGCAATATTGACGCCAAACGCGACTGGGGCTTCGCCGGTGATTACGTCGAGGCGATGTGGCTGATGCTGCAACAAGACACGCCCGATGATTATGTCGTCGCCACCGGCGAGACCCACGCCGTGCGCGAATTCCTGACCGAGACCTTTGGCGCGCTCAACCTCGAATGGCAGAAGCATGTCGAAATTGACCAGCGCTACTTCCGGCCCAGCGAAGTGGAATTGCTGCTGGGCGACCCGCGCAAGGCGCTGCGCGTCCTAAACTGGGCGCCGCGCGTGTCGTTCGTCGAACTGGTGCGCATGATGGTTGACCATGATTTGCAGCTCGCGCGCGAGGAAATGGCCGTTGCACAGACGCGCGCCAAATAGGGGAGCAGAGGATCTGTGAGAGCGAAGGGAACCGGTAACGCAATCAACAACAGCAGGGAACTATGATTTCACGGGCAACCTATGAAGCCGCGTGCCGGCGCGCACTGGCAATGCTGGACAACGCCGGCATCGCCCTGACGGCCGCCGAGCGCCAGCAGGTGGAAGTCGCCGATTTTGGCTTGAACGATCTTGAACAGACCGGCCTCGAACTGATTGTGTATGTCAATAACGACCGCTACTGCGCCAAGGAATTGGTGTTGCTGCCGCGCCAGACCTGCCCTGAGCATCGCCATCCGCGCGTGGCGGACGACCCCGGCAAGCGCGAGACCTTTCGCGTGCGCAGCGGCATCGTCTGGCTGTATATGCCGGGCACACCGGCCGCTCCGCCCAAGGCGCGCCTGCCCAAAGGCAGCGAGGCGCATTACACCGTCTTTCACGAAATCGAGCTGCGCCCCGGCGAGCAGTACACCTTGCCGTCCGACACCCTGCATTGGTTCCAAGCCGGCGATGCCGGCGCGGTAGTCTCTGAATTCTCGAGCAGCAGTCGGGATGATGCCGATGTTTTCACGGATCCACGCATTCAGCGCGCGCCAAAAATCGCCGAATAGTCGGCCCGCGCAACACCCGCGCTGCATTTCACGCTGGTGTAATGTTCGCTATGCTATAGTGTTCGCAGAGCTACAACGGAGCCTCTCTCCGTCTAGACGCTTCGCGACACAGAAAATTTTTGGCAATGGTGCCCGAATTTCCACAAACCGCAAACCGTGTCGTCGCGAGGCGTCTTTTTTTATATCTTGCGCGGCGAAAGGAATAGTAACAAGGAATATCGAAGGCCGAAGTATCTGCGCCGAACTCTGCTTGGAGTCCCGCCATCGGCGGGATCATCATTGGATATTACTCGGCTAAAATTCTGAAACTTTAATATTTAATGTTGAATATTTAATATTGATTGCTGAATGTTGAACCCTGAACCCTGAACCCCATCATGTCCGCCTACATTCTAATTACGATTACCACGGCCACGCGTGATGAGGCCCTGCGCATAGCGCGCACGCTGGTCGAACAGCGCTTGGCTGCTTGTGGCCAGGTGAGCGGCCCAATCACGAGCATCTACCCGTGGCAGGGCGTGATCGAGACCACGGAAGAATGGTGTTGCACCTTGAAGACGCGCGCGGCGTTGTTTGCGGCCGTTGCCACCGCGATTCGCGCCCTGCATTCCTATGTCGTGCCGCAGATCGTCAGCACGCCCTTGGACGCGATCAGCGCGGACTATCAGGCGTGGCTCGACGCGTCCCTGCAATAACTGAGAAAACCATTCGTCGCGAATGGTTTTATTATACTTTGTGCGCAATGCACAAAGTTGCGCACAAATTCATGTTGGTGTAATATTCACTATGCTATAGTGTGCGCAGAGCTACAACGGAGCCTCTCTCCGTATAGACGCTTCGCGACACAGAAAATTTTTGGCAATGGTGCCCGAATTTCCACAAACCGCAAACCGTGTCGTCGCGAGGCGGTCGTCGCGAGGCGTCTTTTTTTATTTCTTTCGCGGCGAAAGAAATAGTAATTAACATTGAACAATGAACAGCAGGCACGGCACTTCTTTCATGCGGATCCCGGCAGTTTTTAAATTATCGCACCGCGCGAGAATTTCGAAGACACGAAGAAATCGCAGCACAGGTGATTGGCCAAACGCAGTACCCTGAATCCTGAACCGCTGAACGCTGATGAATATCCAATATCGAACCCTCAATATCCAACTGCGAAGTATCTGCGCAAAACTTCAATATTGGTTATTCCTTGTTGGATATTGGATATTCGCATCCCTGGAGCCTGAACCATGAACCCTGAAGTATGTTCGCCAACATTCAAGTTAAGATTACCACGGCCACGCGCGACGAGGCCGTGCGCATTGCGCTGACCGGGCCGCCTGCGGCCAAGTGAGAGGGCCGCCCACGAGCATCTACGCGGATTATCAGGCGTGGCTCGCGCCGCGCCGCATTAGTTAATAACGCGTGCGCCGCCCCTGAATATTCAGAATTTGTGCGTGCCGCACAAATTCATGTTGGTGTAATATTCAGTATGCTATAGTGTGCGCAGAGCTACAACGGAGCCTCTCTCCGTATAGACGCTTCGCGACACAGAAAATTTTTGGCAATGGTGCCCGAATTTCCACAAACCGCAAACCGTGTCGTCGCGAGGCGTCTTTTTTTTATATCTTGCGCGGCGCAAGAAATAGTAATTGGCAATCGGCAGCCACTTGAATATCGAAGGTCGAAGGCCGAAGTATCTGCGTAGAATTTCATACTTGGATATTCCTTGTTGTATATTCGATATTTGCATTCCCTGAATCCTGAACCCTTATGGCGTTAAATGCAACGAGAGCAGCGCTCCCCCTGGATGGTGGCAAAAGTACTCCGTGCGGATTTTGTTGAGATAAGGTAGAATGAAGCATGGCAACAGGTACAACAAAGCGCGGGTATGCCCGTCCGTCACGGGAGGGCTCATGAATCCGGTCATACGACCCGCTGCACCCCGCGTGCCGTTGCGGATCTTCATCCTGCTGGCGCTGGCGATCATCTTCTGGGGTTCGGCCTTTCCCGGCATCCGCGTCTGCTTGCAGGCCTTTGCACCCGGGCATCTGGCGTTGCTGCGGATGCTGATCGCCTCGGCGGCGCTGGCATGCGGCGTGGTGATCATGCCGGTGCGGCTGCCCGCGTGGCGCGACCTGCCGGGCTTGTTGCTGATGGGCTTGGTGGGCATCAGTGTCTATCACACCGCGCTCAGTTATGGCGAAGTGAGCGTGCCGGCCGGCCCGGCCAGCTTCCTGGTGGCCTCCAGCCCGATTTTCTCGATTCTTGCCTCAATGCTGTTTCTGGGCGAACGGCCGCATCTGCGCGCATGGCTGGGTGTGCTCGTGTGCGTCGTGGGCGTCAGCTTGATTGCGGCCAGTGAAAGCGGCGGGTTGCATATCACCCGGGATGCCTGGACCATCGTGCTGGCCGCGCTGGCCGGCGGCATTTACAGCGTCATTCAAAAGCGGTATCTGGGGCGGTATACCGCCTATGAACTGGTAAGCTATGCGATGTGGGGCGGCACCCTGTGCATGCTGATCTTCGCGCCCGGCGCGGTGCAGGCCGTGCGCCAGGCCGACCGTGCCGCACTATGCGCGCTTGTGTATCTCGGCGTCTTTCCGGCCGCATTCGCCTATGGCGTGTGGGCGTATGTGTTGCAGCATATGAGCGTCAGCCGGGCGGTCATGTTTCAGTATTTGATCCCGGGCATTGCGGTGTTGGTGGCATTTGTCTGGCTGGATGAAGTGCCGAAGCTGCTCTCGGTTGCCGGCGGCGTGCTGACCGTGGTGGGCGTCTACGCCGTCAATGCCAAAGCGCAGCAGGCCGTGACCGTTGTCAACAATGCGGCGGCACGATAATAATAGGGTCAGGCGCTATCTGTTGACAAACACGGTAATAATCACTATCATAAAAGCATGGCGCGGTCATTACGTATAGAAGGTGCTGGTCTTTGGTACCATGTGATGTCGCGAGGCAACGCGGGTAATGCGGTGTTCCTCGAAATAAATGACTATCGCGCATTCCTTGCACGGATGGCATCACTCAGCGAACAGCTTCAGATTGAAGTGCACGCCTATGCCCTGATGCAGAACCACGTTCATCTGTTCGTGCGAACACGGCAGGCCAATCTCAGCACATTCATGCAGCGTCTGCTCTCGGGCTACACAACGCGGCACCACTGTGCCCATGGCACCTACGGGCATTTGTTCCAAGGCAGATACAAAGCACTGGTGGTGGAGCGCAATGCGTATGGCGCGGCGATCAGCCGGTACATCCATCTGAATCCAGTCCGTGTTGAAGCGTGTCATGGCATGACCTTTGTGCAAAAGCAGGCCATGCTGCGCGACCATGCGTGGAGCAGCTACCGCGCAATGATCGGACTGGGCGCAGCAGAAGGTGGGCTCGTAACCAAAGACACACTGGAACGGCACGAGGGAACTCTGCGCGAGCGACAGGCAGCCTATGCCGCATTTGTCGAACAAGGATTGCTGCAAGACCTTGACGATCCGTGTGAAGAAGCGCGTGCGCAAATCGTGCTGGGCCGCGACCGGTTTGTGGATCGTATCCGCCGTATCGTGTGCCGGCGCAAGGAAGGAGACCATGAGGCTGCGCGGATGAGGAAAAGGCTGCTTGCCAGAGGTTTGGTAGACGTGCTGGCGCACGTAGCGAAAGCGTACAACATCGACACTGCGGAATTAACGAAAGCGAAGAGTGGTCATGTGCGTCGTGAAGCGCGGCAGGTGGCGTTGTGGCTGGCGCGCCGCGTGTGCGCGGGTGCAATGACGACACGGCAGATTGGCAAGCAAATGGGCGGGATAAGCGGCGCGTCCGTGTCGGTTGCAGATACGCGGCTGGCTAAGCGCATGCAGCAGGACAAGAAGCTCCAACGTCGTTGTGCGAAATTGCTGACTATGTTAATAGATAGCGCCTGACCCTAATGGCGAGTGGCTGGCGCGCCGCGTGTGCGCGGGCGCAATGACAACACGGCAGATTGGCAAGCAAATGGGCGGGATAAGCGG
>JAPLST010000204.1:11715-15484 GCA_026398485.1 bacterium
AGCGGCGCGTCCGTGTCGGTTGCAGATACGCGGCTGGGTAAGCGCATGCAGCAGGACAAGAAGCTCCAACGACGTTGTGCGGAATGGCTGACTATGTTAATAGATAGCGCCTGACCCCAGCGGTGACTACACCGGCGCGGCGGCTGGTCAGCCGCGCGTGCCGCGGCGATAGCGGTCGAGCAGCGCCCATTCTTCGTCGGTCAGCGTGTGCATGCCGTCGCGCCCCATTTTGTCGAGGATCGCGTCAAGGCGCGCGTCCCACGCGGCGGCGGGCTGTGCGGGCGGCGCCGGCCGTGGCGGCGGCGCGGCGCGGAACTGCGCATCTTGATACTGCGCGCCTTTGTACAGGCGCGTCGGCCGGCGCACGCGTTGCCACCAACGCGTGAGCGTGGCACCGAGCGCATGCCAATCAAAGCGCGGCCCGGCGCTGCCGGCGCGGCCATCCACCAGGCGGCGCACCAGCAGAATATTGTAGACGTACATCCAGCCGAAGACCAGGCCGCCCAAGTGGGCCAGGTCGGCGATCGTCTCGCGCCCGCCGGTGAACGCGAAGAAGGCGGTGACCAGCGCAAAACCGATCACAAAGGTGCGGGCGCGGATGAAGAGCGGGAAGAAGAGGATGAAAATGGTCAGGCGCGTCTGGGGATTCATCAGGCCAAAGGCGGCGATGACGGCGCAAATCGAGCCGGATGCGCCGATGGTCGGCATGTCAGTGAACATGTGGCTGAGCAGATTTGCCAAGCCGGCAAAGACGCCGCCCAGCAGATACAGGCGCAGGAACGGGCGCGACCCGATCTGGCGCTCGACATAGCGCCCGATCATCAGCAGGGTGAACATGTTGAAGAAGATATGAAAGAAATCGCCGTGCAGGAATTGATAGGTGATCAATTGCCAGACATAGCCGCGGCCGATCAGGTTGGACGGCAGCAGGCCGAAGGTCAATTCGAATTGGGAGGGCAATTCGGTGCGTTGCATGACGACCTGCGGCCCGCGCCATGTCTCGACCGCCTGTTGCTCGACGGCGACCTGGCGTTTGAAAAACGGGGCGTTGCTGCGCGTCAGAATCGCGGCGATGATGAACACGGCGATGTTGATGATCAACAGCCATTTGACCACCGGCGGTATGCCGGCGATCCAATTGATCATGCGGTGAGCGGCCCCAGGCGGGATTGCCGCGTTGCTGGTAATAATCGCGATCGGCGATGCTCATACGCTGAAGTGGATTTCGATGATATCACCCGGCTGGATGATGTAGTCGCGCCCGACGGCCTTGAGCAAGCCCTGCTGCTTGGCTTCTGCCAGGCCATGCACGCGCATATAATCGTCAAAGGTGATGATGTCGGCGCGAATGAAGCCGCGCGCCAGGTCGCTGTGGATTTTGCCGGCACAGGTGACAATATCCGAGCCGCCGGGCACCGCCCAGACATGCACTTCCGGTTTGCCGGCCGTGTAAAAAAAGACCGTGTTGCTCTTGGCCAGGGCACACTCGATCGCGGCATTGGGCTCGAGCGCGCCTGCGACGCAGGCGGTCGGCTTGATGCTGGCCGGTGCCAGCGCGCGCAGGGCCTGCAGCTCGGCGTCGTCAAAGGCCGCGTCGCACAAGGGCTGCTCGGCTTCGAGAATGGCCAGGCATTTGGCCAGCAGGGCTGTCTCGCCGGGATCCTCGCTGCGGTCGCGGCGGGTTTCGAGCTTCTCAATGTCCAGGATCAGCAAATCCAGGAGGGTGTCCTTGTGCAGCAAAATGGCATCGACATGGACAAATTCATCGCGCACGAATTCGACAAAATACGGCGAGGTTTTCTTGGGCTGGCATTTTTGCTCAAGGGCCTGCAATTTGGCATCGTTATATTTGATTTTGCCTTCCGGCAGTTCGAGGCCGTGAAATCCAATTTTCATACTGCTCCTTGGGTTGGTGTTGCACTAGTCAGGTCGCGCCAATCGAGTTCTTTCTTGAACGGCAGGGCGGCGCGCGTGCCGTCATGCGCGAGATAAAAGCGCACGGCGGCGTGCGCCAGCCGGCCGGCGCTGGCCAGCGGCCGGCCCTCGGCCAGGGCC
This sequence comes from bacterium, assembly GCA_026398485.1. Lineage (GTDB taxonomy): Bacteria > Auribacterota > UBA3054 > UBA3054 > JAPLST01 > JAPLST01. Next base: position 13,771 of record JAPLST010000204.1, read on the forward strand.
ACCACCAAGGTGGCCGCCGCGACTGCGCCCATGCCGCGCGCCGCCACGCCGTCGTCCTGCGTCAGCGGCAGGCATACGGCGCGGTGCGCGTCGGCCACCTGCAGCTCGTGCGTGCCGCGCAGCAGCACCAGGCCGCGCAACGCCGGAAACATGCGGCAGACGGCGACCGGGTCGGGCAGCACCTGCGCCGGCCAATGCGCCTTGCGCGCCAGCATTTCAAGCGAACTCTGATTGATCACCAGATAATCAAGCTTGTCCCACAGGCGGCGCGGCAGGTGCTCTTCCGGCAGATGCGCCACGCACAACGCGGTGTGCATGCCGTAGGCACCGGCGCTCTCGACCAGGCGTTCGAGAAAGGCCAATGGCAACATGGCTTCGGCCAGCAGCCACTGGTGGCTGAGCAGCAACGGTTCGGCGGCATCCACATCGGGTTCAGTCAAGCCGCAGTGGGATGGCAGCGACAAGGTTGTTGGCTGCAGGGTGCCATGTTGCTCGGCGTGGACATGCCGGGAAGTCGTGCGCGCCACGCGGCGGATGACGCGGGAAACATCCACGCCATCGCCGGTCAAGGTGCGCAGCATGTCGTCATCATGCGCGGTCAAGCCCACTTGGGTGAACAGGGCGACGGATGCGCCAAGCCGGGCGGCCGCGGCGGCCATGTGACCGCCATTGCCGGCGTGATGCCATTGTGCCGGCCGGTCATGACCATGGCGGTCGCGGGCCTGTTCCACAGCCAGTTCCAGGTACAGCCGGCCGCTGACCAAAATGCTGCTGCCGTTCGCGTTCATGCGCCCGCCTGGGTATGCCCGGAACGACCATGGGCGTGGCGGATGAGCCATGCGCGCAACAGCTCGCGCTGGCGGCGCGGCGGCAGGCACGCGCTGCTGCCGCGCTGTTCACGGGCGGCGTGGCTCAAGGTTGCCAGCGCGACGGCGGCCGCCACCGACACATTCAAACTCTCGACAAAACCGCACATGGGGATCGTGACCACCGCGTCGCACAAGCGGGCCGTGTCGGCCGCCACGCCGCGATGCTCGTTGCCGAACACGACGGCGATATTGTGGTCGAGTGGCACGTTATGCAGCGCGGTTGCCGCGGGTGTCATGGCGGTGCGGTACAAGCGGAAATGGCGCCGGCGCAAGTAAGTGCGGCAGGCGGCCGGGCTTGGCCAGCGGTGCAATGTCAGCCATTTTTCAACGCCCTGCGAGACGGCGCGATTGACGACAAAACGCTCGACCGATTCAATGATATGGACGTCCTGAATGCCGAATGCGTCGCAACTGCGCAGCACGGCCGAGATGTTGTGCGGGTCGTGGACATTATCGAGGACGATCGTCACGCTGGCAAGGCGCTGCGCCAGCACGCCGCGCATCTTGTGCAGGCGAGCCGGCGTCACGACGGCGTCTGGCAGGTCTGCTAGTCTCATAATGTAACTGTACACGAATTGCGCCTGAATTGCAAGCGCGTTGCCGGAACGGGGGAGCTTGGATGACTGGAAGATTGGATGACTGGAACGATTGGGCAGCAGGCAGAGGCGGCGGCAGAATCCACGCCGGGCGGCGTGGCCACAATTGCAAGCGCGTGCAGGAACTGGAAGAATGGAAGGATGGAAGAATGGAAGGATGGAAGGATGGAAGGATGGAAGGATGGAAGGATGGAAGGATGGAAGGATGGAAGGATGGAAGGATGGAAGGATGGAAGGATGGAAGGATGG
>JAPLST010000260.1:0-9002 GCA_026398485.1 bacterium
ATGCGCCGCGCATGGATTTTATCAGCAACGGGACACACCGCAAATACTGCATGCCGATTACCGAACAATTTGATCTTTGCGCCGTGATTGTGCTACACTAAAGGGCATGGTGAGATCCAAGCACAGCCGGTTTGACTATGAAGCGCTGGTGGTTATTGCTATTTGCAGTGTGTTACTACACTTGTTACTCAGCGGCTCGAGTGATGTCTTTCCCCATGGCGACAAACACCGGAATGACTGGTTCGCCGATGTGGCAGAGCTACGCCAGCGTGAGCATGACGAAAGTGTTTACCCCGTCATGAACCGCGCACGGCGCGTGCAACGCTGCTTTGCCGCGCGCATCCGCGTGTACCAGAATGCCATTGACGCGCTGCAAACCAACACGACATTGGGCATGTCGACAATTGTTGAATTGAACCACTACCGTGGCCGTCTTGCCGTCGCACTCAATTTGGCGACAAACACCGCGGCTGCGGACACCTATGCAGCCGAACACAGCATTGAACGGATTGCCTGGTTCGATCTGATCATGATGGCAATCGGGTTGCTGCTTTCAGCGAGCATTATCTGGTACACCGTCCGTTTCATCAGAAGATTATGCAGATGTACAAGCCAAGTTCCACCGAAGCCATAACGTTCATGGTGCTGTATTGCCTCTGGGCAGTGCTTGCCAACATGCTGGCCGCAAGGCCGGGCGCCTATTGGGTTCCCTATCTGTTGTTATTGCCATTTGCTGTCATTGCGGGCTTGGGCCCGCGCAGGTATCAGCGCATCTTTGGCGCGTTGGCGCTGGTACTCGCGCTTGTCATGATCTTCTGTGATATTGCTCACGGCGCCAAGTACAAGGCGGCGCGCAAACAGCAAATCGAATTGATAAACATGGCTGCCCAGACAAACGCTGAACATTCTCGCGCCGCGCAATAATTTGGAACGCAGCTATCTGCAATAGATTTTTTCGCAGCGAAATAATTTAAGGTTACACGAGCATCATTTTTCGTGGCTTCGGGATTATGCTTGCTTTTCATGCAGGCCTCTGCGGCATCTGCGGACAAAATTGCCGCAGCAGCAGTCGCGCCGCGCGGCACGCCGAGGGATCGCGGATGCTGCCGCCGCTGCACCATCCATCCAATTCTTCCATCCTTCCATGTTCCCGCCGCCGTGGACTTTGTGCTCCACACCGGCTGGCTTGGCTACAACTGCCGCAGCGTCCGCGCCGCGCGGCGCGGTCACAACTGCGATTGCGCTGCAATGATCTCTCCTTTACTCTTTTACTCTTTGTCAATATTCTGCCATGCGCTTGCATGCGCCGCGCACTTCGGGTACAATCACTCTTGACAATTGCGTTGATTCATTCACGTCAACCACAGGAAACCATCATGGCACGCGTCCTGATCATCGGCGCCGGCGGCGTCGGCAATGTCGTCGCACACAAATGCGCGCAAGTACCCGCCGTGTTCGAGCACATCACGCTGGCCAGCCGCACGCCGGCCAAATGCGCGGCGATCCGCGCGGACATCAAGAAGCGCACCAAGCGCACGCTTGACATCGCCACGGTCGACGCGGACAATGTGCCGCAGATGGTGAAGCTGATCAAGCGCGTCAAGCCGGCGCTGGTCATCAATGTCGCCCTGCCGTATCAGGATCTGCCGATCATGGACGCCTGCCTGGCCACCGGCGTGGACTATCTCGACACCGCCAACTATGAGCCGCCGAACAAGGCCAAGTTCGAGTACAAATGGCAATGGGCCTATCGCGCGCGCTTCAAAAAGGCCGGCATCATGGCCTTGCTGGGCTGCGGCTTCGACCCGGGCATGACCAACATTTTCTGCGCATGGGCGCAGAAGATGCACTTCGATGCCATCAACACCATTGACATCATTGACGCCAATGCCGGCAGCCACGGCCACGCCTTCGCCACCAATTTCAATCCTGAAATCAACATTCGCGAGATCACCCAGCGTGGCAAGTATTTCGAGAATGGCCGCTGGATCGAGACCGCGCCGCTGTCTGTGCACGAGACCTTCGAGTTTCCCGAAGGCATCGGGCCGAAAGAAATTTACCTGCTCTATCACGAGGAACTCGAGTCGCTGGCGAAAAACATCAAGGGCGTCAAGCGGCTGCGCTTCTGGATGACCTTCTCGGAAAATTATTTGACGCACCTGCGCGTCCTGCAAAATGTCGGCATGACGCGCATTGACCCGGTCGCGTTCGAGGGCCGCGAAATTGTGCCGCTCAAGTTTCTCAAGGCGTTACTGCCCGACCCGGCCTCACTGGCGAAGAATTACACCGGCAAAACCTGCATTGGCTGCCTGATCGAGGGCGTCAAAGACGGCCGGCCGAAAAAATATTTTGTGTACAATATTTGCGATCATGCCGCCTGCTATCGCGAAGTCACCGCCCAGGCAATCTCGTACACGACCGGCGTGCCGGCCATGATCGGCGCCCTGCAAATGCTGACCGGCGCGTGGCAGCGCCCCGGCGTGTGGAATACCGAGGAGCTCGATCCCGCGCCGTTCATGCGCGATGTGGCACAGCACGGCCTGCCGTGGACCGAAGTGCTGCTGTGAGTACTGCGTTCATCGTTCATCGTTCATCGTTCATAATTGACCGCTGACCCTTACCATAGCATCCCGACACCGTGTTTCGTGGTGCAGGAAGCCGCGCTGCGCCGCAATTGCGCGACGCTGGCCACGGTCCGGGCGCGCACCGGCTGCAAAATCCTGCTGGCCCTGAAAGCCTTCGCAATGTGGCGCACCTTTCCGCTGCTGCGCCAGTATCTGGATGGCATCTGCGCAAGTGGCCCGTTTGAGGCCCGCCTCGGCCACGAGGAATTTGGTGGCGAAGTGCATGTCTTCGCGCCAGCCTATTCGCACCACGACATTGAAGAATTGGTCGCAATTGCCGATCATCTGGTGTTCAACTCGTGCGCGCAATGGCAGCGCCACCGCACGCGCGTGCAGGGCGGGCCGCGCCAGATTGCCTGCGGCCTGCGCGTCAATCCCGAACATTCCGAGGCGCCCGTGCCGCAGTACAGCCCCTGCGGCCCAGGCTCGCGCCTGGGCATCGTGCGCGCGCAACTTGATTTGGCTGCGCTGGCCGGCATCAGCGGCCTGCATTTTCACGCCTTGTGCGAGCAAAACGCCGACGCCTTGCAGCGCACATTGCACGCCTTCGAAGAGAAATTCGGTGACCTCATGCCGCGCATGCAATGGATCAATTTTGGTGGCGGACATCACATCACGCGCGCCGATTATGATGTGGATCTGCTTTGCCGCTGCATCGAGCAGTTCCGCACGCGCCATGGCACCCAGGAGATTTATCTTGAGCCGGGCGAGGCCGTCGCGCTGAACGCCGGCGTGCTGGTCGCATCCGTGCTGGATGTGACCTACAACACGATGCCGCTGGCGATTCTGGACACCTCGGCTTCGGCCCACATGCCGGATGTGCTCGAGATGCCGTATCGGCCGGAGATCGTCGGCGCGGGCGCGCCGGGCGAATTCACCCACACCTACCGGCTGGGCGGCCTGACCTGTCTGGCCGGCGACGTGATCGGTGATTATTCGTTCGCCCAGCCGCTGCGGCCGGGCGATCGCCTGGTCTTCCTCGACATGGCGCACTATTCGTTTGTCAAAACAACAATGTTCAACGGCGTGCGGCATCCCGCGCTCGCACTCGAACACGACAACGGCGCCGTGGAAATCGTGCGCAATTTTACTTATGCCGATTTTAAGCAGCGCCTGTCGTAAGATGCACGCGCGTGTTGGATTTCTTGTCGTGGCCGCGTCGGCCGTCATTGCCGCTACCACTACTGCCATGGAACTTCCTTTGCCCATGCCTGCCAATCACGCGGCCAGCCCGCTGACCAAACTCATTATTGAGCGTCGCTCAGTGCGCGCATTCACGCAAGAGCCCGTGCCACTCGACAAGTTGGGCGCGCTGTTGTGGGCGGCGCAAGGCATCACCTCGCCGCACGGCCTGCGTGCGGCGCCCTCGGCCGGCGCGCTCTATCCGCTGGAACTGTATGTTGCCAACGAGCACGGCGTGTTCCACTACAAACCGGCCAAGAATACGCTGACGCAGTTGCAGACAAACGACGTACGGCGCGCGCTGGGCGCCGCGGCGCTGGGCCAGCCGTGTGTGGCGTACGCACCGGCAATTATTATATTTGGCGCCGTGTGCGAGCGCACCACCAAGCGCTATGGCGAGCGCGGCCTGATGTATATCCATGAGGAAATCGGGCACGCCACCCAAAATCTGATGCTGAAAGCAGTCGAGCTCGGCTTGGGCACGGTGGCGGTCGGCGCGTTTGATGAGCAGGCGGCGGCGACGCTGCTGCAGATGCACAAGGACACGCGCGTGCTGTACTTGGTGCCGGTCGGGCCGCCAGCGCCGCGTTAGGACCAGTTTTTGGGTTCAGGGCTGCTTGAAGTCCTGCCAGCGGCATGGTTCAGGGTTCAGCTTTCAGCACGTACGGCGTTCCGCACATGGCAGAAAGGCGGCAGCGACCTCCGTGGCGCGAATGCTGCCGCGGTGGCGCGGACGACCCCTTCGTTCGGCGCAGCCGAACCTTGGGGCACAGGAGCCGTGCTCCCGCTTTGCATATCCGAGCCGTGCGCGGCGCATGTTTTGATTGACATATGTATGTATACTTGCTATAGTATTAGCAGTATATTTGCTATGCAATACAATATTTTACGTACGAGGATGCCATGGCGAGTTATGCAACAATACGGGAACTGCAAATGCATGTGTCGGCTTTGGTCGAGACGGCGCGCGGTGGTCAGCCGTTGATTGTAACCAATCATGGCAAACCAGTTGCGGTGCTCAGTGCGGTGGAACCCGAGACCGCTGACCAAGTGGCCCTCTTTCTCGAACGCATTGGATCATACCAGGCGTATCGGGCGCTGCAGAACATTGCGGTGGCGCAAAAGCCGCTGCGCGAGCGTGAGGTCGCCCGCTTTGTCAAAACCGCGCGCAGACAACCATGATGCGCGTCGTGGTGGACGCCAATGTGCTCGTGTCGGCCATCATCAATCCGGTTGGCGTGCCGGCACAGGTACTCGATCAAGTGTTTGCCGGCGCATGTGAACCATTGGTGAGTGATGCAATTCTCGCGGAGTATACGCGCGTGTTGCAGCACCCGCGTTTGCGCCTGCCCCCGCACTTGGTTGAGCGCATGCTGCAGTATTTCCGGCGGTTTTCACTGCCCGTGCCCGCCGCACAGCCACCGTATCGTTGCAGCGATGCCGATGACACGAAATTCCTTGCGGCTGCGCTGGCGGGCGATGCCGCCGTGCTGATTACCGGCAACACGCGGCATTTTCCCAAGCAGGTTCCAGGATTGCGAATTTTGACACCGGCAGAGTTCATGGCGGGCGGCAGCGCACGCTGAGCATTAGAAGCAGTTATGGCCAATGCTGGTCGTCGGCTGCTTGGAGTCCCGCCAACGGCGGGATAGTCAGTACGTCGGGTACGCCGGTGCGGATCACTGTACTGGTGCAGTCCCGCCAGTGGCGAGGAGCGCGAATGCTGCCGCAACTGCTGCGACGGCGATGTTAACCGCAGATGGTTAAATAGCACAAATTGTCATTGTGTCCCGAGGCCATTAAGAAAGCCGGGCATGCAACCTTAAATTATTTCGCCGCGAAAGAATTTATTGCGGACGATCTCGAGGGTCGCCGCGCCGAACTGGCGCGCTTTGGCCGGGCCAATGCCGCGGATGTTCAGCAATGCCAGATTCGTCTGTGGCTGATGCCGCGCAAGCTCATGCAAGGTGCTGTCGGTATAAATGTGGTAGGCCGGCACACCGCGCGCGGCCGCCTCGTCGCGGCGCCACGCGCGCAGCGCCTGCAGCAGCGCGGCACTGTCCGCGTCTTCGGCGGGCGCCGCGGCATGACTTGCGACCCGGCGGTCACGCGACCTTGCCGGCCGCGCAGCCGGCGCGGCCGGCAAGGTCAGCGCCACCGCGCTTCGTGCATGCATCACCTCGTGGCCGAGCGGCGTCAACGACAAGGTCGGATACTTGCCCGTGCTGACGGCAATGCAACCGGCGGCAATCAGCGCCTCGAGCAATTCCCAGACATACTCGCTGCCTTCATCGGCCAGCAAGGCGTAGGTGGTCAATTGATCGAGGCCGGCATCAAGCACCTCCTTGGCACGCGAGCCCACCAATACTTGCGCGATGCGGCCGCGGCCATAGCACCCATCCAGCCGCGCGATGCAACTGAGTGCTTTGCGCACGGCAAGCTGCTCGTCGGCGGTGGGCAGGCGCGCGGCGGCTTGGCGGTGGGCAAGGCAATAGTCGCAAGTGGCACAGTGCGTGGGCGCGGCGAGGTCGCCGAAGTACGTGAGGATGAACCCGTGCCGGCAGCCTTTGTGTTCGGCGTAGGCGATCATGCGGTGAAGTTTTTCATCATCCCGGCTGCGCTTGGCCTCGAGCCGTGCAAAATCAATCGCCAAGGCATCCAGTGGCTGAATTGGGGTGACGAGATGGGTGGTGTGCGTGCGGCTGCCCTGGGCGTACTCGCGTTGAATGGCGCCGGCTTTTTCAAGCAAATGCAGGGCGCCGCCGACGGTCATGGTATTGCGCGTCTTGCCGAGCAGCTCTGCAATCTGCGTGATCGGCATTTCAATCGGGCCCGCGGCGCACAAGCGCTGCAGGATGGCATACACTTGGGCAATGTCCTCGCGGCCCGGGTTGGCGCCGGCCACGAAAAACTCCTGCGTGCGCACGTCGGCATAGTTGTAAAGCAGTTCGCACCATGCCGGTTCGCCATCGCGACCGGCGCGGCCGGCTTCCTGATAATAGGCCTCGACACTGCCGGGAATGTCATGATGAATGACACAGCGGACGTCCGCGCGATCAACGCCCATGCCGAGTGCGTTGGTGGCAACCGCCAAGGGTATCTCGCCGCGCATGAACGCATCCTGGGCCTCGTTGCGCTGCTCATCCGTCATGCCGCCATGATACGCAATGCAGCGCACGTCGGCATGGCTGAGCGACTGGGCGACGCGCTCAACGTTCTTGCGCGTGGCGCAATAGACAATGCCGCTGCCCACCGCCGCCACCGCCGCGCTGATGCGGGCGAGCTTTTCTGCGGCGGTATGGACGTGCGTGACGACCAACGTCAGATTCCCGCGCGCAAAGCCGGACACCAGCACCTGCGGCGCGCGCCGGCCATCCACGCCAAGTCCCAGTTGCACCAGGATGTCGTCGCGCACTTCCGGCGTGGCGGTGGCGGTAAGTGCCGCGACTTGGGGCTGGCCCAGTTGTGCCAAAACGGGTTTGAGGCGCAGGTAATCCGGGCGGAAATCGTGGCCCCATTGCGAAATGCAATGCGCTTCGTCGATTGCGAACAGCGCCACGGACAGCGGTGCGAGCGCCTGCACAAAGCGCGCGCTCTTGAAACGCTCGGGCGCAATGTACACCAGGCGGTAGTCGCCGCGCCGCATGCGCTCGATGCGCTGCTCAATTTCGCGCGCGTCCAGCGCGGAGTTGATAAAGGTTGCCGGCACGCCCTTGGCGGTCAGGCCGTCCACTTGGTCTTTCATCAATGCAATCAAGGGCGAAACGACGATCGTGATGCCTTCGAGCACCATGGCGGGCAATTGATAGCACAGCGACTTGCCGCCGCCGGTGGGCATGACAATGAGGGTGTCGCTGCCCTCGAGAATCGCGCTGACCGCGCGTTCCTGCCCGTCGAGAAAAGCGCGGAAACCAAAATGGCGCGTGAGCGCGGCAACGGCCGCGCTCTGCTCGGGCGCGTCACTACCGGGTGGGCTGGGAGAAGAAGTGCTCATCGCGCCTAGTATACAATAAATTCTCGCGCGGCGAGAGAATTTAATTTCAGATGCTGTTTCACATGACAATGCTGCGCAGCGAGTCGCCGGAACTGGCGTGACCTGAAATTCTGATATAAGAACGGGAGCCGCATTCCCTTGCGGCGATCCTGCCACGGGAGCCGCCGGCGTAGAGCGCGCAGACAGGTAGGGCGGTCAGGCCCTTGACCGCCGCGGTCGTCGTTGCGCCATGGTAGCTCCGGCGTGCGCGCGCATGCAGCAACGGCGGTCAGGGCCTGACCGCCCTACCTCAAGGCACGCGCAGGATTTGGCTACGTCAGGTTCGCATTTTCCCCTCTATCGGAATTTCAGGGCTGACCGACCCGATTGCGCAAACGCAGCCAGATGGCTATACTTGTCTGATGAAACACATTGAACGACACCGAACCCACCGCATCGGCTGGCTCCGCGCCGCGGTTCTTGGCGCAAATGACGGGATTGTTTCCACAGCCAGTCTCGTCTTGGGCGTGGCGGCGGCCCACGCGAGTTCAAAGAGTATTTTGATTGCGGGCGTTGCCGGTCTTGTGGCGGGGGCTATGTCGATGGCGGCCGGCGAGTATGTTTCGGTAAGTTCACAATCCGATACCGAGCGCGCGGATCTGGAGCGGGAGCGCAAGGAGTTGGCGACTGATCCCGAGCACGAGCACGCGGAACTGGCGGCCATCTATGCCGGGCGCGGGCTCGCGGCCGGGCTCGCCGCCGAAGTCGCCACCCAGTTGATGGCGCATGATGCGCTCGGTGCACATGCGCGTGACGAGCTGGGCATATCCGACACCACGACCGCACGACCGGTGCAAGCCGCACTGGCGTCAGCCGGCACGTTTGCCGTGGGCGCTGCCCTGCCGTTGGTGATTGTCTTTGTAGTGCCGGTCGCGGCGCTGATGTGGGCGGTGGCGGGCAGTTCGCTCCTGTTTCTCGCACTGCTCGGCTCCCTGTCAGCGCACACCGGCGGTGCTTCCATGCTTGCCGCGGCCGCGCGGGTGACCTTTTGGGGCGCCTTGGCCATGGCCTTGACTGCCGGCGTGGGGGCCTTGTGCGGGGTAACGGCATAGCGCAAACCGATTGCTTTCCGTCTTCACCGTGACGTGTCAAGACTTTTTTCGACAGGATCAACATGATCTTGCATAATAATGAGCTGCGGCTGCAACATTGAGCATGGCTCC
>JAPLST010000260.1:9038-11180 GCA_026398485.1 bacterium
TCAATCATGTCAAATCATGTCAATCCTGTCAAGAAAACTCTGCCCGTATTTCTGCGTCTTGGCGTCGCCGCTGCCGTTGATCTGTGCCATATTCTTGATCAGCAGCACATTTTGTTTGAGTTGCATGTGGAGTCCCGCCAGTGGCGCATGCGCATCAACGTAGGGATGCACTTGCCTGCATACCACGTGATGACGCATCTGAGGTAGGGCAGGCTACCCAGCTTGCCATTGCTGCGCCTCCTGGCCTTGCGACGGGGCTGGCAAACTCCTGCTGAGGAACGGAGATGGCAGGCTGGGTAGCCTGCCCTACTCGGATGGATCATCCCCGAAACGGGCAGTATTCGGTACAGAAGCAGAACTAACCAGCGGGGCATGGAAGCCCCTCCCTATTACGGTATTCGGCTGGCTTGGCTAGTCCCGTCAGCGGCGGTGTTCAGCGCCAACACCGCCAGCAGCACCATCGTTTTTGTTCGCATCACTCTTCTCCAAAAATGTTATTCCTAACGCAGCCGATACAGTATAGCATATTCGCCAGTGCATATTTGCCAGTGCAATGCAAATGGCACAGGCCCGTCTCAGGTGTTTTACTCATTCGGTGCCATTCGGTGCCAGGCGGTGAATTGGTACTTCGCACCAACACGAAAAACCATGTTTTCTTCATGCAGGTTATTTTATAGCAACAACACGCTAATTATTGCACAAATGCAAAGTACCAATTCACCGCCTGGCACCATACGACAAAGTCCCATGCCGCCACCAGGTCGTCAGTTTGCCTCACGCGCTTGATGTACCGGCGTCCGTCGCCCACAATCCAACGTCGCGCGGGGTCACGCGGACCACCTTGCATGATTTCATGCGCAATCCCGGACGGCACGACCAAGTTCCCACCACCTCGGTTATAAGGCCAAGCCGTCCAATGCGTGCCAGCACGATGAGCGGCGAGGCATTGACAACCGCCATGCGCTTCATGTGCGCGCAACTTCGGCCTTGAGTTCTTCGGCCGTGCCTTGAAAGGGCGACACGCGGAAACGCACCAAGGCTTCCAGAAACTGCTGCCGGCTTACCCCTGCCAATCCAGCCGCCTTGGCCTGTGATACGTGGCCGATCTCGTACCACTTCACCGCTGCCGCCAGCCGCATTTCTTTCACAAACTCGCCCGGCTGCGCGCGCAAGGCCGAGAAAGCCGTTTAGGGTAGTTCAACTTTCACCTGCACATTCATATGGTGCTCCTTGTGTTGCCATTCACATTTATTATACCAATTTCCGTCTTCACCGAGACGCTTCTTTTTTTTCGACAGGATCAACACGATCTTACATGATATTGAACCTTACTTTGAAACTTCGCGCCAGACAGCCTCGATCACGCGCACACCCCGTTGGCGTAGTTGGAGTACAAGCTTCAGCTTGTGCAGTTGAGTAAATTCGTTCGTCACAAACGAATTTGAAGTTCAGCATAGTGATGTGCCTTAATGCGTTGCGCCGTGCTTCAGACCGCTAATCCGCTGCATTATAAATGCTCGCGCCGCGCGAGTATTTCCGTAAGTGCTAAAACCGCGCCAGGCAGCGCCGCGCAAACAGTCCACAACCGCTTCAATCAGGTTCCCAATCCGTTTCATACTATTTCGACAGGATTTACATGATTGAACATGATTGAAACCTGCACGAAGTAAGATTTTCGGCGCTTTTCTCATCATGTAATATCATGTCAATCCTGTCAAGAAAACTCTGCCCGTATTTCTGCGTTTTGGCGTCGCCGATGCCGTTGATCTGCGCCAGTGCAGTTTTGCTGTTCTATCTAAAAAATAAAACTTCAGCGGCGCATCGCGCCACTGAACAAACAAAGCAAAGATTCGCGGCTTGGCAGAACAGATCGCGGCGCGCCCCCATCTGGCCGTGCGTCCCGCCTCGGCCAAATGAGCCGCTCCGCTCTTTCACTCACCAGCGGGCAAGACCAGCCGGAAACCGTAGCTGCCGTAAGCTATGGTCGGTTTATCTCCGCCGCGGGATGCAGACCGGCTGTACCCAGCGCTATAGTCCCAGCCGCCGCCTCTCAGCACTCGGCACGAGCTAATGTTCACTCCTTGCGGGTCTGCAACAGGCTTCATACCATAACCCCCATGCCAGTCTTGACACCATTCAAAC
>JAPLST010000503.1:0-8433 GCA_026398485.1 bacterium
GCGGCGGCGCGGCATTATTACAAGGAGTAAATGAGGTATGGAGCAGACGGCAGTTTCTTGTTGGTTGCAGAACAAAAAAATGATTGCGGCTTCTCATTTGCTCCTTTACTCCTTGTAAATTTCTTTTGCTTCCGCTCTTTCTGCAGCAAAAACGGCAAAGTGTTGTGCTGCGTTTTCTTCGTGTCTTCGCTGGCGTCTGCTAGTCCCGCCCTGCGGCGTGGATGCCTTCGTGGCCATAGTTCTGTGCTGCAGCATCTGCGGCATCGACGGATAATATCTTTGCGGAAATTGGGAGAATGGATGAGAGAAAGAATTGATGTGGTGCAGAATTTGTGCGCGCGCCGCAGGTGTGCTATAATATGAGGTGGAGTAAACCCAACCGTGGAGGCGACGATGAGCCGAGACATGCGCAGTTGCACCATTGTCCAACAGCGCCACGCCAGCGCCCAAGCCCGTCTGTTGGCGGCGACCATGCGCGCGCAGCAACAGCGGCGTCAACGCCCGCTGCGCCGCAATCCCCAGCCCTTCAACAAAACAGGCCAGCCTGGATAGACATCGCCATCGGGCGTAGTCCGCTTGGTACGCAAGTGATCGGTGCAGTGGCCGGGATGAAATCAGATTGTCCGTGGACGCATCCTGCGGATGAATTCGCCGGAATCAGGCGTAAATTCCTGTGCCGCGCCTGATTCTCTCTGCAACCTAAAACTCAGCAGCAGCTACAAGCAATCGCGCCGGGAGCTACTTGCCGATGCAGAACCGGGCGAAGAGCGCGTCGAGCACGGCCTCGCTCGTGACCGCGCCGGTCATCTCGCCAATGGCATCCTGGGCGGTGCGCAGATCTTCGACCAGCAATTCGGCCAAGGCGGCCGTGGTGGCGCCGGCGTGGGCGCGTGCGAGCGCCTCGAACGCGCGCGCCAGCAAGTCACGCTGCCATGCACTGACCATCAGCACCGTATCGTCCTGGGAACCGCATTGTGCGCGCACGAGTTCGGCCACTACTGCTTCCAGCGCCGGCATGCCCGCGCCGGTTTTGACGCTGATCGTGGCGGTGCGCCATGCCGCTTCAATGGGCGCGCGCGCCGTTGCCGGCCATGCGGCGGCCAAGTCGGCCTTGGTCCAGACCCAGACGGCGGGCGTGGCGCCGAGGCAGGCGCGCGCGCACGCCACTTCATCGCGCGCCGGCCGGCGCGTCAGGTCGCAGAGCCACAGGACATAATCGCTGTCGGCCAGCATCTGGCGTGCGCGCTGGATGCCCTGCTGCTCGATGGCGCCGCGTGCGCGGCGCATGCCGGCCGTGTCGATCACGCGCACGGGCACGCCGTCCACTGCGATATCCACTTCGATGGTGTCGCGGGTGGTGCCGGGAATCGGCGTGACCAAGGCACGCTCCTCGCGCGCCAGCCAATTGAACAGACTTGATTTGCCGGCGTTCGGCCGGCCGGCCAGTGCGACGCGCACGCCGTCGTGCATGCGCCGCCCTGTTTCCGCGCCGCGCGCCAGGGCGCGCAGCTCGTCCAGGTGCGTAGCGAGGCGCGCCGCCAGCGCGGCGCGGTCGGCAAACACATCGCCGGCATCGTCGGCAAACTCGATGGCCGCCTCGAGCTGCGCGCGCAACGCGAGCAGGTTTTGATGAATGTGCTGCAGGCGCAGTTTCAATGCGCCGTCCAACTGGCGCACGGCGGCCCGGCGGGCGCGGTCGGTCGGCGCGTCAATCAGATGCAGCACGGCCTCGGCTTGGGTCACATCGATGCGCCCATTGAGCAGCGCGCGGCGGGTGAACTCGCCCGGCTGGGCCAGGCGCGCGCCGTGGCGCAGCAGCACGTCGAGCACGCGCGCCAGCACGACCTGCCCGCCGTGGCAGGCCAGTTCGACCATGTTTTCGGTGGTGTAGGATTGGGGTGCATGAAAGACGGTGGCGAGCGCCTCCTCCACCACGTCCATGTCATCCACGATGTTGCCCAAGACGGCGGACCATGCGCGGCGCGCGACCAGCGCCGCACCGTGCCGCGGGCGAAACACCCGGTCGGCCACCGCAATGGCCTCGTGGCCCGACAGGCGCACAATGCCGAGTGCGCCGCGCCCCGGCGGCGTGGCGATGGCGGCAATGCAGTCAGTGGGCCGTTCGTCGTTCATCGTTCATCGTTCATCGTTCATCGTTCATCGTTCGTCGTTCATCGTTCATCGTTCATCGTTCATCGTTCATCGTTCATCGTTCATCGTTCATCGTTCATCGTTCATCGTTCATCGTTCATCGTTCATAGCCCAGATTCGGATTGGACATTAAATGTTGGCTGTTGAATGTTTTTGTCGGCATTCATGCAGAATCAACCGAAAACCGAAAACTGAAAACTGAAAACGTTTTACGTTTTCTTGGTATAGTGCAGCATCAGGGTCTGCACGGCGCTGAGCAACTGGTTGACAAACCAATAGAGGACCAAGCCGGACGGCATGTTGTAGAAAATCGCCAAAAAGACGACCGGCATCATCAGCATCATTTGCTTCTGGGACTTGTCGCCGGTGTGCGGCGTCAGGACTTGCTGGATAATCGTCGCGGCGGTCATCAGCAGCGGCAGGGGATTGACCGTATTGCCCAAGAACGGGATGGAGAACGACAGGGTGTACACCGCATCCGGCATGGTCAGGTCTTTGATGTACAAAAACGACGCGCCCCACAATTCGACCGCGTTGTCCAAGGCCGAGTACAACGCAAAGAAAATGGGAATTTGCAGGGCGATCGGCAGACAGCCACCCATCGGATTGACGCCATGCTTGCGATACAGCAGCATTTGTTCCTGCTGCAACTGGCGCGGGTCACCCTTGTATTTCTCCTGCAGCAGCTTCAATTCCGGCTGGACTTTTTGCATGCGCTGCATTGACACATAGCTCTTGGTCTGCAAAGGCCAGGTCAACAGTTTGATGATCAGCGTCACGATGATGATCGCCCAGCCATAGCTGTGGGTGTAGTGGTACAAGCCTTTCAGGCCATAGAGCAGGATTGGTTTGGCCAGGAAGGCGAACTTGCCCAGGTTCAACAGATCAAGATACTTGGTGCCGCGGCCGATCTCGGCCGGCAAGGTCTGCAAGAGGTTGTACGCTTTCGGCCCGGCATACAACGTGGCGTGCCAATGCTGTTCGGCCCGTGGCGCAATGACCAGCGGTGCGGCGGTTGCCCATGCCGTGACTTCGCGGGCGGCCGGCGCGCCCAGCGAGCGGGTTGCCACTTCGACAAAGGGCGTTTCGGGCACCAGCACCTGCGTGAAATATTTGTTATGCACGGCCATCCAGACGGTCGTGCCGGCATGGGTTGTGGTGACATCTTTCTTGTCGGCGCTGATGCGCAGGATGCCCGGCGCGCCGTCCTGCAGGACTTCGAGGTCGCAGCCGCGCAGGTCTTTGCCGGCACTCACACCCGGCACCAATGCAATCCGCCCAAGCCAGAAGGCATTGCTCAATGACATGGCGCGCGTGGTCACGTTGCTGAAGGCCAATTCGGCCTGCAGCAAGTAGCCGTTGGTCAGGGCATAAGTCTTGCGCAGGAAGAGCGTGTCACTGACCATGCCGGTGAACGAGACCAACTGCGCCTGCACGTGTTCCAGGCCGAAGACGGTGCGGGCCGGGTCGAAGCCGGGCGTGCTGCACATGCGCAGCGGCATCTCCCATGCATTGCTGGGCGCGAAGGCGGTGGTGAGCGGCCCTTTGCGCACCATCGGCGCGCGAGCCAGCTCGATGTTGTAAATATCGCCGCCGAAGTCCGTGAAGGTGTAGGTGGCCAGGGCATTTGACAGGCAGACGAAGCGCGGGGCGATGCCGGCGGGCGGTGCGGCGGCTGTTTCGGCCGGCGCGGCGCCGCTCTCGGCGGGTGTTTCAACTTCCGGGGCGAGCGCGAGGTCGCCAGTGCCGCTGGCGCGCATCTGGGGTGTTGCGGCGCGGGTGACGACGCCGGTCGGCAGTGCCGGCCTGGCGGCGCGGTTCTTGGCCTCTTTCGGTGCGATCACCAAGAAGTAGACGGCGAACATCAGCGCCAAGATCAGAATACCGGTCAACTTGTCGCGATCAAGAAACGAAGGAGCAGTAGCCATAACGATTTACAATTTACGAATTACGATTTACGAATTACAGATTTCAAATTTGAAATTTCAAATTGCAGATTCACGGAACGGGATCATAGCCGCCGGGATGCCACGGATGGCAGCGGCAGATGCGGCAGAGGCCGAGCCAGAGGCCTTTCCAGAGGCCGTGTTTGCGCAAGGCGTCCACGGCGTAGTGCGAGCAGGACGGCTCGAAGCGGCAGGCGCGCGGCAGGACCGGCGCCAGGAACAATTGATACGCGCGAATCGCCGCACAAGCGAGCCAGACGGGCCACTGGCGGCAGCAGCCGATGAGCGCATGTGCCGGGCGGACATGGCTGGTCATGAGTGCGGCGCCTCGCGAACCAGCCGGGCTGCCTGGCAGAGGGCCATGAATTCATCACAGAGGGCCGGCCATGGCGCGTGCAACGCGTCGCGGCGGGCCTGCAGCACCAGCCAGAGGTCGGGCCGCAAGCAGGCCCGGTTCAGGCGTGTCACTTCGCGCAAACGGCGCTTGACGCGATTGCGGTCGACGGCGTGGCGGAATTCTTTTTTGCGGGCCACGGCGGCCATGCGCTGGCCGTCCTCGCCGCGCGCGTGGTCCGGTTGATAGGCGATCATGCTCATAAAGGTGCCGTGCTGCCGGCGGCCGGCGGCAAAGATGCGCAGGAAGTCACGGCGGCGCCGCAACAAGACGTGGCGCGGCAGACGCAGGTCGGCTGGTGCCAGACTTGGCCCGCCCACGGCGCCGGCATCGTTCAAATGCTGACGCGCTTGCGCCCTTTGGCACGCCGGGCACTCAAGACCGCGCGTCCGCCGCGCGTGCTCATGCGCTCGCGGAAGCCGTGCGTGCGCTTGCGGCAGAGATTCGAAGGTTGATAGGTCCGTTTCATTCAATGCTCCAAAAGTAGTTTGCTATTATCAGGCGATGATTATAGCCAATCAGGCGGGGAATGTCAACCGAGTTGACAGGTCGCACAATTTTTGCTATACTTCCCCATGGTTTTTGCGGGCCTGTAGCTCAGTTGGTTAGAGCGCACGCTTGATAAGCGTGAGGTCGATAGTTCAATTCTATCTAGGCCCACCATTCCGCTTGCGGGATTTGTCTTGTGGTTGGCAACCGCGCGGCGCGGGGAATTAGCTCAGCTGGGAGAGCGCCTGCTTTGCAAGCAGGAGGCCACCGGTTCGATCCCGGTATTCTCCACCAAATATTTGGCGCTTGCTTGTTTTTTGGATGTTTGCTATACTTCTTGCATGATGTTTTCTTTTGTTCACCGTTTGCTTCAGGAGCGTAAGATGAAAAAGATGCTGATCCTCTCCCTCGCGGCCATGGCCGCCATTTCCTTGTGTGCCTCTGCGCATGCCGGCTGGCAACTGAAGTACATTCGCGACAGCGCCGCCAGTCCTTTTGTCGGGACCGCGGCCAATGCCTGGTTTGTCAACTGGGTGCCGGGCTACCCGGATTTCTACATGAAGAAGGCCGCCGCCAATGGCACGCTGACCCTGCACATCAAGGGCGTCACCTTCGAGCAGTTCTCCTATTACATGGAGCAGGACATCAGTGCCTTGCTCAAGTTGACCGTGGGCGTGGCCGCGCCGCCGATCACGCTGAACGTCCAATTGACCGACTGGTTCCGCACGGCCCTGCCGTTCCTCACGCCGCAGATGGACATCACGTGGAGCGGCCGGCATGGCGCCCAGCCGAATATTACCATCGCCGCGGTCAAGACGGCCTCCGCGCCCGGCCCGACAGTCAGCCTCGGCAACATCAACATTTATTATGGCCGGCCGCTGATTGCCGCGAAAATCGCGACCTTTCCGGCAAATTACTTCGGCGAAGTCACGGTCACCACGGATGGCGGCATTAAGATGCTGAATGTGTTCGGCGGCATCGTCAGAAAAGTAACGGCGGAGAGCAACATCGGCGCCATCTATGTCCGGCGGGTCAATCACAAAGCCAGTGGCATCATTTATGGCGGCATTTTGGGTGGTGTGGCCGGCCATGCCGTGGCGGATATCTGGGCGCAGGGCACGATTGGCTATATTTTTGCCAATGGTGGCTTGGGCTCGGCGCTGCGCAATGGCGTGCCGGAAGTGCAAGAGCCGACCGTCTGTGCTGGCTGGGACACGGCGTCGAGCTATCCGAACGGCATTGCGACGATCGTTGCGCCGTCGGGCGGCCTGAACTCGCTGATCTGTGCCGGCAGCGGCCCGGTCGTGTTCCTGTATGGCGGGGCGATCCGCACGATTTTGCTGGGCAACCAGAACGGCGGGGTGCTCAACACCTGCCGCTTTGAAGCCGGGCCCAAGCCGAAGATTGCCGGGCCGGGCAAGGCGCTGGCGGTGGCCAGCTCTGCTGAAACCAATCTCGGGTCGATCCCGATCAATGCCGCGTATTAACCGTCAGGGTTTACAGATATAAGGTGCCGGCGTCAAAGCCGCCATGACAACCACATGATTCAAACATTGCAGAAGCTGGTCGAGCTCCAGGGCTTGGATACTGAAATCCTGGCGTTGGGCCAGCGGATGAGTGCGATCCCCGACACGCTGCGCAAAGAGCAAGGGCAGTATGAGAACGCGGTGCGCGAGCTGCACAAGGCCGAATGCGCGCGGGCCGCGGCGGAGGAGCGCGGGCGGCAGGTCAAGATTGACATCGCGACCGATGCCGCGCAGCTCAAGCAGTTGAAAGACAAGCAGGGCCAGATTCGCAAGAACCTCGAGTTTCAGGCCTTGACCGTGGAAATCAGCAATGCGGAAGAGCACGCGGTCAAGCACACGACTGCGCTGGAGCAATTGGGCGTGACGCTGAAAGAGCTGGACGAGCGCATTGTGGCCAAGAAGGAGGAGGTCAACATCCAAAAAGCGGCCTTGCTGGCGCAGGCGGAAGAGGCCAAGAAAGCGATTACGGAGTTGAACGTCAGGCTGCGGCGCCACCGCGCGATCCGGCGCGAAGTGGAGAAGACCATCAATCAGGACGCACTGGCGCTGTACAGCCGCCTGTTAAAGACGCGCGCGCCCTATGTGGTGGTGCCGGTGGTGGACGGGATTTGCACGGGCTGCAACATTCAGTTGCCGGTGAACGTGCTGTCGGACATCATGAAATCAGATCGGCTGGTCACCTGCGAGACGTGCGCGCGGGTGTTGTATTTGACCGAACATCTTGGGAAATAAGGCAAGCGCGCGACAGGCGGAATGCATTCGGACAGCCGCCCCGGCCTGCGGCGGGGAGGAAAGTCCGTACACCAGCAGGCAAGGATGCCCCGTGCAAGCGGGGGTCCCGCGTGGCAAGCGTGCGGGAACGGAAAGTGCCACAGAAACCAGACCGCCCTGGCGGCTTCGGCCGTCAAGGTAAGGATGAAAGGGTGGGGTAAGAGCCCACCGCCGCGCCGGGCAACCGGCGCGGGCACGGTAAACCCCTCCGGTGCAAGGCCACATAGGAACTGGGCAGCTCGCGCAAGCGGGCTCCGGCGCGCCTGCCGCCGCGGCAGTTCGGGTAGGCCGCAAAGATGAATGGCTGTCCATGCCGGCGCGGGCCCTGTGCCCGCATGGCATGACAGAATCCGGCGGATAGGATGCAGACCGCCTGTTGCTTTTTTGTGAGCTGCGGCTCGTTTACTATGGATACAGCGCCGCTGCGCGGCGCGCATGACGATTATGGTTGACACTACTAGTAGTATCATAGGTGGCAGGTTTTCCGCGTGCCGTGCAGTGCTCTGCGCCGGGCTCGGCTGGCTTGGGCTGGCCGCCGCGGCTGAGAATGAAAATCTCAAATCTCAAATCTCAAATTTCAAATCCCCAATCTCGAATTCACGGACGAGCTTGGTTGCGCGCGCCGACGCGGCGCCCGCCGCGCAAAACTATTTCACGGATGGCCTCGCCTTGGTGCAGCAGCAGCGCTATCGCGACGCCCTGCGCTTGTTCAATGCCGCGGGCCGCAGCGATCCACGCTTTGCCGAGGCCTTCTTCAATCTGGGTGCCTGCTATGAACGCTTGAACGAGTTTGCCGCCGCCGTTCCGTGGTATGAAAAAGCCATCGGGCTGGATCCGCGCAACGACCGGTTTCTGGTGTTGTACGGCACCGCCTTGCTGCGGCACGCGCAGCCGGCACGCGCGGTGGCCGTCCTCGAGCGCGCCGCCTATCTTGCGCCCGGCGGCGTCGAGACCCTGTATTACCTTGGCATGGGCTATGTGGCCGTCACCCAATATGCCCTGGCGGCCACCTGTTTCGAGACCGTGGCCGGGGTGGTGACCAACAGCAGTGAGGCCTGGTACAATGTCGGGCTGGCGCGCCTGCATGCCGGCCAGACCTCCGCCGCCGCGCATGCCTTCGGCCAAGTTGAACTGGATGCATCGGTGGCCGCCCAAG
>JAPLST010000503.1:8468-16787 GCA_026398485.1 bacterium
CAAGCGCACTATCACTTGGGCGCGATCGCCGCCGCCGCCGGCGACCTGACCGGCGCGGTGCGCGCCGCCAAGATGGCAACCGCGCTGGCGCCCGGCCTGCCCGATGCCGAGGAATTGCTGGCGGCCACCTACGTGCGGCAAGGCGACTACCAAGCTGCCTGCGCCGCCTATGAACGTTTGAACGTGCTGTATCCGTCCGGGCGCACGGATCAAGTCTTGGGCAAGGTGTACGCCCAGTGGGGCGCGCAGGCCTTCGGCCAGCAGCGCTATGCCTTGGCGCTCGACCGCTACCAGCAAGCTGCGCGCTACCTGCCGGAAGACGCGGAAAACCAGGTGCAAATGGCGCGCTGTGCAACGGCCCTGCGGCGCGATGAGGTTGCGCGCGCGGCCGTCAGCCGCGCCCGCCAGCTGGTCACGACCATCGACCAGGAACAGCGGCTGCAAGCGATAGCCAGCACGTTGGCGCGGCGCGCGCCCCCCCCAGTTGACAAGCGCGATGCTTTTTGATACCATACTCGCGCTCTCGATAGAGAAGTTTACAGTAGTTTGTTTTTTTGGCTCTTGTAGAGGCCTTCATGTAATTTTAATGAATTGAGTTTATCGGCAAAGAACTGAGGACGACCGTGGGGGACAAGAAAGTCATAGGGATTGACCTTGGGCGCGAAGCGCTCAAATATGTAGTCATCGCGGTTCACAAGAACACGGTTGCGGTGGAAGCCAGCGGCGTGCGCATTTTGGATTTGCCCAATGATGCGGACAATGCCACATGGCGCGCCGCGGCGGTTCGCGTTTTGCAGGAATGGATCAGCGAGAAAAAGCTGCCGGCCGGCGCCGTGGTGATCACCGCGCCCAGCGCGCACACGCTCTTGCGCGCCCTTAAAATTCCCACGGCCACCCTTGACAAGCAGCTCACGGAAGAAGCCAAGCAGCAGCTGCCGTTCCCGCTCGAAGAACTTGACTGGAGCGCCATTACCGTGGCCACGGAAGGCGACCAGAGCCACGTCTCGCTGGCCGCCATCAAGAAGGATATCAACGCCGACCTGCTGGCCCTGCTGGCCGAGGCCGGCCTGCAAGCCGCCGCCATTGAAAGCAGCGCGCTGGCGATCGGGAATGTCGTCCTGCACGCCGGCAAAGGCACGGTCGCGCCCGCGACCGCCGTGCTCAGCCTCGGCGCCAGCGCCAGCAACCTGACCATTGTGGACGGCACCAAGCTGTGGATGCGCACCCTGCCGGTGACCGGCAGCGCGATGGTCGGCGCGCTCGCCAAGACGCTGGCGATCAGCGAGGCCCAGGCGCGCACCACGCTGTTTAACGACATCAATCTGGCCGTGCAGCAGGAAGGCGACAGTGACGCCGCCAAGAATGCGCGCGCGGCCGTGACGCGCCTGATCATGGAAATCACGCGTTCGCTCACCTTCTACAAGTCGCAGCTCAACGGCGACAAGCCCCAGAAGATGCTGCTGACCGGCGGCTACGCCAGCATTCCCGGCCTGCGCGAGTTCCTGGCGGAACGGTTGAAGATCGAGGTGGAGCCGCTGGCGGTCTTCGCCGGCACCACGGGCGCCGCCGGCGCCCAAGCCACTTTGCTGGGCGAAGCCCTCGGCTGCGCCCTGACCGGCGCCGGCCTGACG
This sequence comes from bacterium, assembly GCA_026398485.1. Classification (GTDB taxonomy): domain Bacteria; phylum Auribacterota; class UBA3054; order UBA3054; family JAPLST01; genus JAPLST01. The sequence goes on from JAPLST010000503.1 coordinate 10,100, forward strand.
CCGTATTCGCTCAACCTGCTGCCGGCGGACATCCAAGCCCAGCGCCGCTTCAACTGCAAGAAGCCGTTGCTGATTGCCGCCGCCGCCCTGTTTGCGTTGGTCTTGGTCGGCCTGCTGGTCAGCACCTCGCACAAAAAATCCGTGGCCCAAGCGCGCGCCATCCAGGCGCAGGAACTGCTGGCGCGCGTGCAGGCGGTGGATGCCTCGATCACAGCCACGCGGCGCGCGCTGGATGCGCAGTTCAAGGAGACGGAGAATCTGCGCCGGGTCCTGTGGGAGCGCGACCTGTTTGTGCAATTGTGGCAAATGGTCGAAAAAAGCATGCCGACCAACGCGTGGGTCAACGGGATCGAGACCAAGACCTTTGCCGATGTGTACGAGAAAGAACGCGCCGCCCTGCCGGCCAATTCGCCCGAACGCACCATGGCGGTCGAGGATGAAGACGCCTTGGCGCGCGTCGTGCGCATCGTGGTGCGCGGCGGTTGCTATGGCAAATGGGAAGATATCGAGACGCCCTTCCGCGCGGTGAACGGCCTGCAGCATGTCAGTCAGAACGAATTGACGCAGTGGAAGAAATATATTGACTATGCCCTCGAAGCCGATCTGGATTGGGACGGCAATGGCACCAATGATTATCTGGATGTGAAAAAAGCATATTCCGTGCAAACACGCTCGCGCTAACGGCGGCATGTCCCACGGGCAAGACACGCGACGGTACCGTACTTATGACCTTTGATCCAAAGAAACACCAAGTTTTCCTGATCACCGTGGGAGCAATCCTGCTGGTTGCCCTTGTCGTGGCCGTGCTCTGGCGTGGCGCCGCCGGCACGCTGGCTACCGCAGTGGCTGAGCTCGACAGCGCCCAAGCCAGCTATGATGCCGTGGCGGCCAAGCATCGCGGCGAGCCCAGCCAGCAACTGGTGCAGAGGTATCAGCAAAAGCTGGCCGACAGCAAAGAACAAGCGGCCGCCATGCGGACGGCCGTGCCCGAGCGCGCCTTGCCCGCCTATTCGCCCTCGAGCTTCAAGGAAACGGTGCGCGGCGTGCGCGACAAGCTGTTTGCCGCCAGCACCGAAGCCAAGGTCGCCATTCCCGAGGATATCGGCTTTAGTGAATACTTGGGCGAGAAAGTGCCCGAAAAGGAATTGATTCCGAAACTGAGCAGCCAATTGGCCATCATTCAGGATGTCCTGGATGTGCTGCTGACGAACAGCGCGGTGAGCGTCGTGACGATAGACCGCAATCCCGACAGCAGCGCGGCCGGCGCCACCGAAATGATTGAGGACGCGGAAGCGTTCGGCACCGAAGGCCCGACCGGGGGCCCGCGCATCGGCAAAACGGCCGATATCGCGGCCGGCAAGGCCCGCGCCGTGTACACCACCGTGCCGGTCAAATTCGACCTGCGGATCGCGCCCAGCAAGCTCTATAATGTTTTCGCCGCCATTCGCAACAAAGACCATTTCTACCGCATCCGCCGCGTGCGTGCCGTGAATGAAGTCATGGCCCAGGGCGAAATGAAAGACCCGTCCGATATTACCGAAGAGGACGCGATCGAAATGGTGGTTGAACATGTTCTGCCCATCCAAGCGTCCGCCGAACGCACGCCGGCCACCAAGTAAACATCGCGATCACGCACACCGACAAGATAATGAACAAGCTCGCAGCATACTGGGAAAAGATCGTATTGGGGATTGTGGTTTTGTTTGCCATCCTGGTCGTGGTCATCAAGCTGACCGGTGGCGTGCCGGTTCCCGAATTGGCCACGCAGCGGGCCGTGACCAGCCTCAGCACCAATGACCTTGATCTTTACAATGTCATCATCACGCGGGCCAAGAGCCCCGTGCCCGACGTGCTGGCCTTCAACTATTTCGCGCATCCCTGGCTGCAGTATTGCACCGCCTGCAAGAAGCTCCAGCCGCATCCCCAATGCATGGGAGAAGCAGCGTGGTTTGGATTGGACCAATCCGCGCGATGGCGCAGAAGACCAAGATCAGGATGGCCTGACCGCGCTGGAGGAATTCAAGCGCAACAGCGATCCGCAGAAGCCCGGGGACCCGAACATCGTGCTGGACGACTGGCGCTTTGTTGAAATCTACCGGCCGATCCGCCCGCTGGTCTTCAAAAACCGGCCGGCCGGCGGCAAACTGCAGGTGCAATACAAAGGCAAAGGCAATTTCGTCAGCGAAAACGAGGTGATCAAGGATGGCGCCAAGCCGGTCTACAAAATCGGGGCCTTGACGGTCAAGATGCTGCCGGTGTGGAATCCGCGGCTCAACCGTTCCAACAATGTGGATCGCAGTGAACTGGCCATGACCGACTTGCTTGCCAATGAAGAGTTTTTCATTGTCTTTGGCCAGACCAATTATGAAAAGCGAGTGGTGGCGCGGGTCATGCCCAAGGGCGCCAATGATGAAACGAATGTGACCGTCGGCACGGAGCTGCTGCTCAAGTCGGTCAAGAAAAATGCCGTGGTGAAAAGCTTGGATGCCGATGCCAAGACGTGGAGCTGCACGGTCGGCGCCATCGAGTACAGTGGCGCCGCTGAACGCTGATATGTTTTCATGTTTTTTTAGTCCTTTAGTTTTAATGTTGAGGAGTACTCTATGAAGAAAGCACCGTTCATTCATAAAATGGGACACGTGGCGCTGTCCGTGCTGTTCGTCGCGCAGATGACGATGGCGCAGAAGCCGATTGACGTTGCCTTGCAGAAGAAAGCCAATCTGCTCTCGCCCGAGCTGTCGCGCCAGATTGCGCTCGAAAAAGAAGAGCTGCGCGCCGAATCCGGCGAGCTGACCACCGAGGGCATGCGCGCCCTCGAAAAAGGCGAGTATGAAAAGGCGTATGTGGCCCTGACCGCCGCCATTGAAAAGGACCCGCGCAACGTGACCGCCGCCACCAAGCTGGTGCGCGTCAACGCCATTCTCTATGACACCTATGCCGGCTATGCCCGCGGGCGCATGGCGGTCGGCGATTATGAACAAGCCGTGGTCAATTTCCGCAAATCGCTGGAGCACAAGCCGAATGGTGAAGAAGCCCTCGACGGGCTGCGCGATGCGCGCCAGGCGATTGCCGAGGCCGTCTCGCAAAACTTGGGCAAGATCATCACCGAGAGCATGAGCGACGACGAAAAAGTCGGGCTGTTGATCAACCAGGCGCGCGACCTTGAAGTGCAGAGCCGCTATGAAGAGGCCAAGGCGCTCTATCGCCAGGCCATCGAAATCGTATCTTCAGATCCGCGCCCGCGCCGCCTGCTCAAAGACCTGATTGAGAAGCAAGGCCGGATCATCGCCGATGATCGCCGCATTGAACGACGCAAAATTATGGAAGACCTGATCAAGTCCTTCTTTGAAAACCCGGACGACGTGGTCGAGAAAACCGAAGTCGCCGCCGGCTCGGATGAGCAAAGCCCGGCCGCCCAGCGCCGCGCCGCCGTCCTCGAACAAGCCCGCAAGAAAATCGCCAGCTTGAGCTTCCAGGACGCCCAAATCCAGGAAGTCATCGGCTACATTGCGGATGTCAGCGGCATTGACGTTGTCCTGAATCTGGGCGACAAGCCGACCGAACCCGTCTCGATGAATCTGACCGACATCTCGGTCTTGGATGCGATCAAATATATTTGCGAATCAAATCCCGGCTTGACCTTCACGGTGGATGAATACGCGATCATCATCTCGCGCGGCGTCGGCGACATGGAAACCCGTATCTGGACCGTCTCGCAGCAGGCCATGACCAGCGCCTCCGAAGAAAAGGCAGCCAAGGAGGAAAAGACCGCCGGCGCCGGCGATTTCGACCTGTTCGCGGAAGATACCGCACCCAAGGCGGATGAATTTGCCGCCACCAGCACCGACCCCGAAATCGTGCGCCAGATCAAAGAATTCGTCGGCAAGGACAACTGGCCGGACGGCACCTCAGTCTTCCTTGAACCAACGACCGGCACCCTCTCAATCCGCCAGTACCGCGGCACGCTCGATCAGATTGACGAGTACATCAAAGAACTTGAGAAGAGCTCGCACATGCCGCAAGTCGAGATCCAAGCGCGCTTCGTCGAAGTCAGCGACCAGGATCTCGAAGAGTTCTCGATGGGCATCCGCCTCAAGGATTCGTGGAAGATTCTCAATGCCAATGACAGTCTGGATCGGGCCGCCTTGCTCAACCCGACCGACCTGACCGGCGCCCTCCGCCGCTATGCCAAAGGGGAACGCTCCAGCCGCTATGCCGACCGGCTCAACTCACTGGTGTCGATGGTCGGCACCAAGGCCGGCAACAATGAAATCACCGATGAAATCTTCGGCTTCTTCACCAGCGCCCTGACGGAACCGGAAGTGGGCCTGGTCTTTTATGCCATGAGCAACAAGACCAATGCCGACGTCCTCTCGGCCCCGTCGGTCACCACCGTCAGCGGCCAAAGCAAGGTCAAGATCCGCCAGATTGTGCAAGTCATGTACCCGGATGATTACACGGTTTACAAGCCGGCCAAGGTGTATCGCGCCAACAGCACGACGTTGTCGCTGGAAAGCGCGGTCGTCGGCGTCTATCAGGGCTACGCGACCACCCAGGGCTATAAAATGGAGGAAATCGGCATCGAATTGATTGTCTCACCGACCATCAGTGAAGACGGCCGGATGGTCGACATGGACATCTCGGCCAAAGTCAGCACGGAGCTGGAACCGCGCGAGGTTGTTTGCTACACCGGCGACAACAGCATCTTCCCGGCGCTCGATCCGATCATCTTGAAAATCCCGCGCTTCAAGGACAACGAGGTCACCACCCAGGTGGTGGTCAACGATGGCGAAACGATTGTTCTGGGCGGGATGATCACCGAGGCCAATCGTGAATACCATGACAAGGTGCCCTTCTTCGGCGACCTGCCCATGGTGGGCCGTTTCTTCCGCTCCGATGGCAGCTACCAGGAAAAGAAAAACCTGCTCATTTTTGTCACGACCCGCGTCATTATGCCGACCGGCGAACTCTACAAAGATGTGCGCGAACGCGAAATGAAGAAAGCCGCTGAACAGTCGGAAAATGCGCCGGTCGAGGAGACCAACGCGAATGCCGACAGCGCCACCGACGACGCGGCTGGCGATACCGCCGCGCCGGCAGCCACCAGCGCGCCCGCCGCCGCGCCGGCAGAAACACCGGCCGAAACACCGGCAGCCGCGCCGGCCGCGACCACGAACGCCGAAGCCCCGGCCGAAACACCGGCCGCTGCGCCCGCAACTGCCCCGGCCGCCGATGCGCCCGCCGCCGATGATCCTTTCGCCAGCGACTCGGCTGGTTGACCGTGCTAATGACTATTCTTGCTCATTCTCTATTTTATGTTCGTGGAGGCCTTATGAAGTTGACATTCAAGATGATGCTCTTGTTGCTGACCGGTGTCTTGACGCTGGTGCCGGCCTTAGCCCTTGCCGATGACGCGGCCGATTCCGTGGCCAAACGCGAGGCGGCTTTGGTTGGCGATGTTGAAGTTGCCAACCCGAATGCGCCCAACGACCAGATCGGCGCACCGCCGGCGACGGAAGCAAATGCTGACGTGCCCAAGGATTTTGGCGAGCCGGAAGGCTTTTGGTCGCGCCTGAAAAGTGCCTTTGACTACAATCCGACGCCCGTTCGCCAGGAGAGCAACACCCAGCTTGAAATCAATGCGCTGATGGTCGAAGGCCGTGAATATGTCCGCCGCGGCGACTACAAACCAGCCCTCAATTCCTTCAAGGAAGTGATCCAGCGCGATCCCTACAACATCACCGCCCGGCGCTATATCAAGGAATGCCAGGAAAGTTTGATGAAGATCACCCTGGATGATTTTGATATTGTCAAGCGCGAGCGCCTCCAGACCGTCGAGCGCAACTGGCTGCTCAAGCCGCAAGGCGAGCGCGACATTGAGGACATTACCGGCGGGCCCGGTGCCACCATCGCGCGTCCGATCGACACCCAGATCCTCCAGCCGGTCGCTTCCGCCAAGTTCTCCGACGCGCCGCTCAGTGAAGTCTTTGATGCGCTCTATCAAAACAGCGACCCGAAAGTCAACATCAGCGTCGATCCGACCGCGCTCAAGAAACTGCAGGAAGAAAACCAGGATAAAATCACCCTGCAACTGACCGACGTCCCCTTGATTGATGTCATCCGCTACATCTGCAAAGCCAAGGGCTTGCTGGTGCGCGTCGATGAGAGTGCCGTCGTCGTCAGCGGCAAAGCCAGCCAGAACTTGCGCACCATGGTGTTCCAGCTCTCGCGCGGCTTGGACATTGACGTCGGCGACGAGAAAAGCACCAGCCCGACCGCCAAGGCCATGGCGCTCAAAAAGAAACTGGGCATCCCCCAAATCGAAGGCGCCAGCATCACCTTCGATGCCCGCCGCAACCGCCTGACCATGCGCGATTCCGAGGCGGACATCAACATCATGCAGGACTTCCTGGCCAAGTACGACAAGACGCCGTTCCAAGTCCAAATCGAAGCGCGCTTTGTGACCATCAAAAACGACGACATGTCCCAGTTGGTCTTCCGCCACTTCCTCACCAAAAACTACGCGTGGGGCAGCGGCAGTGGCCGCTACAATGACCGCTATAATCTGGACGCCCCCAATCTGCAGCGCGAAGTCACCCCGGGCCTGCGCTACATCCGCTCCTATATGAACGAAGACAGCTACGATCCGCTCTCCTCGGCGTATAATATCCCGGAAACCATCTCGACC
>JAPLST010000282.1:0-4959 GCA_026398485.1 bacterium
GGCACCAGCCAGTTCCGCCAACGACACGGATCCCAACCGCGGCATAACCGGGGGAATCTCTACGCAGATGTAGCGTGATGTGCTGCTCGCCGCACGTCGTGCGTCGTTCTGCAACCATAAATTATCGTGTCGCACGAGAATTTAACGGCGGTCAGGGCCTGGCCGCCCTACCTCACCATCCGGCAACGCGCGCACTTATATTTTTTAATTTCAGGAAAAAGCGACAAAATAAAAAAAGAGACGGACGGAACCTTGAGTGGGCAGAAAGATAGGAAGGGATGCAAGCCTAAGCTTGCAGGTCGTGTGTCGCATCTGTCGGAGGTACGGGTTCGCGTCCGTCTCTGTAATTGCAAAGAACTAATTATGTAATGCAATCAGCGTGCCATTAGTTTAATCCAGTGTTTTCAATAGCCATTTCCCAACGAATTATTTTTGTGTGCATATTTTGCGCACTACAAACGGCATTTGGGAAATTTGTTTACTTTTTTTGCTCGGTAAATCACCAAAAACAACCAAATAGCCATTCTCTCAAAGATCATACCGCACAGGCTTGAACCCGGCGGGGCGCATGGCAAGCCGCGTCTCAGTAGACGTGGGTGCTTTCCTCTTCCGGCAACGGTTTCTTCAACAAATCCGAAGTCAGAAATACTTTGACGCGCGCATCCCCTTCGACGGCGCCTTTCGCCCGGATCTTGTAACTGACGCTCTCCTTCGGCTTGAGCTCGTCGTACGGCTCGAAGGTCACAGTGGCGCCTTCGATGGCACCGGCCGAAGCGCCGGTCGCGTTGACCGGCTCAAGATTGTTCGGGAAGCGCGCAATGATCTGGATGTTGCGGTCGGAACTGGTGCCCTGATTCGTCACCTTGATCTCGTAGGCGGTCTCATCCCCCACCATGACCGGATCCTCGGTGTCCACGACTTCAAGCAGCACGGCCGGCATGCCTTTCCACAGGGTCGGCGCTTGGGCCTGGCGCAGGACATCATCCGCAATGGCTTTGACGCGATTGGCGTGCGTGCCGGCAATGCGCGAGGTGATCAGCACCGTGAAGACTTTGCTGGCACCGGGTGCCAGCGTGGGAATCGTCCAGACAGCTTTGGCATCCGTCACGGTGTCAGCGTCCTCGGCCGAGACCACCTGCGTTTCGGGCGCGGCAATGTCCACCACCTGCATGTCGTTGATCACCACATCGCCCAGATTCGTGACAATGATCTCATACGTCGCATTCTTGCTGAGGAACTGCTCGGCATCACCACGCTTGTACACCTTGAACTCTTTGTACATGACCACCGTGGGCGCTTCGTCCGCAACACGGTCGGCATTGCTGGCCTCGGCGCTGGCCTTGTTGACAAATGCACCGCGGGCGGCGGCCTCGACGTTGATCGTAATGGTCTTGTTCTCGCCCGGTGCCAGATCGCCGACCTGGAACGTCAAAGTGCCCGAACCGCTGTCGTGCTTGAAGCCTTCCGGCAACGTGTCGTACACGACCACATCCTTGGCCGTGCCGTTGCCGGTGTTTTTCACCACGATGGTGTACTCAATCATCTCATTCAGCAGGGCTTCACGCGGCCCCTGTTTTGTAATCGATATTTCAGCATGCGTGACGGTCACCGTGTAACATGCGCGCGGCAACGCCTCAACGCTGGCGCACGGCACATAGCTGCCTTCCTTGGCGGCTTTCAGCCAGATCGTCAGGGTGTGTTCTTCGCCCGCCTCGAGCCACGGATAGCGCCACACCAGCAAGCCATCTTCCTCGCCGGCCGCCGGATCGGTCTTGACCACACTCACGCCTTCCGGCACGCGATGCCGGACGACCACCCGGGCGACACTCTGATTCGCGCGCAGCGTGAGCGTGCCCTCAAATGTTTCATTTTGGTTGACCGTCGCCGGCCCGCTGGCGGTCAGGCTGACCAGCGGCGTCGTTGCCACGCCACCGCTCCGCACCGGGGTGGTCTCGTCCGCCGCCGCGGTTTCGTCCGTGGGCTCCGCTTCGCCAAAACTCGCCGGCATGGCATTGCTGGCCACCACGCGCTCCGCATCAGACGAGGGCGTTTCCGCAATGGCATCTTCGGTCGGCGCCGCCGCGCTTCCCTCGCCGATGGCCTGCGTTTCGGACGCGGTCGTCTCGATCGTCTCGTCCTGCACCATCGCGCCACAGCCTGCCAACAAAATGCAGGCCGCAAGAATCATGAGCCGATGTACACCCAATGTTTTCATAAACGTACTCCGCTTGCTCGCGGTTATGCGCGATGATCCCGGCGACCTGCCGTGGCCATCACGCTCAATTATCCAGCAGCCATTTGCAAAATCCAATTCCCAAAACCAAACGGGACTATTGTAATACTATTCGCCCGGAATGTCAATCCGTGCCGGATTTTCGCCGGTCATGGGCACAAACAGGACGGCCATCAGGTTCTCGCGCACAAGCTGCCCGCCGTGCTTGCGCATGCGCACGAGCTCCTGGGCGTAGCGCGCGCCAACCGGGATCACCATCCGCCCGCCCTCGGCCAGTTGTGCCTGCAACGCCGGCGGAATCTGTTCGGGCGCACAGGTGACGATGATCGCGTCAAACGGCCCGGCTTCCGGCCAGCCCGCGTGGCCATCGCCGCAGCGCACCTGCACGTTGGTGTAGTGCAATTGCCGCAAGGTATCGGCGGCGCGCTGGGCCAGCGCGGGCACAATCTCAATGCTGTGGACATTGCTGGCAATTTCGGCCAACACCGCGGCTTGATAGCCAGAGCCGGTGCCGATTTCGAGCACTCGCGCTGCCGGAGTCAATTCCAGCGCCGCGGTCATGGCGGCGACAATGTAGGGTTGCGATATGGTCTGGTCGTGGCCAATCGGCACGGGATGATCGGCATAGGCCTCGGCCCGCAGCGGGGCGGGCATGAACAGGTGGCGCGGCACGGCGCGCAGGGCGGCAAGCACGACGGCATTGGTGATGCCGCGCGCTTCGATCTGCTGCACGACCATGGCTTCGCGGTCACGCGCCGCATGCGGATCATCCACGGTGGGCATGGCAGGCGGGGGGGCCGGGTGGCCGGGTGGCGGCGCCANNNCGCAGGCGCACAGGCCGAGGCAGGCAATCAGCCACGGCCCGCCGTTCATGCCGACTCGTCATCCGTGCGGGCCGGCGCATTGGCGGGCGCAAAAAAATGTTCAACGGTATTGGCATAATAGTTCATCGCGGCCGCATTGCGCACCTGCACCATGGGGCCGCCGGCGGACGTGCCGATGGCGATGATATCCCGCCCGCGGCGCGGGTTGCAGAGATGTGGCAGCGCCGCATGCAGGATGTCGGCGCCACTGCCGTGGACATCGGCGCACAGCCGCGCCGACTGCATCTGCAGGAAGTCGAGGTCGCGCTCAATCTGGCGCGTCAGCGCCGCCAGCCGCAACTGCGGCACGCCCCGTACCGCGCGCCCCACCAGCGCGCAGGCCGAGACCCGCACCAGCGCGCCCATGCGCGCCCGCAAATTCGATTCGAGCGCGTCCATGGCGCGCACGTCGTCCACGTAGAACGGCGCGCCCACGTCAACATAGGCCGCGCCACGCGGTTGCCACAGGGCATGCTGGTAGAAGGCGCGCATGTCGTGCCGGCGATAGGCATGCCGGCTTTGCTGCTTGACGTCGAGCAACTCGTCGAAATGGGCATCCTCGGTGATGCGTTCATAGGAGATTGCCACCGGCACAATCGCCACCTGCGGCGCGCCGTGCTGCAACGCGCGCTTGGCAATCCCGAACACCCCCAGCGTCAGCGGCAGCAAATGCCCGTCATACGAACGGCCGCCTTCGGGAAAGATGACGACCATTTCATGGCGCACCAGCATCTCGTCCATCAGGTAATCGTAAAAGGTCGCGAGATACAGGAGATTCTCGCGCGAGCGCAAATTCTTCGGGTTGACCCGCACGCGATCAAGGCAGATCCCTTTCAAGTGCGGCAACACATGCCGGAACAGCCCGTGGAACAGGTTCTTGCCGGCGATCATATCCGGCAGGTACTGCAGCCCGTCATGCACCGCCAACCCCAGCAACATGTAATCCAGATGACTCTTGTGGACACTGCTGAGTATGATCGGCGTGTCGCGCGGAATGCCGCGCAGATGCGCCAACCCCTCCACCTGTATGCGCGAGATAAAGCACGTCCGCAGCACGCCGCGCACGATCGGCTTCAGCACCGCCGTCAAGGTCGGGCTGTAGCGCTGCGCAATGTCGCGCCGGAAGCGCGCCGCCTGTTCATCCCGGGATGGTTCCTGCACCGCACGCGCCATGGTCAACTCCGAAACATGAAGTACACCGCGCCGATAATGCACAGCGCGGCATACAGATAATCCAGTTTGAGCGGCTGCCGCATGTACAGCACGACAAACGGCACAAACACCGTCAAACTTATTGCTTCCTGCAAAATCTTGAGCTGCGACAAGGTCAGGCAGCTATACCCAATCCGGTTCGCCGGCACTTGCAGCATATACTCAAAAAAAGCGATCAACCAACTGGCGATGGCCGCAATAAACCACGCTTTGCCGGCCATGTTTTTCAAATGGCCGTACCAGGCGAAGGTCATGAACAAATTCGAGGCGGCCAGCAGCACGACCGTCTTGGCCATCACGATGCATTGCAGGCGGTTCATCGGCGGCTCCTCAACGTGCCACGGCCTGCGTCCGCACCCGCAGCAGTTCTTTCATCACGTCCGCGCAATTCGCGCTGGCCGCACGCGTGCCGAACACGTCGTGCAGCTTTTTGTAGAGCAGGTACAGCTTGTTGTACACCGCGACATTAGCGGCCTTGGGCTTGTAGCCGAGCGGCTTCAACCCGCCCATCGCCTTTTGCGCGGCGGCAATGGTGGGGTGCGCACACCCGGCCACCGCGCCGCAACGGCTGAAGCGCAGTGTCTGCGCCGCCGGCCACAAGGCGATGTTCAACAAGGCGGCGTGGGGCGGCCTGCCGCCGCAGTCGTTCTG
>JAPLST010000282.1:4992-6515 GCA_026398485.1 bacterium
ACGCCATGCTGTGCCAGACGTTCGAGAATGGCGCGCGCGCCATAGGCCGTGCCCTCGATGCAGGCCCGGTAAATATCCTCAATGCGCGGGCCGAGCGTCAGGCCGACCATCAATCCGGTCAGATTTTGATCCACCAAGACGGTGCGATTGCCATTGTGCCAATCCAGCACCAGCAGCCCGTGCTCGCCGGGCTTCTGGCGCAGGCCTTGCTCGATCAGATAGCCGTGCAGGTTGGCGCCGGCGCGCTTCTGCACCTCGGCCGGCACCAGTTGTTTCACAACCCAATTGAAAATGTCACCGACGGCCGACTGCCCGGCCTCGACGCCGAAATGCCCCGGCAGCACCGAGCCGTTGACGATGCCGCACAGGCCGGGGATGAAGCCCAGTTGCGCGGTCTCGGGAAAGACCATCAGATCACAGGTCGACGTCCCCAGGATTTTCACCAGCACACCCGGCTTGATGCCCGCGCCGACCGCGCCCAGATGCGCGTCGAAGGCGCCGACGGACACGGCGATGCCGGCCGGCAATCCCAGTTTTTTCGCCCACGCCGGGCACAGGCCGCCGACGCGCGTGTCGGCTGTGTACGCCTTGTCATAAAGCTTGGCCACCAGGCCGTCGAGGCGCGCATCCACCGCCGACCAGAACGACTGCGGCGGCAGGCCGCCCCACGCCGCCTTGTTGAACATCGCCTTGTGGCCGGCGGCGCAGACACTGCGCTTCAGCCGTTGCGGCGCGGTGTCGCCGCACAACAAGCCCGGTAGCCAATCGCAGTGCTCAACAAAACTGGCCGCCGCCCGGAACACTTTTTTGTCTACCCGCGCCAGATGCAGTATTTTTGAGAAAAACCACTCGGACGAATACGTGCCGCCACACCATTGCGTGAAATCGGGCGCATGCGCATGTGCCGCCGCCGTGATCTCCTCGGCTTCCGCGCGCGCCGTGTGATCTTTCCAGAGCCAGGCCATCGCGTTCGGATTGTCGGCGAATTCCGCGTGCAAGGCCAGCGGGGTGCCGGCGGCGTCCACGGGCAACGGCGTGCTGCCGGTCGTGTCCACGCCGATGCCGACCACGCGGCCGGCCGTGAAGCCCTTCACGCTCGTGGCCGCACGCAGCGCGCCGCGCACACTCGCCGCGAGGCCGCACAGGTAATCCTGCGGGCGCTGCCGCGCCAGATGCGGGTCTTTCGCATCAACAATGATGCCATCCACGCCGCCGCGGTAATGGTATACCTGCGACCCGACTTCCGCGCCGGTGCGCGTGTCGACAACCAGGGCGCGCACCGAGTTCGTGCCAAAATCAATTCCGAGAGCAAAGCGTGCCGGCATAATCTGATCCTTAATCAAAATAAACAATGCTTGTCGCAATCCGGTCGACATCTAGTATATGAAAAACGCGCGCAGACTGCACGCAGATCCGGCTATGTCAACACCACAACAAAGGCACCACCAGTAAACACGACCAACACAAACGCGCGCACAGGTTGGGCGGGTGGGTGTGCCGAGACCCCCACGATCGCGCTAAAG
>JAPLST010000231.1 GCA_026398485.1 bacterium
AGAAGTCTGGCAGAGGAAGCGCTTGGCGCAGAAGGAGACCCAGCATCTCAGAGGCGCTGAGTATTTCGCCTATGTGCGACAGCGCGTCACGGATGCATATCCGTTTCCGCTGCGACATGTCTGTCTCACACCTGACGAGCCGGCGGCGAATGTCATGATGGTATCCGATGGTCACGGCGCGTATCGAACAAAACGCCGAGTGCGTGGCAAGGGATGATGTGCGGCCGGGTGCCTTGCGCAAAGCTGCAAACTACGCGTGGATAGGTGGGTCGGACCTGAACAGAACGCTGCGATGCCTTGAAAATATTGGCTGTCAGACCAATGCCACTCATTGGCCCGGCGCTTCGACATAGGCGGCTTGGACAGTGCGCATGGTACTCTCGTCGTGCACGGCGAATCGCGGAACGAAATTGTCCGCGGTCACGGTAAGCTCGAAATCGTTGCTGCTGTAGGCCACGCCGGTCCACGCGTCAACGCCGGCAGCAAGGCCGTCATGCGGATAGGTTTTGCTGACGCGCACCTTGTAGACGCCCGGTGCGCGAATGACGTGCCCGATCTCATGCTCACTGCGCACGCACATGGCCGTGGAGATCTGGACAAATGCCGCGCGCGGCAGGGCCACGTTGTTCCACAAGCCAAACGCCCCGCCCGTTGATGTTTCGCCGCTGCGCGATGCGACCGCCCAACTGCATTGCCCGCTGATGCAAAAAGCATAATTGCCGGCGCGGGCTGCTTCGACCAGCGTGAGTCGGACAGGATCACCAAGCCGCACAACATTCGTAGCTGCCTCCAGCCGCAGCGTCACCGGACCGGGTTGCGCTGGTGCCGTCAGATTGGCGACATAGCCATTGCTGGCGCGCGTCAGCGGCACACCCAAGGTGCGCATCAAGGCGACGAGCACGCGCCGCGGCGGGCCATCCGTGCTGGACAACAGCGGTTCCAAAAGTGGCAGGCGCGCACGCCATTCCGGCAGTATTCTGGGATTGTTCAGGGCACAGCAGGCACTGAACAAATCACCACGCAGCAGATTCCCGATTTCGCGCAGGCTGTAGTCATTCATTGCCAGATACTCGCGCGGCATGTCTTGCTTGCCGACGGCCTGGCCATTGATGCCCAGCGCACGATAGCACACAATCGCCAGCCACAGCGGCACATCGTCCTGGCGCAAGCGCTCCTTGAGATAGTCAGGGCAAAGTGCCGCAAGGCGCGCCACGGATTTCTCATTCCAGTGTGGATCCGCCCGCAGCGTTTCGAAAAGCGTGTCTTGGCACACGACGATATTGGTCGTGTTCAGCATGCCTAACATGAGTTCTTGTTGCTGTTGCCCAACGATAGGGTACAAGCGGGCAATGGTTTCGACGGGCAGCACGCCGGCGTGCGCCGTCAAGAGCTGCAGTGCGGCGGCGGCCGTGCCGCGCAACTGCTCGGCCTGGCCGGACAGGACGCTGAAGTTAGTCAGGTCGTCAGGGGTCATGCGGCCTTGGCGCGCAGCCTTCGCGCGCAACGCCGCCAACGCCCGCTCGAGGGCCGGGCCGTGCTGCGCCTTCTCACCAATGAACGCACACAACAGCGCGTGATCATTGGAGGTCAACGGTCCCGGCAAGTGTTGCATGAGGTAGCGCCGCAGGTACGCATTGCTGCTCGTGGCCAGCAGCGCACGATAGACCGTGCCACTGTCCGCGGGCGGCTTAAGCAGGGCAAGACCAAGAATGGTCTGCCACGCCGCGTACTGTGTCAGCCGATTGCCGGCGCGTGCGCCAATGACCTCGATCGGCGCATACAGCAAGCCCGTCACATTCGTGTCGCCATGTGCCCACGCGGGTTGCGTGCGGCAGCGCGCGAGAAAGAGCAGGTTGGTAGTGCGCTCGTCAACAAAGCACCCCTCAGTCGAGCCGTAGAACGCATCATAAAACAAGACGTGTTCGCCGGGTTTCACCGGCCCCTTGTACACGGTGGTAACGCGCAGGCAGTAGGCGCGCACATCGGACGGTTGATCGGCATTGGGAATGCAAGTTTTCGGCGGATACCAAGCGTGCACGAAAACACCCTCGGCGATGATCGCGCTGTCGTGGATCTTCGCGTCGTCCGAAATCCCGAGCCTGTAGGCGCCCACGCTGCCACACAGCAGCGCAAGTATGATGCATGCGACCCGCGCCACTACGCGGTACTTTTTGTCACGCATTGTAATCTCCTTCGCACATGTTGTTGCCGTTCAATGTGGCCTGCCAGGCTGCGGCTGTCGGGCCGGCGCTTCCCACGGAAATTCGTGGTAACTCCGCCGCTGTACTGCCGCCCCGCTGCCCAATCTTCCAGCCTTCCACTCTTCTGGCTACTTCGCCGCCAGCCGCGTGCGCAAATCCTCGAGCTGCGTGCGCAACGCGGCGGGCAGGTGCGTGTCGAAAGTTGCGTAATAGGCGGCGATGTCGTCCGCTTCTTTCAGCCAACGCTCACGATCCACGCTGCATAATTCCTGCAATGCCGCCGCGCTGATTTGCAGGCCGGTCACGTCCAGCGCGTTGGGCGCGGGCACGTTGCCGATCGGCGTCGTGACGGCCTTGCCGCCGCCATCCACGCGTTCGCAAATCCATTTTAAAACGCGACTGTTGTCACCATAGCCGGGCCAGAGCCATTTGCCCTCGGCGTTCTTGCGGAACCAATTGACAAAAAATACGCGCGGCAGTTTGGCGCGCTCGGTGCGCTGCGCCATCGAAAGCCAGTGCGCGAAATAATCGCCCATGTGATAGCCGCAAAACGGCAGCATGGCAAACGGATCACGGCGCAAAATGCCCGCTTGGCCAAGTGCTGCCGCAGTCGTTTCCGAGCCGGCCGACGAGCCCATGAAGACGCCGTGTTCCCACGAAAACGCCTCGGCAACGAGCGGAATCGTGCCCGGCCTGCGCCCACCGAACAAAATTGCTGAAATGGGCACGCCGGCGGGATTCTGCCAGTCGGGATCGATCACCGGGCATTGTTTGGCGGGCGCGGTGAAGCGCGCGTTCGGGTGGGCCGCCTTGCGCCCACAATCGGGTGTCCATGGCTTGCCTTCCCAGTCAATCGCACTGGCCGGCGCCGGCACGCCCATGTCTTCCCACCACACATCGCCATCCGGCGTCAGCGCGACGTTTGTGAAAATACTGTTGCGCGTGCAACTCGCCATGGCATGCGGATTGGACTGCTGCGACGTGCCCGGCGCAACGCCGAAAAAGCCCGTCTCGGGATTCACCGCGTACAACCGGCCGTCCGCGCCAATGCGCATCCAGGCAATGTCATCGCCAATGCACGTCACCTTCCAGCCCGGCAGAGTTGGCTGCATCATCGCCAGGTTGGTCTTGCCGCACGCGCTGGGGAACGCCGCGCAGATATAATGCTTCGTGCCCTGCGGCGAGGTCAGGCACAAGATCAGCATGTGCTCCGCCATCCAGCCTTCCTTGCGCGCGACGACCGACGCAATCCGCAACGCCAGGCATTTCTTGCCCAGCAAGGCGTTGCCGCCGTAGCCCGAGCCGTACGACCAAATCGACGGTTCATCGGGGAAATGCACAATATATTTTTTCTGCGGATCCGGCTCGCACGGCCACGGCACATCCGGCTGCCCGGGCTGCAACGGCGCGCCGACCGAATGCAGGCAGGGGATGAACGTGCCCTGCGCGCCGAGCTTGTCCAGCACGGCCCGGCCCATGCAGGTCATGATGCGCATGTTGACGACCACATAGGCCGAGTCGGTGATCTCGATCCCGATCTTGGCGATGGGGGAGTCTAACGGCCCCATCGAAAAAGGAATGATGTACATCGTCCGGCCGCGCATGCAGCCTTTGAACAGGCCGCGCAGCGTGGCTTTCATCTCGCGTGGATCCGCCCAATTGTTGGTCGGCCCGGCTTCCGCGCGGCTCTGCGCGCACATGAACGTGCGATCCTCGACGCGTGCCACGTCGCTGGCATGCGACCGCGCCAGAAAACTATTCGGCCGGCGCGCCGGATCCAAACGCGTGAACGTGCCGTGCGCCACCAATTCGTCGCACAGGCGCTGGTACTCGGCGTCCGACCCGTCGCACCAATGCACGCGGTCGGGCGTGCACAGGGTGACAGCCTCGTCAATCCAGGCAAGAAGGGCGGTGTTGCATGTCGGCGGCATATTCATCGTGTGTTCCATGAGCATTATTACGGACGGTCCTGCTTCCGGCTAATGCCCGATAGTGTAGTGAACTCCGCCGCAAATAGCAAACCACAAATGCGGGCAGCGCGCGTTGACACAGATCCCGCGTTTATGGTATAGTGGAACCTGCGTTGGTTTTGGTTCAACTCCGCACGGAGTCATGCGACGTATGGCTGGTAGTTGCATAGTTTCTTTTTTATGCCGCGTACGGCTGGCGTGCGTGGTTGTCAATACAGGTTTGGCTTGCCGGTCTGTCTCCACAACTAATCCCTCAATATCAACAAGGAATTGCACATGAAAAAGCTGTTTACATTGATGGTTATGACCGTCGTTCTGGGCGCCTTGAGCGCAGCCGCCGGTTCGGTCTATTGGGAAGGCTTCAATTACTATTCCAATGGCTACGGCGTTATTAATCAATCGGGCGGCAAGTGGCTCCCGTGGGGTGCTGATCCCAACTGCTTGGACAACAGTATCACGAACGTGCCGGCGCGCTTCGCCAACACGCTGAGTTTGACGCAACTGGGTGCGTCGGGTAGCCAATACAGGGAATCCATCTCGCCGCTTCCCAACGATGCCTTCAAGTATTCCACCCGCGCCTCGGTAACCTTTTCGCTGTTGGTACCCACCAACACGCTCAGCAGCGATTACTATCTTTATTTTTGCGCCGGTGATATTGTGACGACCAATTCATCCTACGGTTCCTGCGGCCCAGGCGCCATCGTTGTCAACTGGATCATGGATAATCCCAGTGCACCGACCGCCTCGCTGCACCTGTGGAATGACTTGATCTATGCCAAGATTGGCGATGTCACCAAGGGCGCGTGGCATGAGATCCGCATGGACTTGCTGAAAACCGGCGTGGGCCCGACCGGCGGCGTGGTCACCATCTCGGTGGACAACCGCACGATCGGCTCGGCGCCATTCCCGCTGCTGAATATCGATGCGGTGGACAATGGCAAGTTCAACTGGCTCGATTTTTATTGCGGCACCGGCAACGACATCATGTATGTCGATAACATCATTGTCAACGACCAGCCGCTGGATCTCGTCGCCACGAATTTCTATGTGGCCGTGACCGGCAGCGACGCCAATGACGGCCTGACCGCCGCCACCGCGTGGCGCAACCTTTCCTACGCCCTCAATCAAGTGTGCTATCTCGGCGCGCAGTTGAACCCCGGTTCGGTCGTCAGCGCCACGGTGGCGCAGCCCGTGCCGACCAACAACTGGGTCGCGATCAATGTCGGCACCGGTGTCTATGTCGATGTGGCCAACTGTCCCTCGCTGGATCTGCCGCCGATGGATGTCTATCGCTTGGGCTACAATACCAACACGCCGGCCACGGCCGAAGAAGTGCTGTGCCACAACTTCCTGCTGATTCGCGGCGCGGGCATCGGCAAAACCACGTTTGTGCAGACCTATACAAACCAATTCAAGTTCAAGGTCTATTCGCGCTTCTTCCGCCTCGAGGATTGCACGGTGCAGGGCCTGTCCGACGCCTCGGTCAGCTTCTTCAACAACATCGTCCAATTGCGGCCGGTGACCGGTATGGGCATTGACTATCGGATCGAGCGTGTGCAGGTCTGCCACGCCGCGAGCGAACCCGGCACGTTGACCGGCCAGCGCACCGGCCTGGGCTTCTTCGAGAACTGGCAGCGCATGCGCAACAAGGTTGCCCGCGGCTGTCTCTTCAACAACGTCGGCGCCGGTCTCTTGAATTACAATAACCTGAACCAGTTTCCGATGCTGGCGGAGAACTGCACCTTCGCCGACCTGCCGGGCAACTATGGTGCGCGCGGCAACGGCATCATCTGTGAAGGTGCCGGCGGCATCGTCAAGAATTGCTTGTTCGTCAACATCGCCACGAACGCCACGGCGACGGATCGCGGGCACGCCGTCTGCGCCTGGCCGATTCTCACCGCCAACCTGAACACCGCCTTCTCGGATGTCATCCTGATGGACAACAACATGTACAACATCGGCTTGGGCGGCGTCAACTATATCGAACAGAATGTCGGCGCGGCGTACATCCGCAATCTCGATTTGCAGACGTTCGACCCGGTTGTTTTGCAGACGCTGGATGACATGCCGTATCGGGCCGGCCTCGGCAATGTGGGCTACAAGGCGGCGCGCGGCGGCACGTACTATATCGACCAGAAGTCGCCGCTCGTCAGGGATGGTGGCGCAGTCGGCAGCAGTTGGGCCTCGGCCTACCGCAGCGTCAGCTATCCGGTCAGCCTGCTGAATCAGACGCCGCCGCTGAGCGATGCGACCTATCCGGTCACGTTCTACCTCCGCGGCTTCTTCACCAACCAGTTCACAGCCTCGAACGGCAATCCGGTCGTCGGCCGCGGCTTGCAGTATGCCGGTGACTATGTCAGCTTCATCGGCGAGAGCCCGACCAACACGCTGATCTACAAGAGCTCGGCCTTCCGCACCGAGACCGGCTCGGATGGGCGCAACCTGACCATCTATCCGGTCAGCAAGGTCAGTTGCACGGTTCGCAACATGTCTTTGGTGTCAGAATACTGGGCGGGCGATTATTCATTGGGCGCGTATCGCAACTGGGATACCAAGAGCTACCTGTCCAATGTGTATGTCGCGGTCTTGCACTTTAATACCAACACACTGGCAGTGACCCCCACGGAAACAAAGGTTACCGCAGCCAACAGCGCTTCAGGTAATCCAAGACTGGAAGCCATGGACAGTTGCTTTGACGGCGGCTATGTTGGCTTCCGTGCCAGTGACGGCCCGCTGACACAAAAGTTCACGCGCTGCACCTTCAAGGGCATCTATTCACCGACCGGTGACTCGCTGGGCGGCTATGGTGTCTTGGTTGGTGGCGGCGGCCGCAGCGTGCAGCTCGACAAATGCATTATGGGCGCATCCGACAAGGGCGCCGTCTATGTCGGCGGCACATCGACGTTGATGGGCGATGACAACATCGTTTACGGCAACGGCACGACTGGCGTCGTGCTTGAAGTGGGCGCCATTGACTTGCTGACCAACAGCAAGATGGTCAATCCGCTGCTGGCCACGTATGCTGCCCATTCGCTGGCCTCGCCGTACCGCGCAACCGGGTATGGCTGGGCCTATCGTCCGCTCGAACCGCTGAACAGCTCGTGGCCGATGGCCGGGCGCAACAAGCAGCGCCAGGGCTGGTACACGAATGGCGCGCCGCTGACGGTGGCCGGTATTCTGTGGACCAACGCCAGCGCCGCGGCGGCGGGCAGCATGTGGGATTGCGGCATGAAGCTGGGCAGCACGGCGACGGACGGCCAGCGCGTCTTTGCAGCCGTCAATCCGGTCGCGGCTAACAACCAGGCCACGCTGCTGGCGCTCGATGCGAGCACCGGCACGACGATCTGGAACGGGGTGCTGGGCGGCGCGGGCCGCTACTGTTACGGCACGCCGGCGGTCGGTGAAACCATGGTCTATATCGCCGAAGTATCTGATGGCGC
>JAPLST010000182.1:0-22011 GCA_026398485.1 bacterium
GCCGCGTTCCCCTCGGCGATGCCGCCGCGCATCTTTGGCAGCATTCGCGGCTGCTGAGTTGGAACAACAGCAGAAGTTGGGCGGACTACGGAGCCGGCAGTGATCAGCGATTCGAAGCTGCAAACTGAAAACCGAAAACTGAATAACATAATTAGGAACACCACCATGAAGCGTCTGCTGCCACTGCTGCTTGTCTTCGCGGTCACGCTCGGCGCCCGCCATGTCTGCGCCAATCGCAGCATCTACATTCAAAATGCCAGTTTTGAAACACCCACCAATGTGACTGGTTATGGCGATAACATTGCCATCTGGGGCTGGAACCAGGATCGTGTAGACCATTCCGGCTTGCAGCCCGCATTGTGGATTCCGTCCAGCAGTTGGTGGTATCCGTACGCCGACAATGGCCAGACACCGGACGGCGCCCAGCTCGCCTTTTTGTGGTCGTTTGGAGCCGCCAGCGCCATCGCCCAAGACCTCAGCGGCCTTGACACGAACGCGCACTACTGCCTGCAATTCTGGCATTGCGCCCACAGCTATAATGGCGGGATCAACACCAACTTGTGTGAGTTCGACATCAGCTTTGCCGGCACGACGCTGACCACGATGTACTCCACGCCGGTCGAGTCGGAACTTGGCCACTCCGAGCCGTTCCATTTCTCGTCGGTGATCTTCCAGCCAGGGGCGGATGCCGGCACCCTGCGCTTCAACAACCACTACACGCGGGACGCGGATGGGAGCAACTTGGTTTCACGCCTGGCGCTGGATGGCATCGCGCTGCAGCAGCTCAGCCATCCCCGGCAAGTCATCGTCCAGAACCCCAGCTTCGAGGCCAGCGGCGAACAGGGCCCCGGCGGCAGCGGCACGGGCGTCATCAACAAGGATGCCACATGGAATTCCGTGATCCGAACCCCCTATCTGCTTGGCTATATGGCCGGCTGGAAGTATTGGGATGGCGGCTATAATTCAGCCGCGTTTGGCGTCGCCACGAACAGCAATCCGTACTTGGGCAGCTTCGCCGTGCCGGACGGCCAGAACGCCTTTTTTGACAACAAGAGCGAGGGCTTCTACTCAAATTCCTCGTTGCGCACGACGCTGTCGCAAACCATCACAGGCCTTGAAATCGGCCAGCGCTATGCGCTCAGCTTCTATTTCAACGCGCGGCCTGGTTTCGAAAACATGTACAGCCCGTCGAACTTCACGGTCACGATTGACGGCATCGAAGTGTACCGCCAGGATTTTCTGGCGTGGCAACCACAATTCACGTCCACGACCGTCACCTTCGTGGCCGATTGGACCAGCATGGATTTGGTCTTTGGCACGTCCAACTCGGCGGATGGCTGCACCATGTTGCTGGACGATGTGGCGATCTGGCCCGTGGCGAATGTGGCGCTGGCCATCACCAACGCGCCGGCGCTGGTCGCGGATGACGTGGGCGCATGGACGCTGGCGGGTACCAGTTGGAATCTGGTCGGCGGCATGTGGGTGACCAACGCCACGCGCGGCGGAGCGGCCATTGCCTTCGCGGCGGCGCCGGCATGGAGCGCACCGGACATTGCCTTGGTGGCTGGCGCGAATCTTGTGCAGGTCTGCGGCACCAACGCCCAAGGCGAAATCGCCACGGCCGGCGCCACGATCTACCGCCGCAGCCACCGCAGCGTCGTGCTCGTCAATCCCAGCTTCGAGCAGGGTGCGTATCACGGCGCCAATTCTTGGTTTGGCAGTGCTCTCGACGGCTGGACAATAAGCACGCCGCTGGCCAATTGGGTGGGCAAGGACAATGGCACGGGCCCGGCCAACAACGGCCAACGCCCGGATCGCGCCCATGTGGTCTATCTGACGGCCGGCTATGCCATCAATGCCTCCACCATCCAGCAAGAGCTGCTTGGCCTTGATACCAACAAGCAGTATGTCCTGCAGTTTTATCACAACGTCGTCAGCGATGCCGCGGGTGCCTATTTTACCAACGCCTGTGTCTTCGATGTGCTGTTGCAGGGCGGCGCGGCGGGTGACCAGTGGCTCGCGGGTGGCGCGTATGGCTTCACCAACCAGGTTGTCGGCGGCAGCCAGCCCTACCACTTCGCCCAGCAATTTTTCACGCCGCAAGCGGCATCGCTGACTCTGCGTTTCCGCAATTGCCCGTGGGGCGATTGGCCGAATGCGTCAGGCCTTCTGCTCGACGGTATCACGCTTTTCGAACGCAGTTATCCGGATGAAGTCTTCCTCCGGAATCCGAGCTTTGAGGCCAGCGGTGCCGGCACCGGCTTTTGGGGCGGCGAAATGCCGGGGTTGGCCGATAGTGTGGCCGGTTGGGCGTGTACGGTGCATGGCTTCGGCACCAGCGATAGCCTGTTTGCCCCTGACATCGAGGGCCGGAACGTGTATGCCGACTATGAAATGACGGGGGCGGGCAGTGCCTACCCGGCCGGCACCGTGGTGCAGCAAACCATTGGCGGCTTCACGTCCGCACAGGACTACTACGTGGGCTTTACGTATGGCTCCTCGTTTGCCAGCCCGTCGAATTTTGCCGTGACGGTCGCCGGCACGCAGGTGTTCTGCAGCGCGGCTTTTGCGCCCGGCATCTACCGCCAGCTTGCGAGCTTCACGGCCAGCGGCCCAACAATGGATTTGGTGTTTTCCACCGCCACCACGTCGGAGAATAAAGACTTGGTGCTGGATGACATCATGGTCTGGCCGGTGCCCGAGCCGGTGCTGCTGCTGCCGTTGCTTCTGGTTTTAGGCTGCTTGGAGCTGCTTGGAGTCCCGCCATGGCGCGGATCCCGCCACCGGCGGGATTGAAAGGTTGAAAGGTTTTAGGCTGGGCATAAAAGCGCAGAGCGACCGCCGCCTGCCGCAGCAATCATTGCCACTTTCAGGATACTGGATGCTGGATACTGGATGCTGCACTGAGAGCCGAAAATCCACGCCGGTGGCGGGACTCCAAGCAGCTGCAAACTGAAAACATCTGCAATGGGAGCGGCCTCCGTGCCGCGAATCTGCATCTGCACCACCCCTCCAATCGTCCAACCTTTCATCGCGCGGAACGCCGTTCCGCGGCTACACCACGGGCGCGGAAATATCTACTGCGGTCGGTACCTCTGCCCGTAGCCGACGCACGGCGTGCGGCGTGCAGCACATCGCGCGGAACCCCGTTAAATTCTCGTGCGGCACGATAATTCATGATGCGGTCAAAGATCGCACGCGGCTCCCACTAGAAGATGCGATCGGGAGATCGCACCTACCTTCAGTCCCGCCAGCGGCGGGATGATCGGCGCTCCCTTCGCCGCACGGCGTGCAGCACATCACGCGGAACGCCGTTCCGCGGCTACATCCGTGCAGCGACTTCGCGATTTTTTCCGGCGGCGCTGCACAGGCGTTGTAGCGCGGCGGTCAGCCCTGCGCGCTGCAGGCCCGGGCCGACGAATGCCAGGGTTGTCGCGGCCGGCAATGCCGGCAACGCGCCGCACGGCCGCAGGTCGAGCGCGGCCAGCGTGCCATCCACCCAGACATCTCCGTCGGGCGTGCGCAGCCGGCCCTTGACGCGCCAGATGCCGTGCTGTTGCGCGCGCCACCATTGGGCAAACGCCGCGCGCGGAATGATCCATGCTTCGGTGATGGCGACCGCCGCGATCGGCTGCGGCGGGTGGCCGCCGAACGGGCGCAGATCCAGGCGTGGCATCTGAAACGTTGGCAAGGCCTCGAGCGCAATCCGCGCCTGCGTCGCCTGCAGGATCGGCGCCTGCGCATTGTGTGTGCGCAAGGCTTGTTCGACGGCGGCCAGCGTGGCCGCATCGGCCGTGTCAATCTTGTTCAGAATAAGCACATCGGCGCGCGCAACCTGTTGTTGCGCCGCGCGCAGCGTGTGCAGCACTTTCAGGATGGTGTGCGGATCAACAATACATGCGTTGGTCCGCAAGTATAACGCGGCGCGCACGGGCGGCGCGCTCAACATTTTGAACACTTCTTCCACATCGGCAACACCGGTGGCTTCCACCCAGATTTCATCCGGATTGATCTCGTGCACAATGCGTGCGAGCAAGGCAATAAAATCGGTGCGCAGACAGATACAGAAAATGCTGCCGCGACTGAGTTCCCATTGGTGATAATCGCCCGCGGGCAGTTGCACGGCATCCAGACCAACATCCGCGAACTCATTGATGATGACGGCGAGAGTGCCATGCGCCGGCGCCGCGGCGCGCTGGTCGAGCAGGTGCCGCAGAAAGGTCGTCTTGCCCGCGCCAAGAAAACCGGTGATGAGCGTGAGCGGGATCATGACATGATACCTGACCAATGACCGTTGATCAATGAAACATGCGCTTGGCGTTTCAGGCCAACAGCACCAGGCACCAGACCAGGATTGCCAGCAGGACTGAGCCAAACACGGCGGCGGAGCCGCAATCTTTGGCGATGCCGGAGAGCGCGTGGTGGTCGGGGCTGATGCGGTCAACAATGGCCTCGACCGCGCAATTGAGCAGCTCAATGATCAGGACATGCGCCCAACTGCCAATCAGCACGGCGCGTTCGACGCCGGTGTGCCCCAGCCAGAGGCCCAGTGGAACAGCAATAACAACAAGGACGGCCACCTCGCCTTGAAACGCCTTTTCGCGCCAGGCAAAGCGCACGCCTTGCACGGAAAAGCGCGTGGCCGCAAGGGCGTGCCGCCAGTGCTCAACAAAAAACCGCCGCATGGGCGTCAGGGCGTGATGGCAATCGTGCGCTGCACAACGTGCGCCGGCGTGTTGGTCTCAAAGGGCCGGCGGTAGACCAGCGTGACCGTGGCAGTGCCGGGCGCGATGGCCTTGAAGCGCGCCGTCATTTTCACCGGCGCGCCGTACAGGCCTTGCTGCTCGGTGTCGGTGTTGTAATCGAACAGGCCCAGTTGCGCGAGCCGGTTTGTGTCGAGTTCGGTCAATTCCCAGACATAGCCGGTGGTGGGATTGGCGTCGAGCGTGATTTGCACTTCGTCACCGACCTTGACGGGCGTGGCGGACGCAGTCGTCGGCTCGCTGACATCATGCACCGCGCTGCACGCCGCGAGCAGCAGCGCGGCCGCGCTCAGCCACGCGGCGTGGCGATGTTGACCATGTGACACGTTCGTGTTTTGCATACCTGTTCCTTTGCATGAGATGGGAAAGTATAGCACAGCGGCGGAAAATGCACAACCGGCCACGGCAGGGTTCAGGGAATGCGAATATCGAATATCGAACAAGGAATAACCAACTATTGAAGTTCTGCGCAGTTACTTCGACCTTCGATATTCCTTGTTCGAGATTCGATATTCATCATGGTTCAGGGTCATAGCCGCTGCACCATCCATCCATCCTTCCATTCTTCCATTCTTCCATTCTTCCATTCTTCCTTGACTAATCGTCAACAAAACGCTACCATTTACCTGCTATTATTTATGGAATGACAACAACAAGCAGTGATTGTGGCGACCGGTAAACCGAACAACAAGGTGGCGGACGTGGCGCTGGCCCAGCCCGCGCGCGTGGCGGCCATTGATATTGGTTCGAACGCGCTGCGCTTCATGGCGGCCGCGCGCACGCATGCCCTGGCTTTCAGCGTGCTGGCCTCGGAGCGCGTGGCTGTGCGCCTGGGCGCCAGCGTGTTTGCCCACGGCGCCATCGCGGCGGAGGCGCTGGACGCGGCGTGCGTGGCGCTGCTGGGCTTTTGCCGGCACATGCAGCAGCTCAACATCGAAACCTATCGCGCGGTCGCCACCAGTGCGGTGCGCGACAGCAGCAATGCCGCGCACCTGATTGCCCGCGCCCATGCGGAGGCCGGCATCACCGTTGAAATCATCGACCCCGCCGAAGAGGCGCGCTTGGTCTACCGCGCGGTCGCGCAGGCCGTCCCGCTGGGCGAGACCACTTGGGCCTTGGTTGACCTTGGCGGCGGCAGTGTGCAGCTGGCGCTGCTGGACGCACACACCTTGCGCTGGAGCGCCTCGCGCACGCTGGGCGCCGTGCGCTTGCTTGAGCAAACGCGCAATCAACAGGAACGCGCGCGGCAGTGGGACGCGTATGTCGCCGACGCCGTGCGCACACTCGACAGCGTGCTCGCGCCGCTGCGCGACCACGCCCATGGCTTGATCGCCGTGGGCGGCGGCATTGAAGTGCTGGCCGGGCTCGCCGGCGCACCACCGCATGCCGGCGCACCGCTGCACCTCGGCGCCGCGGCCTTGCACGAGTTGCGCGCAAAACTGGCCGGCCTCTTGCCCGACCAAGTGCAGCAACGCTTCAATGTCGCACCCGATCGCGCCGACATCCTCGGCCCGGCCGCATTGGTCTACGACTATATCGCCCAGCAGTTGGGTGTGACCGAACTGATTGTGCCGCGTGTCGGCGTGCGCGAGGGCATCATCGCGGATTTGTTGCAGGGCGCCCCGGGCGCGTCGGCGTTCACCGCCAGTGATGACGCGCTGTATCAAGCGGCGCTGCGGGTTGGCCGCGCGCACGCCTTTGAGGAAGGCCATGCGCGCCAGGTCACGCGCCTGGCGCTGCAGTTGTTTGACCAACTGCACCTGCTGCATCAATTGGGCCACGCGGATCGCCGCATTATGCTGGTGGCCGGGCTGCTGCACGACATTGGCCAGTCGGTCAGCTACGATGATCACCACAAGCACTCGCTGCTGCTGATCGAGCAGACCGCGCTGCCGGGCATGACCGGCAACGAGCTGACCATGGCCGCCAACGTGGCGCGCTATCATCGCAAAAAAACGCCGCGCGAGAAGCACGCGGCGTTTGCCGACCTCAGCCCGCACGACCGCGAGCGGGTCAAAAAGCTGGCGGCATTGTTGCGCATCGCGGACGGCCTTGACCGCCGCCATTGCGATGCCGTCCGCAGCGTGCAGGTGCTGCTGCAGAACGGCCAGGCGCTGCTCCGCGCCGAAGGCATGGACGGCCTCGAGCTCGAGCAAACCGTGCTGTCCAAAAAAGCGGATTTGTTTGAAGATGTCTATGGGCTGCGCCTGCGGCTGGAACCAGTCGCGGCGCGCCACTAACCAAGGAGTTCCCATGCCGAATCACGTGACCACCCCCGCCGCGCCGCCGCCCGAAGCGTTGCCCGGCAAACTGATTGCCGTCGAAGGACTCGACGGGTCGGGCAAGTCGACCCAGATTCATTTGTTGCATCAATGGCTGAGCGGCCTGGGCTGCAAAGTGTTTTTCTCGGAGTGGAATTCCAGCGAGATCGTCAAGGAAGCCACGCGCAAGGGCAAGAAAAAACAAATGCTGACGCCGACCACCTTCAGCTTGATCCACGCGACGGATTTCGCCGACCGCTACGAGCGCCAGATCCTGCCCATGCTGAAAGGCGGCTTCCTGGTCCTGTGCGACCGCTACATGTTCACCTCGTTCGCGCGCGACGGCGTGCGCGGCTGCGCGCCGGACTGGCTGCGCAAATTGTACGGCTTTGCGCGCACGCCCGACATCACCTTCTATTTCCGCCTGCCACTCGAAGTGGCGCTCGGCAGCATGCTCGAAGGCCGCCCGCAATTGAAATATTTCGAGGCGGGCATGGACATGGACTTTTCCGATGACATTCAAGAAAGCTTCCGCATCTTCCAGGGACGCGTCATGGAAAACTATGACGAGATGCTCACGGAATTCGGCTTCACCCAGGTGGACGCCACCCGCCCCATCCCGGAACAGCAGGAACATGTGCGCGACCACATTCAACAGCAGATCGACCTGGCCTGCTACAAACAAAAGGCAAAAAAATGAGCGCGATCAAAGTCCCCACCACGACGCCGCGCGGCAAAGCCAGCTTTGGCCAAGCCTTGACCGGCCAGGATCTCAGCACCTTGACCGGCGTGCTGATTGTGCTCGAAGGCTCGGATGCGTCCGGGCGCACGACCCAGATGAACATGCTCACGGAGTGGCTCGAGCAAAAAGGCTATGCCGTCGCGCGCACCGGCCTGACGCGCTCGGTGCTGGTCGGCGAGGCCCTCGACCAGGCCAAGCTCGGCAACGTCCTCAGCCCGCGCACGATGTCCTTGTTTTATGCCACGGATTTTTATGACCAGCTCGAGAACACGATCGTGCCGGCCCTGCGCGCCGGGTATATCGTGCTGGCCGACCGCTATATTTTCACGCTGATGGCGCGCGACCTGGTGCGCGGCGCGAATCTGGAATGGCTCGAATCCTTGTATGCCAAGGCGATTGTGCCCGATGCCGTCTTCTTGCTGAACGCCTCGCCGGCCAACCTGGTCGATCGCACGCTCAACGCGCATCACGAGCTGGACTACTGGGAATCCGGCATGGACATCGGCCTGTCGCGCGACTGGTATGACAGCTTCGTCAAGTACCAGCATCGCGTGCGCGCCGAGTTCCTGCGCCTGCAACGCAAATATCATTTGGACACCATCAATGCCAATCACGGCATCAAGGCCATGCAAAAGGAATTGCGCGGCCGGATTGAGATGGTGCTCGATCGTGCCTATCACCACAGCCCCACGAGGCCCGCATGAAAATCAGCGTCGATCATCACTTGCGCCTGAACCAGGCGCTGCACAGCTTGCGCGATGACGCGGAGACGGCCATCCAACATTACGCCCTGCGCACCCAGGCGGCCTTGGCCGACATGATCGCCCGCCTCGATGCGCCGCAGGAGCCGGCGCCCCTGCCGGCGCGCGACATGAAAGCGCTCCTGGCGTGCATTCAGAACCTTGCGATCAAGCCCAAGAAAGGCCGCGCCAAAGACCTCAAACGCATCGAGGCTCTGATCGAGCAACTCACCGCCGCCTTTGCACCACCCGCTTGAGCATGCCACTCATGCCGGCTGAACAACCCGCCGTCGCGCCGGCGGCTAGCCGCGGCGTGCCGACCATCGCCGCCGCCGCGCGGGCCGTCTTGGCCACCCAGTATGCGCGCATCCGCAAGCATGCCCCCGGCGTGCTGCAGGATACCGACCCGGAGCATGTCCACGACATGCGCGTGGCCATTCGTCGCGCGCGCTGCGCCTTGAAATTGTTCGGGCCGTGGCTGGATGACGCAGCCTGCCGGCCGGTGCGCCGCGAGCTGTCCTGGCTGGCCGGCCTGCTGGGCGGTGTCCGTGACAACAAAAAAAGCCGGGATGCCTTGCGCGCCTGCTGCCTTGCGGCGCGCGCGCCGGCGTTTGTGCGCCTGCAGGATGGCATGCTCTCCATCCGCTATGCCCACACCCTCAAAGCGCTGGCGCACGTGCTGCAGCCGCCGCATCCGGTCGCCGCGGATACCAGCGGGCCGGCGGCGCGCGAAGGCGTGCGCATCCTGCGCGCGCTGATCACGTGCACGCTCAAAGCCGCGCCCGCACACGTCACGCCGCACGCCTTGCACGGCATGCGCATCCAGTGCAAAAAAATGCGCTATGCCTGTGAGTTTCTTGCGCCGCAGGTTGGCGAGGAGGTGCGCGATTTGGCCAAACAGTTGGCGCGCGTGCAGGATTGCCTGGGCCGGCATCAGGATGCGCAGGTGACGCAAACGTTTCTGCGGCGCTGCGCCGCCATGCTCATGCACCACGGCGAAATGGCGCCGGAACCGTTGCTGATGATCGGCGCGCTGGTGCAATGCGAGCGCGAAGTCGCCGCGCAACGCCGCGCCGCGTTTGCCAGCCTGTGCGAGGCTTTTGTGCGCCAGGCCAAGCGCGTGCGCGCACGCCTTGGCGAACGCCGCCACGACGAGCACGTGCCGCCGTCATCGCCGCAGAATGCGCCGGATGATAACGACCCGCGCGGTCTTGAATAAGGAAATGCGAATGAAAACGGCCCTTCGTGTACTGTTGCTCAGCGCAGTCGTCCTCGGTCTTGCCCTGCTGGCGGGATGCTCAACCGTGCGCCATGACGATCCCCGTTTCTGGCCCGCGGCTGCGAGCCAGCCCGCGGTGGAAACGCCGGCGGTGTTGTCCGCGACGGCCACGCCGGCGGCGTATCCTGTGCCCGCCGCACTGTTTGCCTTGACCAACATCTTCCGCGCGGACGGCCTGCCCGTGCTGGACAACCCACAAATACTGCTGTTTGACGGCACGCGCGCCGTGGCCCAATCCGCGCCCGACACGCAGCAATGGGCGGCTAATTGCCCGGTCATGCTGCTCGTGCTCGACATCAACGCGCCCGGACTTGAAGACCCAGTCTGTGGCGATGACGACTGGTATTCCTGCGGCTTTCTCCTGCGCAACTGTGTTTATCGCAACGGCCGGCTGATGGTTACTGACACATTTTCCAACGATGATATCAATGTCATTGATGCCACACCCGCCGGCCTGCCGGATATGCCCAACAGCGATTTCGCCGGCCCGCGCGACGAAAATCTGCCGGCCAATCTCACGCCAACGCTGGACGCGATCAAGACCGCGGTGGTTACGCTGCTGCGCGAGACGTGCTCCGCTGGCGCCTGCGTGAATGGCGCGCCCGCCGCCGCCACCGAATGCCGCTGATTATCGCAATCCTGAATTAGAACTAAGAGTAGTGCCTCTAACATTTTTTACCTTTGACCACTACGGCACAATCGCAAAAAATCCCCCAACCCCAATCTCCCTTTTGTAAAGGGAGTACCCGGCTTGGCGGGGGAGGGATTTTCCCAAAGGGGGACGGCAGCGGGTTCCTGTCTCCCTTTGGAAAAGGGAGATGCAAGAGGGATTTAGTCGGTGGGAGCAAAGATTAAGAAAAAGACGCCGCCGCGCCTTTTTACTCAATCTTATTCACCCACGACGCAAGGTCGTGGGGGTCTTAGCGCACCCACCCGCCCAACTCGTGTGCGCACTTGCGTTCGCCGTGCTTACTGGGTTTGCCTTTGCTTCTGTGTTTTCACCGCCGGATCGGGGCGGTTGCCCGGTCTTGTTATTTTTCGCGCCATTTGTTGAGTGTAGCATGCGCCATGCAACGAACATCATCCAGCGCGCGGTCGACCTGCACGCCGGGCGGGTCGCGATCATCGCCGCGGGAGAGCGCCACACCTACGCCGCGCTGCTGGAATCCGCAGCCCGGGTCGCGGGCTTGCTCCTGGATGGGCGCCCGGATCTTGCCGAGGCGCGCGTGGCGTTTCTCGTGCCGCCATCCTTTACTTACGTTGCCGTCCTCTGGGGCATTTGGCGGGCGGGGGGCATTGCCGTGCCGCTGTGCACCCAGCATCCAGCCCAGGAACTTTCCCATGTGATTGAAGATTCCGGCGCGGACATCGTCGTCGCCCATCCGGAATACGAAGCCCTTGTGCGGCCGGTAGCGGAGGCGCGGGGCCGGCGCTTTGTGCTGACGACGGAGATCACGTCCCGCGCCCCGGAGCAGTTGCCCGCCGTCGTGGGTGCGCGGGGCGCCCTGATCATCTACACCAGTGGCACGACGGGCAAACCCAAGGGTGCGCTCAGCACCCATGCGTCGCTCACCGCGCAAATCGAAAGCCTGATCACCGCCTGGGAATGGTCGGCGGTGGATCGCATCGCCTTGTTCCTGCCGCTCCACCACATTCACGGCATCCTGAATGTCCTAAGCTGCGCGCTCTGGTCCGGCGCTTCCTGCGAAATGCTGCGCGGGTTCGATCCTGCGGCCGTCTGGAACCGCATCGCCGACGATCAACTCACCGTGTTCATGGCCGTGCCGACGATCTACACGCGGCTGATCGCCTATTGGGAGGCCGCGCCGGATGAGGAAAAGCAGCAGCTCAGCGACGGCTGCCGCCGCCTGCGCCTGATGGTCAGCGGGTCTGCCGCGCTGCCCGTGTCGGTCTTCGAAAAATGGCGCAGCATCAGCGGGCACGCGTTGCTCGAACGCTATGGCATGACCGAGATCGGCATGGCGCTCTCCAACCCGCTCCGCGGCGAACGCCGGCCGGGGCATGTTGGCGCACCGCTGCCGGGGGTCGCAGCGCGACTGGTGGATGAAGCCGGCCACCCGGTTCCCGACGGCACGCCGGGCGAAATCCAGATCTACGGGCCCACCGTTTTCCGCGAATACTGGGGCAAGCCGGAAGCCACGGCCGCCACATTTACAAGTGATGGCTGGTTCCGCACCGGCGACGTGGCCGTGCGGCAGAACAACGTCTATCGCATCCTCGGCCGCAGTTCGGTCGATATCATCAAGACCGGCGGCTACAAGGTCTCCGCCCTCGAGATCGAAGAGGAACTCCGCAACCATCCGGCCATCGCCCAGTGCGCCGTCGTCGGCATTCCTGATCCCGAGTGGGGCGAACGCGTCGCCGCCGCCGCGGTGCTGCACCCCGGGGTCACGCTCGACCTCAAAACCATCCGCACCTGGGCCAAGAAATTTCTCGCCGCGTACAAAATTCCGTCGCTCCTCGTTATCGTTCCCGACCTCCCGCGCAACGCGATGGGCAAGGTCGTCAAACCCGAGGTCGCCAAGTTTTTCCAGAAGTCATGACCTGCCCGTTGCAGAGGTTTTCGGTTTTCAGTAATCAGTTCTCAGTAATCAGCATCCGTGCTTCCAACCGCGCTGATCACTGATCACCGATTACTGATTACCGATTGCCTTTGACCAGTCTTCCTGGCAATGGCCGTTTTTGCGCAGATGGCCAAACGAATAATATGGCACAATCGGAAAACACCGCGCCGTGTGCTGAAGGTGCCGTGCGCGGTGCGGCCATGCGCGTGAGTTCGCACATGGCTTGCATTAACACAGCGTATTTAGTACAATGCTCATGTGTGCAGGCTGCCGGTCGCGCCGGAATGGGTGCCCCATCGGTCTGCACGATTATGCCATGAAAATAACCGCCACGCCATCAAGACCATGACACCACGCGAGCGCATTCTCAACACGCTCAACCGCAAATCCGTTGACCGGCCGCCGGTTGATATCTGGTACGTCGGCGAAGTGCTGCAGGCGCTGTATCAGCACACCGGCACGGACAACGAACAGGCGCTCTGGCGCGCGCTGGGCCTTGACAAATGGGCATGGGTGAATCCGGCGTACACCGGCCTGCTGGTGCCGAAAACGCCGGAGGCGACGTCTGTCAGTCATTGGGGCCAGCAATTCAAGACGATTCAATCCGGCCCGGCAACGTATCTGGAGCAGCTCGCGGCGCCCCTGGCCGGCTACACGCTCGAGACCTTGGCCGACTATCCGTATTGGCCCGATCCCGCCAAATTCGATTATCCGGCCATGGGCGCGCAGACAAAGCATCTGGCACAGGAATTCGCCACACTCGGCCCGTGGATTTCCTTGTTCGAAATCTACTGCGGCTTGCGCGGCCTCGAACAGGCCATGATGGACTTGGTGCTCGAACCGGAGTTTGTCGCTGCCGCACTCGACCGCATCGACGCCATCCAGACCGCCATGCTCGAAAATATTTTTGCGCACACCGGCGATGCGCTCGACGCCGTCTTCATCAGCGACGACATGGGCAGTCAACAAGGTTTGTTGATCTCGCCCGCGACCTGGGAGGAATTCTTTCGGCCGCGCTTCAAACGCTGGTGCGACCTGATTCACGCGCATGGCGCCAAGGTTTTTCACCACACCGACGGCGCGGTCCGCCCGCTGATCCAGCGCTACATCGAGATCGGCGTGGACGTGCTCAATCCCATCCAGCACATTTGTCCCGGCATGGACATGGCCGCACTCAAGCGCGATTTCGGCGCGCAACTTGTCTTTCACGGCGGCGTGGACACGCAGGATGTCCTGCCGTTCCGCGACCCGGCCACCGTCCGCGCCGAAACGCGCGCCTGCCTCGAAGCCCTCGGCGCTGGCTTCATCTGTTGCTCCTGCCACAATATTCAGGCCGGCACCCCGGTCGACAATATCCTGGCGATGATCGACACCGTGCAAACCCAGTAAACACGGCGAACGCAAGCGGGCCCGCGGGTTGGGCGGGTGCGCAGAGACCCCCACGACCTCGCCGGCGGCGGGATTCAGGGAATGCGAATATCCAATATCCAACAAGGAATAACCAATGATGAAGTTCTGCGCAGATACTTCGCACTTGGATATTGAGTGTTCGATATTGGATATTCATCATCTCTTCTGCCAGACCCCCTCGATCCCGCCGTTCGCGGGATCGTGGGTGAATAAGATTTGAGTAACCAAACGCGCGTGCTGCGCCGTATAATCAAGAAGCGGGTATTGCAAATGAAGAAACTGATTGTCACCCTTGGGGCCTTGGTCATAAGCACTGCCTGCGGGCACGGCGCACCGCCGCGTGCGGCACAGATCTGGGATTTCTCGACACCGGGCCGGATGCCGGCCGCCGCCTTTGGCTGTACCCTGACCAACGTGGCCGGCGTGTTGCACGGGGTCATTCCGACCAAACCGCCGGCGGTCTACTTCGTTATGGAAACCCAGCCGCTGCGCGGCCCGGCGCGCTTGGTCATGCGCGTGCGCACCTGCACGAATGTCTATGGGCGCGGCGAACTGTACTGGAGCACGCGGGAACGCCCGCGCATGGGCATGGAGCGCTTCATCCGCTTCCCGCTACGCCACGACGGCGCCTGGCAGGAAATCACGGCGAACATTCCCGAGCGCGGAACCTTGCAGCAGGTGCGGATCTGCCCGGGGTGGACCCAGGGCACGTTCGACGTGGCGTGGCTGCGCCTCGAGCCGGCGTCGTATCCCGCGGCAGTGGTGGCGGGGGCACGCCGGCTGCCGGCCTCGCTGGTGCTGGAGGATGCGCAGTTGCGCGTCGAGCTGCAGGCGCGGCGACATCGCTACCAAGTGCAGGATCGACGGACAGGGCGCACATGGAGCGCCGATGGCGCGGCGGGCAAGGCAAAGCTGTACGGCGCGCGCCAGATCAGCGCGCGGGTGTTGGAACTTGACCTGTATGACTTCGTCGCTGACACAACCGGCACGTGCCGCGTGACCTTGGCGGCCGACGCGGCGCTGGCATTTGACCTCGCGTGTGCCGATCCGTCGGCCTCGTTGTATGCGCTCAACAATTATCCGCCGGCCTTCACGGCCGCGTTGCAGCAGGGAAAATTGCTCTTCTGCGACCGGTCGTCCGGCACGTACATTGACCAGACTGACACCACTTATGGCGGGCAGGCGCTCAGCATCTGGGGTAACACGCAGACGGCCAACATGCCCTGGGTGGGCGTGGTGGACGAGGCCCGCGGCGATGGCGTGATCACGCTGGTGGATACGCCCACGGACGCGCTCATGCATCTGCTGCCGGATGCCGCGGGGCGGCACTGGCCGCAGATTCACTGGGAAGAGGCGCGGCTGTGCTTTGGGTATGGGCGCCGGCTGCGGCTGCTGTTCACCGCGACGGGCGGGTATGTGGGCATGGCGGCGCGTTACCGCACGGAAGCGGCGGCGGCGGGGCGCGTGGTGCCGCTGGCGGAAAAGGCGCGCAAGAAGCCGGCGGTGCGCCTGTTGCCGGGCGCGGTGATTGTGTGGGGCGCCAGTGACGCGCTGCAATTCGTGCGCGAGGCGCGGACGGAAGGCATGCTGCGCGCCGCAATCTGCAATGCGCACCACGGCTTGCGCACGCCGGCGTCGCTGGAGCAGGTGCGCGCGCTGG
Source organism: bacterium (assembly GCA_026398485.1). GTDB lineage: Bacteria > Auribacterota > UBA3054 > UBA3054 > JAPLST01 > JAPLST01. The sequence continues at coordinate 15,441 of JAPLST010000182.1, forward strand.
GCTATCTGACGCTCGAGTATGAGAACGTGTCGGACGTCGCGCAAGGCGCCACGGCGGGCAAGAACACGGACGGCATTGCGGAAGTGGGCGTGCGATCATTGCCGGGCTTGCCGGTCATGACGGGCTGGCCGGATCCGCTCCTCCCGCGCTATGTGCGCGCATCTTCCTTTGGCCTGCGTGCGATAACCAATTACCTGCCCGAGCGCCTGCAGACCTACGGGTTCAACGGCTTGTTTCTGGATGTCTCGATGGCGGACAACCTCAGGGAACACTATGGCCAGCGGCCGTACGACAGCCGCGCGGACCTGGCCTACCGGCGAGAAATTTATGAGTATTTCAATCGATTGGGCTTGGTGGTGGGCACGGAGCACGGCAACGACTGGGGCTGCGATTTGGTGGACTGGACAGAAGGGGCGTTGGGTGGGCCATTCCATTGGCTGCAGGACACCGCCGGCGGCTGGTCGACGCCGCAAATCCGCCGCGCAGCCACGCGCGCGGACTACACGCCCCAATGGCTGCGCTACGGCAATGCCTACGACACGAAAATCCCGCTGTGGCAGTTGGTGTATCACGACTGCGTGGTGTCAACGTGGTACTGGTCCGATACGCCGGGCATGCATTACTGGGCGGCGCCGGAAATCAGCGAGCGCAAAGATCTGTTTGCAATTCTGTATGCCGGCGTCCCGCTGCTGTGGCGGGATAATCGCGATTATGACTGGAACGTGCATCGCGAGCGCTGGATGCGCTCCTATCACGAGGCCTGCCCGCTGGCTGCCCAACTGGCGTTCAGTCGCATGACCCAGCATGTGTTTGTCACGCGTGACCGCGCGGTGCAGCGCACGCTGTTCGACAACGGCACCGAAATCGTCGTCAATTTCGGCGAGACGGCCCAGGCGTGGCAAACATCCGCCACCGCCGCGGTAACGCTGGCGCCGCACGGCTATCTGGCGCGCGGCCCGGGCATCTGGCAGTCGCGGTTGTGGGAAGGCGGCGCCGAGGTTGCGCGGGCCGAACTTGACGGCTATTGGCGCTATGAAACGGCGACGCCGCGCGCGTTTGCGCCCGGCAGCGTGTGCGGGCGATTGATCGCTTTTCGCGTCACACCCGATCGCTGGCAAGTGGCGCTGGGAACGGACAGCGTCTGCCGCGTCAACGTGGCCGCGCTGACGGGCTGGGCGCAGGACGATGCCGTCACCGTGGCCACCCTCGATCCACTGGGTGAAACGCGCCGTGTCAGTGCTGCCGGCACGGCCGCCACGCCGCTGCAGTTGGATGCCCGGCGTGCCGGGCGGTTTCACGCGCTGATGCGTGGCGTGCCGGCACCCCAGGTCGTCCTGTATCCGGCCGGCGGACGTGTGGTGGACGGCACACCCGTGCTGACCAGTTGCGCGGTGTCGGGCAGTGTGCTGCGTTACACGGTTGATGGGACGGCGCCGGGCACGAACGCGCCGGCCGTCGTGGATGGCGCTTTCGCAATTACCACGGCCACAACGGTGGCAGTAACGGCATTCCTTGGCGATCGCNNNGGCGATCGCGCGCTGGCGCCGGCGCAAGTGGCGCGCTATGTTCCATATCGGCAATTGCTGGCGACGGGCTTGTTGCGTGGGCGCACACCAGCCCGGGCCGTGCGCCTGGACGTGGCCGGCCTAACGGCGCTGCACGTCGTGATTGGCCAGGGCGGCGACCACCCCTTCAATGATTGGGCCACCCTGGGTGAGCCGACGGTGCGCCTGGCCGACGGGCGCGCGGTGCCGCTGGCCGCCTGCGCGCGCCTGCGGGCGTGGCAGTCCGACAACAGTTGGGCGTTTGACCAGCATCCCGAGACTGGGAGCAAGCCAGCCATTGCAGGGCGTACTTTCAGCACCGGGCTCGTGTTGCAAGCCGAGGCGGATTTTATATTTGTGCTGCCGGCCGGCGCGGTGTGGTTCGAAACCTGGGTGGGAGTCGATGACGGCGCCATCCAAGCGCCGCAGACGCCGGCCGACCTGCTGGGCGCGCTGACCATCACTTTCGAGGGCACGCGCGGCCTGCCGGATGCCCGCGAGGATTTCCTGCGCTACGGCTTGGCGCCGTGAATGAGATTGAGTAAATGTGGCCACGGCGCTCGCCGTGGACGGGCTAGTTGTCCAAGCCGTGCGGCTTGGCCACATTGGTCGCGGCATTCCGGAATGTGGCCGCGGGGCACGCCGCGGATGCTGCGGCTGCGGCTGCACCATCCTTCCGCCCATCCAATCTTCCATCCTTCCAGTTCCGGCAGCATCATTCATCATTCGCTTGCCGCACCGTGCCGTCGTCGCTCGCGTCTTCCTTGATCGCGGCCAGCCGGCGCAGCAGCGCGCCCATGTCCTTGAAGCCGCACCACAGGAACCAGAACAACGTCACCGTGCCGATCACAATGCCCTGCGCCGTGGCAAAGGCCCACCACCACGACCAACTGTCATCCGTGGTCTTGATCAACAAGCCGATCAGCGTGCCCACCACAAAGGTGCCGAAACCATACATGGAGATCAGGAAGACCGACCACGCCACGAGCCGGTCGCCGCGCGTGTATTCCTCGTCAATGCCGAGCAGTTTCTTGAACCACGATTGCTTGACTTTATTGACGACCGCGTGCTCGCCGGCGATGGCGTACGCGCCGCGATTAAGGATGCGATCCATCGAGAAATCCGGGTGCGGCTTTGTCAGCAGGCTGGTGATAATGTACACCGTGGCCGCCGCCACGCACGCGAAGAAAAAGAGCTGCATGCCGTTGAACCAAAAATCCACCGGCAGGCGTTGGATCCCCACCACGGCCGGATAGTGGCGCTGCAGTACCGGCACCAGCCACGGCCAGATCAGATTGTTGTTCAGCGTGCCAAGCGCACCCAGCACCGAGCCGGTGATCATGCCGGCCCACGCGCCGGCCGTGGTGCCGCGTTTCCAGTAAAACCCGCCGATGATGGCCGCGCCCGCGCCGCCGGTGTAGATTGCGCCGGTGATGGCCCAGTACATGAAAATATATTCGCGCAGCTTGAAGAGCATGCCGAACACCCAGGCGAAGACGGCCACGCCGACAATCGACCAGCGCAACAGCCGCATGTGCTGCTGCGGCGCGAACGGTGTGCGGCGAAACGGCAGGATGACATCCTGAATCAGAATGCTGCCCCACGAATGCAGATAGGCGTCATCGGTGGAAATGGCGCAGGCAATCATGGCGGCGACAAACAGGCCCAGCAGGCCGGTGGGCATGATCTGCTTGAGGGCCAGCGGGACGAGGACTTGTTTCTGGATGGTGCTGTCGCCGATGGCGTTCAGTGCGGCGTTGGTAGCGGCGGCCTCCGGCGCGCAGTTGGCCGCATGCATCAGCACAAACGCGCAGATCGGCAGCAAGCCGATCACCGACCAGGTCACGCCCGAGCGCCAGACCGCCAGCACGCGTGCCATTTTCGCGTCGTGCGGCGTGCGGGCCGAGCAATTGAAGGCTTGGTTGCCCTGCCAGGCCATGCAGGTGTACACGACATTGAACGCACCGATGGCGAAGAACCAAATGCTGAAATCACCCATGTTGCTCTGGTCAAATGGATTCAGCATGGAGGCGCCCTTGGGCGCGTGCTGCTTCAACGTCGTGACAATATCGCTCCAGCCAAAGTACAGGAAGAGCATGGCCAGGATGGCCAGAAACACGACATTGACGAATTGCGCCTGCAGAAAATCGGTGACCATCACGACCACTTGGCCGCCCAGCAGTGTGGCCACCAGCGCCGTGCCGAGCAGCACGGCCATCACCGCGCCCAGCGTCAGGTCGAGTTGCAGCGGGCCGAGTTGCACCAGATACACCGGCAGATTGCAGAAATAAATGATAAACCGCGCCGTGACGGCCGGAAAGACGCCGTAATTCAGCACGCCGGCCACCCACGCCAGGATGCCGGAAAATATGCGGAAGCGCTTGCTGTAACGCATCTCGAAAAACTGGCCCATGGTCATCGCGCGCGACTCGCGAAAACGATAGATGATGAAACCCATCAACGTGACTGCCATCCCGACCGGCCCCAGCATCGCGCCCCACCAGCCGCCGCCGAAGCCGGTGTGGTACTGCTGCTGGAACACGCCGATAATGCCAATCGCGCTCAAGCCGGCCATGCCGTCGGCCAGCGTCAGCAGGTAGCGCCCGGCACTGCGATCGGCCGCCAAAAACCCGCTCACGCCCTTGACGTAACGCCGCAGCCACACGGCGACGCCCAGCACGGCAATGATGCTGGCGGCGACAATACACCAATCAAGAAACGGCATGGCGGGCCTCCCGGGCGGAACATTCGTTATGGCACAAAACTACAAGCATGGTATAGAGTATAGCAAAGCCGCGCCGCGCCGTCAAAGAGGAATGGAGGAATGGAGGAATGGAGGAATGGAGGAATGGAGGAATGGAGGAATGGAGGAATGGAGGAATGGAGGAATGGAGGAATGGAGGAATGGAGGAATGGAGGAATGGAGGAATGGAGGAATGGAGGAATGGAGGAATGGATGACCGATGACCGATGAACGATGAACGATGACAGATGCTGGCTCTGCCCCACCTGTTCTGCCTCTGCCACCGAAAACCGAAAACTGAAAACTGAAAACTTCTGCCCCGTGTGCCACGCGCTCCGCGCGGGGCATGCCGCCGCCGGCGCTGCCGCTGCACCATCCTTCCACCCCTCCAATCTTCCATCCTTCCAATTCCCACAAAGATATTATCCGCAGATTACGCCGATGCCGCAGATTGCCCAACGAGCCCATAAATTTGTTTGCTCCAAACAAATTTACTGCCTCAATCGACAATATTCGTAGTTTGTCCGCTGAGTGCACTTTCTACTTTGCAGCATCGTTGTAGCCGCCCGCGGTGAGGGCGGCTTGTTCAGCCGCGGTCAGCGCCCGCGGCCACAATTGGAATGCAATCAAGTAAGCGCACTCGTTAATCATTTGCATTTGCTGCGTTGATGTAGCGTGCTTCGAGCAAGAGTCTGCAGTTTCCGGTTTGCTGTTGCAAAGACTGACGCACCGGCGCGCTGACTACCGACGCACTCTACACTGTTGTCTTATTATGCCATGTTTTGCTACACTAGCAGCACTGCAACAACCAACAAGGAGCTTGTACAATGAGTGGCAGCAACAATCCCGGCGCGACTGCGCGCGCGCCGGTGCCGGCGACAATGCGGGTGTGGCCATGCGAACAGTGCGGCGAGATTTCCCCCTGGCTCCATGGCCATTTTCTTGAACACATTCTCAGTTCGGTGGACGGCGGACTGCATGCCGAACTGCTGACGGAACGTCGCTTTGCGCTCGAACCGATGCCCGCCGACGATGTGCTGCAGACGCTGCCGGCGGCGCGTGGGTTGGAAGTCGAAACGGGCGATTGGCGCACGGCGGATGGCTGCGTGACGCAGATAGCGCGCCAGGTGCATGCGCTGGCATGGTTTGCCACGGCGCCCGCATCCGGCCATTTCGCGGTGCGCGCGCGGATGCTGAGCGTCCACGGGCAGCATGGCGGCGGGATTGTGCTGGAGAGCGCGACCGGCGCGCGGGTGCGCTGTGCCTTGCATAATTTCTTCACGACGCCGCGCGTGCTGCTGCGCGAGCCGGGGCCTGATGCGCACGAGCGCGTGCTGTCCGAAGAAACCAACATGGTGACGCCGGGGCATGTTCTGGATCAAATGCTGGTGGTTGGCCGCTGGGTTGACACGCAACTCGAGCTAAGCGGCGGGCGGCTGCGCTGGACGATCAATGGCACGCTGCGGCACGACGTGGCGCTGCCGGCCTTGACATTCACACGGATCGGCTTGGAAAGCGCACACACGCAGGTGGCATTTGCCGATGTGGCAGTGCGCGACGATGCGGGGAACGTGGTGGCCGCCCTGCAGGCAGACTCCACGCCGAGCGCCGTGGCGTGCATTCCGGCGTTTGGCTGGGACGCGCTCGCCGGCGTGAGCGCGGCAACCTGCCGCTTTGCCCGGCAACGCACCTCACCCACGGCTGCCCGGACGAATCTGCACGCCGAAGTGTTTGCTGCAGCACCCGCGCCGGTGGGCATCTGCCAAGGCCCGCTGGCGGTGCAACAAGGCCGCGCCCTGCGCGGCAGCGTGCATCTTCGCGCCGAGACGCAGGGCCCCGCAATTGAAGCCGGCCTGCGCGTGCGCAATTCCCATGCGACGCTCGCCACAGTCATGCTCGCCGGCATTGACGCCACCTGGCGCATCCACGAATTTGAATTAATACCAAGCGCCGATTGTGCTGACGCAGAGTTTTATGTGCGCTTCGCCGCGCCGGGTGTGTACGACCTTGCCTCCGTGTCGTTAGTGCCGGCCGACGCGGGCACGCCGCCGTTGCGCCGCGATTTGCTCGAAGCCATTCGTGCGTTGCACCCGACTATCATTCGTTGGCCGGGCGGTTGCTTTTGCTGGGTGTATGACTGGAAGCACGCCATCGGCCCGCGCGCCCAACGCCAGCCCGCGCCGGTGTTTGATTGGACCGGTGACGGCGGCACCGACAGCAATGATTTCGGCACGGATGAATTCATCACATTCTGCCGCGCAGTCGGCGCGGAGCCGCTGCTGGT
>JAPLST010000182.1:22032-27822 GCA_026398485.1 bacterium
CATCAACATGAATCTTGGCGTGCAGCACGCGCTGGACTGGATCGAATACTGCAATGGCGCGGCCGACACGCCGTGGGGTGCGCGGCGCGCGGCCAACGGGCATCCTGAGCCGCATCATGTGCGCTGCTGGGCCATTGACAACGAGCGCTGGGGCTATGGCGCAGTGCGCTATGCGCAGTTGGCGGCGGAATTCAGCGCGGCGATTCGGGCACGGCAATCCGACGCGCACATCTGGCTGGTCGGCTCAAATTTAGATCCGAATCACGCCTTTGGTGCCGCCGCAGAAAATCAATTCGGCGCGGAGGTCGTGCGGCGCGTCCCGGATCAGGCTGATTTCGTCAGTCTGCACGGTTACTGGGGCCGCTGTGCCTGGGAGCGCCTGGCCGTGGCCAATGTGCGGATCGAAGAGTATCTTCAAAAAGAAATCGCCGCCTATCGCGCCGCCGGCGGCACGCGCGAAAAGATCGCCCTGGATGAATGGAATCCAGGCACGACCGATTATCAATCAGGCATCGCCGCCGCGCTGCTGCTTAACACACTGGAACGTCAGTGCAACGCCGTCGGCATGGCGTCACCAGCGCTGTGGCTGCGGCATGTCAAGCATGGCGATGCGTGGGACAACGCGTTGATCAATTTTGATCATCGCGGCTGGTATCCATCGGTGACGTACCTGGTGAATCAACTATGGTCGGAGAACCGGTGCTCGGTCTTGGTGCATTCGCAGATAAGTGCCCCGCCGGTCATGGCCGATGGTTTGGAGGTGCCGGCACTGGATGCCGTCGCGACGGCGGATCCAGCCGATGGGCGCGTGGTCGTCAAGGCGGTAAATCGCGATGCCACGCAGGCCGTGGCGCTGACCGTTGACGTGGGCTGTGCCGCCTACGATGGACACGCCATCGTCACCGTGCTGGCCCACGACCAGCCGGACGATCGCAACACGCTTGATCAGCCGGACAAGATCCGGCCGCAGACAAGGCACGTGCCGGTGCGCGCCGGGCAGTTGGCGGTCACGCTGCCACCAGTCTCGGCGGCGCTGATCGTCTTGCGCGTGGCGCGCTGACAGGCCACTCCGTTGCTGCAAAGTGGGAGGGGCTTCCATGCCCCTATGCAGCAGAATCGCCGCACGGAAACGGCTCCCATTCTATGCCGAGACCCCAAGACCGCTGCTGAAATGATGAGTGATGAATGCAGCCTCAAAATATGTGGCAGAAAATCGCCTGCAAGGCCACAAAACATCCTAAATCAGACTAATCCACATCCGTCGAATGGGTTTATCGTGATTCAAGCAATAGTCCCGCTTTCCGCCTTCTTGTCAGTTCCGCCCGCTTTTGCTATACTGTAGCAGGAATTCAATATATGAAACCCAAGATGGATACTATTGCGCCCATGCGCACGCTCCGCATTTACGTTGACACATCTGTGATCGGCGGCTGCCTTGATACTGAGTTTGCCGTCGCCAGCAATGCGCTGCTCGATATGGCCAGGCAGGGTAGGATTCTCCTCCTTCTTTCCGACCTGCTTGCCACGGAACTCAGCCGTGCTCCACGGAACGTCCAGGATGTTTGTCAGTTGGAATTTCAAGCACATCGTCCATTTTGACAAAATCAGAGGGTTCAACAGTGTCAACATTCGCGAAGGCCTTCCGCCGATCGCGATATACTCGCCCCTCGAGGTCATATGAATACCAAGCGTTTCGACTGCGTGCGGATGAAGAACGAGATTCAGGCGGCATTGCTCAAGGAATTCGCACCGCTCTCGGATGCGCAGAGACAGCTTGCCATGCGAAAGCATCTCCGGCGTTCAAAATCGCCCGTTGCGCAGCTCTGGCGTTGATCCCAGCAGCAAACATCTGCGAGACCAGACCATGATCGCAACGTGCCATAAGCAGCGGGAGTTGATTCTGCTGAAACCACCCTGCTATATTGAATCTGTTGCCACATGTAGAATAAAGCATTAACGGGCATGCCGCCGCCGGCGCTGCCGCTGCACCATCCTTCCACCCATCCAAATCTTCCATCCTTCCAATTCCCACAAAGATATTATCCGCAGATTCCGCCGATGCCGCAGATTGCCCAGCAAGACCAAGTCTGTGACTGTGCTGAAAATGCCACAATTGACGCTTTTGGTCGTGTGTCCACGGACGAGTTGCGCGCTGTGGTTTAACTTCGAAATATGTGGCAGAAAATCTCCTGCAAGGCCACAAAGCACATCCTACATCAGACTCATCCACATTCGTCGAATGGATTTATCGTGGTTCGAGCAAGATCCGAAACCCATTAGGCTGCGACAACTGCTTGAGAAGCTGCAATAAATGTTATATGTGAACGCCTGACACAAATCCTCCAAAAAAATAGACGTTTTACCTCCGTTATGTTTTGTGGCTGTTTGTGGCCGCCGGGGTTTTTCAGCAGAATCAAGCGTTCACACCCGAACTCATTTCTGCGTTTTGTTTCCTTAAATATCGGCATCCCATTGTGACTATTAGCGTGACACAGACGCAGATGTTTACTCATTTGACGACAATCCGAGCTGTTCGGCTTTGCTTTTCAATTCCTGCAACGTGAGACCGTCGCCATTAGTCCATTCATATCGCAATTCCGTACCCCAACTTGTATTGACTTCAGTTAGTTGTAACTCTGCCTTGATGATACTCCGCAGTTTTGACAGCGAATATGATCGCTCTTCACCATCTCGTTGCAGGCACCGGCGGCTCTTATCCACGACTTTTGCTTTGATACGCACGTCATCCTTGTTATCAACTTTCTCAAGACCTGGTCTAAAATACAGATAGTCTCCGACTTTCACCATACCTGTGCGCAGAAGAAAAGGCAACACACTTTCACTTCGTTTCCTTTCATTGTTTTGCTTATCTTCTCTTTGTCTGCGTTCTCTCTCTAAAATGTAATCCTTCGCTTCTGGTAATGGAATAATGATCTCTGGCTTCAGGAATAATTGACTGTCAACGTCCAGATAAGGTTCGAGTCTGACACACTTGATGTCAATATCGTAATTCCGCAACCACAATACAGCCGATATCACCTCTGAATTGAACTCTTTGGATGCTATTATTATACGCTGTTCTTGGTTCATGCTTTCGATATCGCAATCCTTGTCCAGATAAACCTCAATCTGTCTTTGCGACTCAGACACATCAATTTTCTGGTATTTGGCGAAATATTCTATAATGTCATCATTGGAAAAGTTTGCCACGCAAGCGACATACTTGATTGATTGCCAGTCTACATCGGCTCCTGTATCGTCCTTCTTCAGTTCGATTACGACCAATCGACCTTCGCTATCTAAACCTAGAAGATCCAATCGCCTTCCCGAAGGAAGAATCAACTCCTTGGATATGATGAGGATATCTTCACCGAGAATGTCAGGCCTTTTTTCAACCCATTCTTGAATGTCAAAACGCTCTTTCAGTTTTAGATTGCTAAATGTAGTTCTGACGAGTGGTATGAGATTCTTCCCAGATACGTCAACCTTGAACATAGTATTCCCGTAGTATCAATGAGCCTACCCGTTGTTCTGACAACTAAACGAAAGCTATAAGAAGTGAACCGTACATGTCTTTTTTCACAAAGTCTTCTCTTGTTCTATATATTTGGAGATATAAACTAATGGTTTGATTAAAATATTGTGGCAAGCTCCTCGCAATGTAGGAGAATATGATATTGCTCTTGCAAGATGAGGGCCTATTTGATTGTATAGTGATATGAACAATCTGCCAGAGCAACATCTGACTAAGCATTCATCTCTAAGCCTCCTTATCTGCATTACGTCAGGATGATGGCCGTCACCCATTACGGCGGTGGCGACGAAACAATCCGACTTAGTCTTAGGGGGAATATAATTTGGATCGAGAAGCTTCAATTTGACCACGTATTCTTGTTTGGCCTTCTTGAAAGGTGCGTTAGCGCAGGCTTCCTTTGGTATGGCATTTATTAATTCATCAAACGCTTTTATGACGGCCTTAAGCGTGGTTTGACTTTTTGTATCTAAGGCGTGTGCAAAAGCCAGGGCTATTATTGCTGGACTGACAAGCTCCTCGATTTCTCGCCACTCGCTAACGCTTGTTGCGAATTTTGCACTATGGTTGAAGGCTGCTCTGAAATTTGAGTTGCTGATATTAATAAGTGATTCCGTAACACTCTTTTTCATAAGTTCTTTGTCTGCCGCTGATTCAAGAGCCTTCAAAAAAAGATTCAAGGCCTCTGGCATTTTAGTATTTGCTAGCGTGGAAGTCATTGCAGTGCATTCGGCTTTTCCAAACCACGCATCAGCATCAGAGATCTCGATTTCAAGAATTTTGTTGTAATAATCTATGGCTTCATGAGACTGTCCGCCTCGTCTGGCTGTCTCTGCAAGATTACGCCAATTAGCTATGTTCGCTCCAGCCGCTTTCTGAACTGCGTCGGCTACGACAACCTTGGATCCGCAGTACATACATAGAATTGTGTTTTTGTCATCGGGAACCTGAAGATCGCCACCACAATTGGGACATTGTCCAGATTTGAATGTTGACATGTCTATCTCCTTCCTTTGATTAATGGCAATTCGATTTATCAAATCAAATATCTTTCCTATAGTTCTGAAGATGTTGAGCAAGACATTCGGCAGCCTGTTTTCGATTAATAAGACTGTCCAAAAGAATTATTTCATCCGGGTCATTGAGAATGTAGTCTGCTTTGCAGTCCATTTTCTCATCATATTCGTTGAACTTTTGATAAGATAAGAGGAATGCTTCAACAAGAGCATAGGTTTTTGCTGACGTGTCTTTTATAGCATCCAGCAATTCTTGATCATTACACATGTCTTCATTCTGAATGCCAATTACTTGCGCACAGTATCTAATCACATTAGATAAGTTTCCTATGGTTTTCGGATTCATCAATTTGCCTTGTATTGTGAAGTTCAAAGTTCTGAAAGAAATTTGCTCTTTTTTGATTGAAATTCCTCTTGGGTGATAGCTCCAATATCTAAAAGCTCTTTTAACTTCCTAATTCTTTCCGTGGCGGTGATAGATGGAACGTTCTCGTCGACCGTCTTCTTAGTTGCGTCCATTAGATACTGAGGCAGCATAAGGCCCATGCCCAATCCTGCCCCCAATCCTACACCATTTGACGCGGCACCACCTTGGTTTTCCGCCGCCGATTGGAGTGCTTTTGCCGCTTTAAACTTCATGAAGTCGTTCATGTTGCCTACTGCAGCCATGCCCGAGCGAGCATCTATCATCTCTTGCACGTCAAGCGGCACTGAGACGGAATTAATGAAAAAATCATGCAGAAGTAGTCCCAATCCATCAAAGTCAAGTTGTAGATTTGCCTTTATTGCAAGTGATAATCGGTCGAAGTCTCTTGGGATATCGAAAGCGGTTTTAATTTCTTTACCAAAGACATCGGTCAATCGGCTAACTACAATATTTCGAAGGTAGTCATCTATTTTGCTGTCTGTGTAAACACCTTGTGTACCTACAACCTTGTTGAGAAATAGTGAAGGCTCTGATATTTGGATTGAGAAGATCCCGTGAGCCCTCAGTCTTATCATGTCCAGCTCAGTATCTTTGAAAAGAATTGGATCCCTTGTTCCCCACTTAAGATTTGGGAAAAGTTTCATGTTGAGGAAATATACCTCTGCACGAAATGGCGATTGGGGACCGTAGCCAAAACTTGTCACCCATTTGGTGATGATTGGGATATTCTGTGTCTGTAGCACATATCGTCCAGGCCCAAAAACATCCAAGGCCTTGCCGTCTCTGAAGAAGACTGCAACTTGACTCTCCCTCAC
>JAPLST010000003.1 GCA_026398485.1 bacterium
CGACCGATTGCATCCACGAGCCGGTCATCGAGACCAGCATGCCGCTGAAATACAACCGATAGTTGCGCGACTCGAAGGCGCGGCCGATCAGCCGCGCCTGTGCGCTAACAAGGGCCAGCACATTCACAACGATATACCCGTGGATCCATGATGAAGTATAGCAAAAGCAGCGTGCAGATGCGCCGCAGATGCGCTCACGCGTGCGTGTCGCGAATCAGATTGCCACATTGCGGGCAGCGCGGCAGACGCACATCCTTTTCACAAAAAAAATGATGCAAGCAAATGTCGCACTGCACCATGACCCGCGTTGTGGGCACAAACGGGCGGCGGCGGAACCAATATTCCTCATACAGCCAGACGCCCAGCAAGACCACCAGCGGCAGCATGACACACACACCAATAAAGGTCGTCACGTTGACCGGCATCTCACTCCTGTGCGGCGCACGCCACGCGCACGCGGGCTGCATAACTGACCAAACCCATGGGGGTCAAGGTGGAACGCAGCGCCGCTGGAATCGGCAGCGGCAGGCTGTGCAGGGCGCGCAGCACGGCGGCATCATGCTGGGCATTGCCGGAGCTGCGCGTCAAAAGCACCTGCCGCGCAAAGCTGGGATAGTCAATCATGACATAGACATCACAGGGCCCGGCCACGACGGCATCCGGCGGGGCATGGTTCTGACTTTGCCGCTGCCACGCCTGCAGCAGGGTTGGCGCCAGTGTGCCGTCAGCGACAACCTGCCACAGCAGCGCGGCGGGCGGTGCCGTGCGCGCGCTGACAACGGCGGGTGCCGGCGGCCGGCCTTCCGCAGAGGCCGCTGCCTGCGGCAGCGGCTGATCCAGCATGACGGCAATCCACGCCGGCGGCGGCGTTGGCGCAAGCGGCGCCGTCACGTCGGCGCTGATCGGCCGCAGCAAGGTTGCCAGCACGGCGGGCTCAATCCCGGCCGGTTGCGGCTGGGTCAGCCACAGCAGTGCTTGGGGCTGCAGCCGCTCCCGCTGCACAGGATGCCGCAAGGAAAAACCGCACAAGACCAGGGCATGCACCGCCACGGAAATACCGAAGGCATACAAGCCAATGCGGGTTTGCGTCCGCCGCAAGCGGCGGGTGGCGCTGCGGCGCATGCTGCTGAACGCTCGTTGGGCGCGGGTGCTCACCCTAATTTGTTCGCGGCGAACAAATTAATAAAAACCCACTTGCGTCCATTCGCGGTTCCTCATTCATTTCTGTGGTCTTCCCTTCATCAAAATGAATTGCGGCAATTCATTTTTATAGCAGCAGAGCCCTACTTGCTGGGCAGGAAGAGGAAGCCGTTGTTGGCGGGATTGTCGTCCGTCAGCTGGCCGCGATCCACGACGATATCATTATGCGTTTGGGCGGTCACGCGATCACCGCGCTGCGGATCATAGACGCCGTCGGGCGCGCTGCAATCCAAGGCCTGCGCGATGACTTGGACGCGGAACTGGTCGCTGCGGGTCGTGATCAGATTGGCAATGGTGCTGAACACATCCGGCATCATGCCGCGCACATCCAGAATGTCGGTGATGTTGCGGAAAGGCTTCAACGTCGGCCGGCCGACGGAGTCCAATCCGCGGGTAATGTTGGCCGCCAGTTCCGGCGTGACGCCCGGCATGGAGGCCAGAATCCGCTCCGAGGCCGTGTTGATGTTGATCTTGCCCAAGGTGTTGCCGGGTGTCAGCACGGCATAATCAAACCAGGCAAACCCGCTGCCCAGCTTGTCGTTCAAGCTACTGGGCGTGATCCGCAAGCGGATGCCGCCGTTGGCGGAAATATGCTCGGCGTGAATCATGCCGCAATACATGTTGTCGTTTTTGTCATATTGCATGAGTCCGTGACTGCGCACCATTTTATAGACGTCTTCCGCCGCCGACGTGCTGTAGTTGTCGCGCGCCAGGGGTAGTTGTTCAAATGCTTCCGTTTGGTAATTAAAGACTTCGATGCGCAGTTCGGCGTTGTGATTTTCCTCGAGAAATTCCGTCGTGATGATCGCATCGTTCAAGCCCGAGAGATACAGGCCGTAGGACATCGGCTCGATGCCCTTGTTGGGCCATTCCCACACACCCGCCTCGCCGTTCTGGCGGCAGTAAAACATGGGCGTCGCATAGCCCGGCCCGACGCTGAAACGGTCACCCGGATTCACTTGCAGTTGCTTGCCGCTCTGCGTCGAATAGCCCGCGACGGTCACGCCGCTCTGGGTGCTGTTGGTGATGAAATATTTCTCGCCGTTGAGCACGCCGGACATGAGCCGCAGGGTTTGCCCGGCCCAGATATTCGGTTCCCATGAACAATTGCTGCGAAAGTTTTTGTTGGCACTGGCGGTCGTGGCCTTGCCAAAGGCGGGCCTCCAGCCGCTGATATGCGCGCCCTGCTCCTCGGGATCAAGGCGGATGCCGGAGACGGTGAAATAGCGCGCAATCGCCTTGAGCGTGTTGACCGATGACTTGCCGCGGCCTTTCATCCCAATGTTTTCCCAATCACTCGGTTTGCGCACCTGTTGGATCTCGCCCACGGACACAAAGTTGTTGTCCTTCACATGCGCCGGGATAATGGTGCCACCCGGCAGCGAGTTGTTGCGCGAGAACTTCGGGTCGCCGCTGATGGTCGGCCGGGACGAGATGACCCAATTATAGTGCGTGGGGTCGTATTTTTCCGTGGATCTGCCAAATTGCTCTTCCGTGAGCGAGCCGTATTCCGTCGTGCGGGCGGTCACCTGCCGGTATTCGTTTTTGAGCGTAAAGGACGCGAAGCAGCCCTGCCGCGGCAGACCTTTGATGCGAATGTAGTCGCCCGCGATCAGGCCGCTGCCGAAAGGATCTTGGCCGGCGACATTAATGGATTTGCGGGTGTTGCTGGTGATATTCTTGATGACGCCATTGGGGGCATCGCGGTTGGACGGCTGGCGGTTGCTGACGTACTCCACCAGTTCACCCAGCAGTTGATCGGGTCGCCAGTCCGCGCCATCCACCGTGATATTATCCGAATGATCGACGCTGGTGATTTTGTACTTGATGCCCCAGTTCTGGTCGGGAATCTCGCACACCGGATTGACCTCCTTGCGGTTGCTGCCATAATCGCCGCTGCCGTCACCATAATCCAAGCCGAATATTTCACGGTTGTTGGTGAGATAGAAATACCCGTTGGCGGCAATGCTGGGATTGGGATCGTCGTAGCGGCCCAAGGTGGGATGGCTGTAGCGGGCGGAGTCAATCGTGGAGAGATCGACCGCCTCGACCCCGGTGTTGACGACCACATGCCAGTCGCGCAAGCTGATGGCCCGCCCGGAAATATTGATCAGTTCCACGACGTCAGGGCGGATGAAATACATGGCGTCGCTGTAATTGTTGTATTGATTGCCGA
>JAPLST010000484.1 GCA_026398485.1 bacterium
GGCGGCATGCTCGACATACTTGCAGGTGGGATCCTTGTAGCGGAAGAGCGTCTGGGCGCCGCGCGCTTCGGTCGTCAAGCGCGACGGGTCAAAGGCAAAGGCAAGCTCTTTGGTCGCGGCAAAACTGGTTGCGGTGCAGGCGGCAATCAGCAGGCAGACATGGCGGGTGGTCATATAGATCCTGGCAGGGTGAGGTGTGCGTAATCGGTGAAAACGTGATTATTGTTCAGCCGGCGGGTTGTCGTCGGCTTTGCGCTCATCGGCATCCATGATATCGGACATGGTGACCGGGCGTCCGCCCGGGCCGGTGGCGCCCGGCACAAGGCGGTCCGTGAGATTAAGGGTGACTCCCATGGCGGCCTGTGCTTGTTCGGCGCGGGCGCGGCGCGAGGGGCGGATTGGCTGAACTTCGACGTCCGGCGTGCCCGAGACCGAAGGCACCGAGGTGACGCGCGTGAGCTTGGCCGGCGTGTTGGTTGGCGCAGCCGGCGTGCCGCCGCGTGCGGCGGTCGTGCGCGGTGGCGCCGTTGTGCGGGCGGCGGCGGTGCGTGGCGGCGCCGTTTCGCGGGCGGGCGCCAAGTCGTCGGGCGCGATCTCAATGTCAGAATGGCGGGCGGGCGCATTGGTGGCGCGGGCGGCGGCGTGCACGGTAATCGAGGTGGCGGCGACGCGGCTCAAGTCAATGACATAGCCGGGGCCGGTGGCGCGGGTGCCGGCGCGGGTTGACGTGCGTGGCGTGGCGCCGGGCAGGGTTTGGTCGACCAGATCGGCGGCCGTGCTGCGCGCGGGCGCCGCCGGTTGCGGTGCGCGCTCGAAGGCGTCTTGCAGCGCGGCATGCACGCTTGAAACAACCCGGGCAACTTCGGCGGTTTTGGTCGCAAGGGTGGCGCGCAGGGTGGTTATCATTGCGGGTGCTGCGACCGTTGAGGCAAGTTCCGCGATATCCATGCGGGCCAGAATGCTGTCGGTGGTTGATGTTTGCGGCGCGGACGCGGCGGCAAACACGTGCTCGGCGGTGGCGATCACATCCGCAATGCGGGTGGCGGCGGCGGCGCTGCCTTCGCGCATATAAGTGCCGGTCGTGGTGGTTGAAAAGACGATGCTTTTGCGCGGGTCGCTCCCGGCCTCGGCTTCCGCCACATTTTCATCTGCGGCGGACATGACGTCATCCACCAGCGCGGACAGCGATGGTTCCTGCGCCGCAGGTGGCGCGGGCGTTTCCGGCGCTGCGCTGGCCGGCATTTGGCTGGCTGCCGTAGGCGCGGCATTGGTGACGGCATAGGTTGCAATGGCGTCCACGGCGGTAATGGTTGGGTCGGCGGGTGCGCTCGCGGCCGGCGCGGCGGCGCGCACGACAACTTCCGCGTCGAGGCGCGCCAGGGCGGCCTGCTGCTGCAAGGTCTTGTAGCCAAGCTCCTTGACGTCATTGCGCAGCTCGCGCAGCTCTTGGCGCACGACGCGCACATCTTCATCAATCAACGCCACGCTCGTATCCGGCGCGCTGGTCCACAACTGGGCGACCACCGCCGTCAGGCCAATGACCAGCAAATAAAGAATGACAATACTGACGCGTTGCATAATGGCTCCTGCTCAGGCGATAAAAAGCGGACGAACCGCGTGATCAAGCTGCGTGTAGCGTGCGTACACCGCACGGTAGCGCGCGGTGGCGGCCGCATTCGGCCGGTGGCGCGCCGTGCCCAGTTTTACAAATTTGTCAGTCCAGACACTGATCGGATGCAGACCGTCGCGCACGCAGGCATGCGCCCACAGTGCTTGCAATGCGCCACCCAGCGCGGCCGACTCTTCATACTGCAGGGTGCGGCATTCGACGCCGAATATGTCGGCGCACATCTGCCGCCACAGCGCATTTTTAGAGCCGCCACCCGTCAAACGAATCTGTTTGAGCGGCATCTTGTGCGCCCGCAATTGTTCGAGGCCATACTTCATGCTGAGGACCGCGCCTTCCATCGCCATCCGGCTGAAATGCGCCGGATTGAAATTCAAGGGCGTCAAGCCCAGCACGACGCCCTTGCCATGCGGCACATTCGGATTGCGTTCGCCGCGGAAATAGGGCAGCAGGATCAGCCCGTCAGCGCCGGCTGCGGTACGCTTGGCCAGGGCGGTCAGCTGCGCCGTGCTCAGACCAAACGCGGCTTTCACCAACTCGGTCGCGACCGTGCAATTCATCACGCACAAGAGCGGCAGCCAACCGCCGGTGCTGCTGCAAAACGCGGCGATCTCGCCGGCCTGCTCGTCAATCACCGGCTTGCTGGAAAACGCGAAGACGGTGCCGGACGTGCCCAGACTGGCGGTGACAATGCCTTCGCGCACATTGCCGGTGCCAATCGCCGCCATCATATTATCGCCGCCGCCGGTGGCAACGATGCAGGCGGTGGACAAGCCCAAGTCGCGCGCGATGGCCGGCCGCAGCGTGCCGACGATCTCATGCGATTCCTGCAACGGCGGCAGGCAGGCGCGCAGGTCGCGCTGCGGGTCCAGCGCGCGCAGGGCCGGCGCCGACCAGCCACGCCGGGCGACATCATAAATGGCCATGCCGGAGGCATCCCCGGGCTCCATCGCCGCCACGCCGGTCAGGCAGTAATTGATGTAGTTGTGCGGCAAAAGGATCAGTGCAAGCTTTGCATAGCGGGCTGGCTCGTGCTCTTTCATCCAGCGAATCTTGGAAATGGTAAACCCGGGCGGAATGGCATTGCCGATCGCCGCGATGGTCGCCGGCAAGCCACCCATGGCGGCGACCAGTTCCTCGCATTGCGCTTGGGTGGATGTGTCGTTCCATAATTTTGCGCGGCGCAGCACCGTGCCATTCTTGTCGAGCGGCACGAAGCCGTGCTGCTGCCCGGAGACGCCAATGCCGAGGACCTGTGCGGGCTGCAGCTTGGCGGCGCGCACGACGGCACGAATGGTGCTCGTGACCGCGGCGATCCAGGCAGCCGGGTCTTGCTCACGCGTGCCGTCGGCTTTCTCGTACAGCGGATAGCTGGCTGCGGCGTCGGCGACGACGCGGCCCGTGCGCACATCCATCAACACGGTCTTGGTGGACTGCGTGCCGCTGTCGATCCCGATGGTGTAATAGGTCATAGAGGTCATAGTAGGTCGCATAAACAAAAAAACAATAATTACGCGAGAGTATAGCGTGCGGCACATTACAAAATGATGAAATGCGAAAAACGGCGGACATCACTCGATATTTTGCGCCTGTTCACGCATTTTTTCGAGTTCTTCTTTGAGCTGGACGACGTGGCGCGAGATGCCGGCGCAATTGGCTTTGTTGCCGATCGTGGTCGTTTCGCGGTGGAGCTCCTGCAGCAGAAAATCAAGACGCTTGCCGATGGCGCCGCCCTTGCCGAGCGTGGCGCGCATTTGCGCCAGATGCGAGCTGATGCGGGTCAATTCCTCGGCGATGTCGGTGCGCTCGCTGAAGACCCCGATTTCGGTCAGTACGCGCACCGCGTCAAACTCGATGCCGGCGGCGGCTTGGGCGTCGCGCAGGCGCTTGGTCAGCCGTTCTTGAAAGCGGGTGGCAACGTCGGGCGCCTGGCGCTGAATGGCGGCAACGGCGGTCTGCACGGCGGCAATCCGCCGCTGCAGGTCGGCAACCAAGGCGGCACCCTCTTTGGCGCGCGTCTGCAACAACTGCTTCAGTGCGGCGCGTAACGCCTTTTCAAATACGGGCTGCAGCACACTTGTTTGCGTGCCAAGGTCGGCGGCGGCGATGATGCCGGGAATGCGCACCAAGGTGTCGACCGTCATGGTGTCATCCAGCCGCAGTTGTTTGGCCAAGCGACGCAGTTGCTGCACCGTCTGGCGCGCCAGCGCTTCATTGACGCGCAGCTGGCCGGCGCCGCCGGTGAGGGTGACCGCAAGATAGACGCTGACTTGCCCGCGCGTCACCACGGCCTGTACCAGGTCGCGCGCGACCGATTCAAAGGCGTTGCATTCCTTGGGAAAGGTGCAGCGCACATCGAGAAAGCGGCCGTTGACGCTGCGCATCTCGATATCCACCCGTGCCGCCCGCGCCGTCGCGTGCCCTGTGCCGTAGCCTGTCATGGAATATATCATGCGCAAAGTATACTATTATTGTGGTGGATGTACAAGTCCATAAATTCGTTCGCGCGCGAACGAATTTTTAATTCTTCGCACGAAGGCGGCTCCCGTTGAAGAGGTGCGGCGGTGGTCGGTGCGGCGGTACGTCGGTGGCAGCATCAGATTGAGTAAATAGGCGCGCCGACACCCCTTTCTCAATCTCTGCTTCCACCAGTCCCGCCAGCGGCGCATGCGCGTCAACTTAAGCGGCTGGACGCCGCTTCTACGACCAGCCCGCACGTAGACGCGGCATCTTGCCGCGTTGCTGGGATAAGCGGCTGGAAGCCGCTTCTACGACAGATGCACTCGCTAAGTTGACGCGCATGCGCCAGCGGCAAGCTCGGTGGGGAGCAGCAACACGTACCTACCGCCGGATCCGGCCGGATCCGCGATCCGCGATTATGTTGACGAGACAGCCAAAATGCGCTATACTCTATGTAAACAATCACAGCACCGTTGCACATATGACAACACTTTTGCAAACAGCCATCAACAAAGCGACAGCCATGCCAGATGCACTGCAGAATGCACTCGCCCAACAAATATTGGAAGATCTGGCGTGGGAACTCTGCTGGGATGAAAAACCAGCCCGCTCACAATCAATGCTGGCCCGCATGGCGGAAAAAGCCTGCGTCGACTACCATAGTGGCAAAACAAAAAAACTCGGTTTCGATCAACTGTTGCGCAGAAAAAGAGCAGGTCATTGTGTGGTTTTGGATAGGTTCACATGCACAGTATGACAGATTGTTGAATATACTGTAATTGTGTCAGATGCCTGGCGCGGTTTTAGCACGCAAGAAATTTGTTGGCCGCCAACCAATTTCCAGTGGCCAGAATGGCGCAGGTGTGCCAGCCGGTTACACAATAATTATTGGCGCAGCCCGGCCTTGTTGTGTATAATAATTGGTATTGTTCTTGCTTTCACTAACGCCAAGGACATGAATATATGAATACCAACAAATGTACGGAACGTGTGCAGAGTGCCTTGGTGGAAGCCCAGGAACTGGCCTCGACGCGCGGGCAGCAACAATTTGATGGCGAGCATTTGCTGGCGGCCTTGCTGGATCAGCAGGATGGCTTGGCGGGCCTGCTGCTGGAGCGCGCGGGCATAGCGCCGAAGGCGTTGCGCGAGGCGCTGGAGCGCGACCTCGACAAACTGCCGCGCGTCAGCGGTGGCGGCGCCGGGCAGGTCTACATGGCGCCGCGCCTGCAACAATTAATGACCGCGGCCGAGCAATGCGCCAAGAATCTGAAAGACGAGTATGTCAGCGTCGAGCATATTCTGCTAGCCATGGTGGACGAGCGCGACCGCACGCCGGTCGGCCGGCTCCTGCACCAGTTCGGCCTGACGCACGAGCGCCTGCTCAAGGCCATGACCGCGGTGCGCGGCAACCAGCGGGTCGACAATCCCAATCCGGAAGGCACGTTTGATGTGCTGCAAAAGTATGGCGTGGACTTGGTGGACGCGGCGCGCAAAGGCAAGCTTGATCCGGTGATCGGGCGCGATCAGGAAATTCGGCGGGTGGTGCAGGTATTGTCACGGCGCACGAAAAACAATCCGGTGCTGATTGGCGAGCCGGGCGTGGGCAAGACCGCGATTGTGGAAGGCCTTGCGCGGCGGATAGTGCAGCAGGACGTGCCCGAGTCGCTCAAGGAGAAGACGATTTTTGCGCTGGACATGGGCGCACTCGTCGCCGGCGCAAAATTCCGCGGCGAATTCGAGGAGCGCCTCAAGGCCGTGCTCAAGGAAATCCAGTCGTCGGACGGGCGCATCATTTTGTTCATTGACGAGTTGCACAACATCGTCGGGGCCGGCCGCGCGGAAGGCAGCATGGATGCCGGCAATCTGCTCAAGCCGTTGCTGGCGCGCGGCGAGTTGCATTGCATTGGCGCGACGACGCTGGATGAGTATCGCAAATATATCGAGAAAGATGCCGCGCTCGAGCGCCGTTTCCAACCCGTGTATGTGGACCAGCCGACGGTTGAGGACACCATTTCAATTTTGCGCGGCTTGCGCGAGCGTTATGAGGTGCACCACGGCGTGCGCATCCAGGACAGCGCGCTGGTGGCCGCGGCCGTGCTGAGCCAGCGCTACATCAGCGACCGGTTCCTGCCCGACAAGGCGATTGACTTGGTGGATGAAGCCGGGGCGACGTTGCGCACCGAGATTGACTCGATGCCGGCTGCACTGGATGAAGTGACGCGCCGGGTGATGCAACTGGAAATCGAGCAGGAAGCCTTGAAAAAAGAAAAGGACGAGGCCTCGCGCAAACGGCTCGACACGCTCAAAAAGGAACTGGCCGAGGCGCGCGAACAGCAAACCGCGCTGCGCGCCCAGTGGGACAAGGAAAAAGGCGCGATCCAGCACTTGCGCGGGCTGCGCGAGCAGATCGAGCAGACCCGCATGGCAATCGGACAGGCCGAGCGCAGCTATGATCTCAACAAAGCCGCCGAACTGAAATATGGCACCTTGGTCAATTTGGAAAAGCAGTTGAAAGAGGCCGAAAGCAAAGAACAGAGCGGCAAAACCATGCTGCGCGAAGAAGTGACCGAAGAGGAAATTGCGGCGATTGTCAGCCGCTGGACCGGTATTCCGGTGATGCGCCTGATGGAAGGCGAGCGCGAGAAATTGCTGCACCTTGATGACGAATTGCACCGGCGCGTGATCGGCCAGAACGAGGCCGTGGATGCGGTGGCCAACGCCGTCATTCGGGCGCGTTCGGGATTGAAGGATCCCAAGCGGCCGATTGGCTCGTTCATTTTCCTCGGGCCGACCGGCGTCGGCAAGACCGAATTGTCACGCGCCTTGGCGCAGGCGCTGTTTGATTCCGAGGAGAACATGGTGCGCATTGACATGTCGGAATACATGGAAAAGCACGCCGTCGCGCGCTTGATCGGCGCGCCACCCGGCTATGTCGGCTATGAGGAAGGCGGCCAACTGACCGAGGCGGTGCGGCGGCGGCCCTACTGCGTCGTGCTGTTCGACGAAATCGAAAAGGCGCATCACGACGTCTTCAACACCCTGCTGCAAATCCTGGATGACGGGCGCCTGACCGACGCGCAGGGGCGCACGGTCGATTTCAAGAACACGGTCATCATCATGACCTCGAACATTGGCAGCCAGCAACTGCTGGATGGCATTCAAGGCGATGAAATCCCGGAGCGCGTCAAGGAGGCAGTGATGGCGCTGCTGCGGCGCGAGTTCCGGCCTGAATTCCTGAATCGCGTGGATGAAATTGTCGTATTCAAGCCGCTGACGCTGGCGGAACTCGAACAGATCGTGGATTTGCAGTTGACCGAGTTGCGCTCGCGCCTGAATGTGCATGGCATTGCGCTGACGATCACGGACGCGGCCCGCGAACGGATTGCGAAGAACGCCTATGATCCCGCGTTTGGCGCGCGGCCTTTGAAACGCTACATCCAGCGCACGCTCGAGACGCAGATTGGCCGGAAAATCATTGGTGGTGAAATCCCCGATGGCGCGACAGTGGCGATCACCGAGAAGCGCGGCGAAATCGAACTTTCAGTCATGGTTGGTGGGAAATAAGGAAGGCGTGCAATTTGTCATCGTCCATAGTCAACCGCGGTGCAGTCGTCGGTGCGCAGATTGGCGTCGGCATTCTGGTAAAAGGTATTGTGGCGCAACTGCGTCCGGTCACATTTGACAAGGTCAACGCCGATGCGATTGCTCTGGATCGTGTTGTGGGCGATGTGATGGTCGTGCGGCCGGCGCGTGGGCAGACTGCGCTTTGAGGAAGGAAGCGGGATGGTGCCTTGATCCTGCTCGGCGGCGATACGCAGGGCCGTCTGGTTGCGCAACAGGACATTCTGCTCAATCAGCCAATGCGCGCTGGTCTGCGCGCCCGGGCCGGAGGTCTCGAACTGCGTGTGCGACCAATCCGACCAGAGCAAAATGCCATGCATGCCGGCCTGCAAATCGTTGCCGCGCGCGACGGATTGCCGGCCGTTCTCGACCGCAATCCCGGCCAGGAGACTGCCAATGGCAAAATTGTTTTCCAAGATGCTGTCCCACGAATAACCGAGCCAGAAGCCATACTTGCTGTAGTTGGCGCGATTATTGCGGAAGATCGTGCCGCGCGCAAAGGTGGCCTCAAAGGCAATGCCGGCCGAATTCGACCCGTCATTGTCTTCGAAACGGTTGTCATCGGCACGCCGCCCAGGTGCGTTTTCGAACGAACACAAAAAGAAACAATCGCCGCAGGCCCGCGCATAATTACGCATAAACACATTGCGGTTGGCGCCATTGACAATCAAGAAGCCGACTGCATACGCGCCCATCATGCCTTGGCGGGCAATCCCGGGCTCTGGCTTCTGTACGGCATAGCGGCAGCAAAAATCAGCGCTGTTATCTTCACACCGCGAGTCGCTCGTGCCGTTCAATTGAATGCCGAAACCGGCGGCGTAAGAGGCATAATTGCGTTGCACCGTCATGCGCGCACAGTCGTACATGCCGATGCCGTTCATGTTGTGTTGCACGTCGTTGCCGGCAATCACGCTGTCGCGCACATGGTCAAACAGCAACGCGGTGCTGTAGGCGCTCTTGAGCGGGATCCAGATGTCGAGGGGCATGGTGTCCGATGGCACGGCGGCGGTTGCGCGCACGGTATTGTCGCGCACGGTCAGGGCGCGGCATTGATAGGCGGCAATGCCGAAATAATAATACGACAGGGCCAGGCCCGTCACGGTGACATGCGTGCGGCGGCGCAGTGTCACGCCGGTGCCGTGGCCGCCCGGGCCGATCAAATGCACACCGCGTCCATCCACCGTGACATGATCCGCGGCGATCGTCAGGCCGTCCGGCAGAAAATAAGTGCCGGGACGCAGGCGCACATTTTCGGTGATGCGCATACCGTTGACAGGCGTAACCGTTTTCATAAAAATCCAAGTTAAGGTGCAATATATTTAACGAATAAGAGTATAGCGAATTAGGAATAATAGTACAATAGTGCCATGCACGAATTGCATCAACAGCAAGGTTCGCTGTCCGCAACGCGGCGCGAGTATACCTTCGGTGTGCTGGACGAACAGGCCATGGCGCGCGACCCGTTCGTGCAGTTTGGCGCTTGGCTGGAGGAAGCCATTGCGGCGGGCGTGCCCGAGCCGCATGCGATGACGCTGGCGACCGCAACGGCCGAGGGTATACCTTCGGCGCGGATTGTGTTGCTCAAAGAATTTTACCCGCGCGGTTTTGTGTTTTTCACGAATTACGATAGTCGCAAAGGGGGCGAATTTGCGCAGAATGCGCGCGCGGCGTTGGTGTTCATATGGCATGCGCTGGAACGGCAAGTGCGCGTGGAGGGGCTGGTGGAAATGGTGACGACCGCGGAGGCGGACGCGTATTTTGCGCAACGGCCGCGCCGCAGCCAATGTGCGGCGATTGCTTCGCCGCAAAGCCAAGTCGTGCCGGATCGCGCGGCGCTCGAGCAGAGCTATCGCGCCGTCGAGCAACAATATGCAAATCAGCCGGTCGCGCGACCGGCGCAGTGGGGCGGCTATCGCGTGCTACCGCTCGTGATAGAGTTTTGGCAGGGCCGGCGTGACCGCTTGCACGACCGGATTATCTACCGCAACGAGGATGACACATGGCACATCGAACGACGGGCACCTTGAAGAAAGCAATAGACAAACGCATGATCACGCGCTTGGTTCGCGCCGCCTGCGCGGCGCGCACGGCGGCCTATGCGCCGTACTCGAAATTTCGCGTCGGCGCGGCCGTGCTGACGGCGGAGGGCGCAATCCACGGCGGCTGCAATGTGGAAAATGCGTCGTATGGCGCGACCGTCTGCGCCGAGCGGGTCGTATCGGCCGATGGATATTGCGTGTGCTGGCGCTGGGCGCAATTGCCGCAGGCGCGCGCCAGATCCGCGCGGTGGCCGTGGTCTATGACGACCACGAACTGGCGATTCCGTGCGGGTTGTGCCGCCAAGTATTGAGCGAATTCGGGCCAGCCATGCTGGTGATTCAAGCCAACACGCGCGGCGAGTACGCGCTGACAAGTCTGGCAACATTGCTGCCCGCGCCGTTTGTGACGCTGCCGGAGAAGCAGCCGGCCACAAAGCAACTGAGCGGTAGGGCGGTCAGGCCCTGACCGCCGCGCTGCATTGATTATCCGCAGATGACGCCGATGCAGTATGGGATTGGCATAAATACTCAAAGAGGGTATTAATATCGAACACTCAACATTGAACATCGAACATTGAACGAAAGGCGCATAAGCACCATCGCGGGCCAAA
>JAPLST010000279.1:0-6023 GCA_026398485.1 bacterium
CGGCCAGTGAGCGCAGGCGCGCGGCGCGAGATTTTATTACACGGGCTGCCTTGCAGAGCGGCCAGTGAGCGCAGGCGCGCGGCGCGAGAATGTATAACGTGGTCAGCCTTTCAGAACGGCCAGTGGGCGCAGGCGTGCAACGACCTTTGCCAGGCCGGCGTGCGCCACAACTTGAATGATCTCATCAATGTTTTTATAGGCCGCCGGCGCTTCTTCCTTGATCGCCGCGCGATCTTCACAGATCAGACTGATGCCGTCCATCGAATGGCGGAATTCCGCGTCGCTTATCGCCGCCGGGCGCCCACGACCGGCATTGCCGCGCGCCGCACTGCGGCTCATCGCGCGGCCCGCGCCGTGATTGACGGAGACGAGCGAGGCGGCCCCCGTCGCCACACCCGCCAGCACATAACTGGCCGTGCCCATCGAGCCAGGAATCAAGACCGGCTGGCCGGTCGCGGCGAACGGCGTGCCGGCCATTTGTTCGGCGGCGAACGCGCGCGTCGCGCCTTTGCGGTGGACGCAATACTCGATCCCGTGATGCGTTTCGAATTTTGCAATGTTGTGCGGCACGTCGTAGAGCGCGGGCAGCGGCGTGTCAGCGCCATAGTGTTCACGCACGACCGCGCGCACCAGCAATGCCATCAGATAGCGATTGACAAACGCAAAATTGGCGGCGGCGTTCATGGCGGCGCGATAGGCTGTGCCTTCGCGGGTGTAGAGGTCGAAGTAGGCCAGATCGCGATCCGGCAAGGCGTGGCCGTGGCGCGCATCCCACTCGCGCGCGGCGCGCATGTGTTCATCGGCAACCTGATGGCCAAGGCCGCGTGAGCCGGAATGAATCATGATGGCAATGTGGTTTTCAACCAAGCCAAAGGCGCGCGCGATGGCGCTGTTGAACACCGTCTCCACATATTGCAGCTCAATGAAATGATTGCCGCCACCAAGCGAGGCCAACTGGCTGCCGCCGCGTTCTTTGGCGCGGGCGCTGACGGCGGCGGGGTCGCCCGGCAGGCTGCCATTGTCTTCGACGCGCGCGCCGTCGTGCGCGAATTCATCCGGCGCAAAGGCGGCGGCCACGGCGGCGTGTTTTTCCGCCAGTGCGGGCACGGCCGCGAGCCCGGATTGCAGCACCGCGTCGAGCTGCGCGGGCGTGACGGTGATGTTGCGCTTGCCCTCGCCGAGCGGGATGTGCCGGGCGATGGCGCGCGCGACGGCCGGCGCGTCGAACTGCGCGCGGGTCAGCGGCGTGGTCATCAGGCGCATGCCGCAATTGATGTCATAGCCGACCGCGCAGGGCGAAATCAGATTGGGCGTGGCGAAGATGCAGCCGATCGGCACGCCAAAGCCGACGTGGATATCGGGTGTGGCAAGCACGATGGCATCAGCGTCCAGACTGGCCGTGTTCTGCAATTGGCGCAGGGCATCGGGCTCGACGCGCGTGTTTTCGCCGGCAAAGACGAGGGCGGAGTGGCGCATCGCGCCGGTGCGCTCGATCAGCAGGCGTTGTGGGTCAAGGCGTTGCATCGGGCCGGCAGCGCCGGCGGGCGTGTTTAGTAAATCAGCGTGTGATCGGCCAGCGTGCCGCGCCGGTTGAAAATATTAACCATGATGTTGGTCGTGGCACCGGCCGGCTCATACGCGGTGCGATTAAAGACACCGTGGCCAAGGTCGTTGAGTTCATCGCCGCGGGTGAGCGGATTGTTCCATTTTTCGCGGCGCAAGCGTTTGTCGTATTGCACCATGCCGTTCAAGGTTGGCGGCGGATTGTCATCGCGCAGCATGATGGTGGCCGTGCCGCCGGTCAGCAAGACTTCATCAAACGAGGCGAAGGGCTGGCGTGCCAGTTCAACAAACACGTCGCTGATTTGGTAGGCAATCACCGAGATATTCAGCCCTTCGGGCCGCGACAAATAAATGATTTTGCCATTACTGGCGCCAAAGCTCCAGCAGTTGTCCGTGCCGGGGAACGTTAGCGCATTGATCACCGTGTGGCCTTTTTTGTCAAGATAGGAGACCGGGCCGTTGGTGTTGTCGGTGCCGGCGGTCCAGAAGAGCAAGCCGGCCATGTTGTCCGACTCGGCGCGCACCTCGCCAAACACCGGCGCCGGCGGCAGCGTGATTGTTTGGGTGTACAATGCCACGCCTTTTTTGTACACGGTGGCGGCAACCGTGTACAAGCCGATGGCAGATCGGCAAAAAACTCCTTGCGGCGCGGTGACATGATCGATCCCGCCTTCCTCAAGCGGCAGCGACCAAAGCTGGCGGCGCAGTTGCTTGTTGTACGCCGTCACACCCAGGCGGGGTTGCCCACCGAGCACGCTCATCTCCATAAACATCAGGCGAATATCCTTGGCGGTAAACACACTCATCAGCGCAGCCGGGCTGGTGATAATCTGTTCGGCCACGTTCTGGAGCCCGTGCCGCGAAACCTTGAACAGCACCAAACGCCCGCTGTTGTATTCATAGGCCAGCAGGGCGCGGCCGTTGTAATCATGCACCGCGTAGGGATTGCTGATGCCCGGCAAAGGCGCGTTGTTGAGCAGCATGGTTCCGGCTTTGGTACGAATCGTCACGCCCAAGGTGTCCATCGCATAACTTAAGGCGAGTTCACTGTACACGCCGACCGTGTTGCTGCGGACATTGTAGGTGATGTACGTCGCGCCTGGCGCAAAGCAAACACTGCCGTCCGGCGCAGCGAGGGGTGTGCTGTGCTCGTTGGTGGCGACTTGGAAGACAAATGGGTCGCTGATGATCTGGGGATAATAGCGCACTTGGACGGCGCCCTGGTCGGCGGATTCGGCACCGCACACGGCGATCTGGTAGGTGGTTCCGGAGGTTGCGACCAGCGTGGCGCTCAACATGCGATTCGGCGCTTGCGCCACGCGCGTCAACGAGACAAGGGCGCTGCCGGAATAGATCATCAGTTTGGCGCTGGTGCTGGATCCCAACGTGTCGAAGCCAAAGACGCCGTCATCGGGCGCCTCCCACGACCACCAAATGGAATTGGTGCCGAAATAATCAGCATGCCATGGCTCGCCCGGTTCCATGGTTGCCTCGGTGGTATCGCCGGCGGCCGTGCCGGTGTCGCCGACGAGCGCGATGCGGTCGGCAAAGTTGTCGTTGGGCGGCGGCAAGAGGCGTGCGGCGGGCGGCACGGGCGCCGCCGGTATGGACGCCAGGGCGGGTTGCATGCGCGCCTGCACCGCCGTGCGCGCTTGGGCGTACCACGCCGTGAGTTCGTTCATCCAGATGGTGACATCACAGAAAGCAGACGCGGCGGGTAGACATACCAGCGCGATGACCAGTTGCCGTTTCATCGGGTTCCCCTGTCGTAGGTTACTGTTTGAGTGTAGCACAATAGGCCGGCAGTGTCAACAAACCGGCGGCGAACCGGCGGCGATGTTGTTGTGTTGCTGCTCTCCGCCGAGCTTGCCTCGGCATCTGCACAGATATAGCCGGGAACGTCGTTCCGTGCGATGTGCTGCACGCCGCACGCCGTGCGTCGGCTACGGGCAGAAACACATGCCACACGCAATAACGCGCCCGTGATGCACCTCTGCAACCATAAATTACCGTGTTGCACGAGAATTTAACGGCGTTCCGCCCGATGTGCTGCACGCCGCACGCCGTGCGGCGGCTACGGGCAGAGGTACCGACCGTTGCATGCGTTTTCGCATCCGTGATCCGGGGCAAGTCTGCATGCGGTTCCGCGGATGTACCCTTGCAGACCCGCTTGCACGCGCGGCCGTGCAGGTCTGCGCTGGTTTTGGTATACTTTCCATGCCGTGGCGCCGACCGACCGCCGGCGCTTGCAGGCACTAACCACACATGGTAGAACTATGAGCACGCCGACCTTTCAATTGCTGCAAGTGTTTCCGCGATTGCCCGAACGGCTGAGTCCGCTGGTGGATGTGGCTTACAATCTGCACTGGTCGTGGGATCACGACACGATTGCGCTGTTTCGCCGCATGGATTTGAATTTGTGGGAGGAGGCGCATCACAACCCCGTGCTGCTGCTGGGCATGATCAAGCAGGAGCGCCTCGAGGCGCTGGCGCGCGACGACAGCTTTTTGTCGCACATGGATCGCGCCGTGGTGAATTTGCAGGCCTATGAAATGGCGCGCAGTTGGTATCACAAGACCTTTGGCAAATCCACGCAAACCAAGGTGGCCTACTTCTCGATGGAATTTGGTTTGAGCGAATGCATCGCGACCTACTCGGGCGGCTTGGGCGTGCTGGCGGGCGATCATTTGAAGTCGGCCAGCGATCTGGGCGTGCCGTTGGCCGCCGTCGGCTTGGCATACCAGCAAGGCTATTTCCGGCAATACCTGAATGCCGACGGCTGGCAGCAGGAATTGTATCCGGACAATGATTTTTACAACATGCCGGTGACGCTCGAGCGCACGGCCGATGGCGCGCCACGGACCATCACCGTTGAAATGGCCGGGCGCAAAGTGGTCGCGCAGATCTGGCGCGTGCAGGTTGGCCGCACGCCCCTGTATTTGCTGGACACGAATCTGGCGCAGAACGCACCGGACGATCGCAGCATCACTCAGCAATTGTACGGCGGCGACACGCAGATGCGCATCCGCCAGGAAATCGTGCTGGGCATTGGCGGCATTCGCGCGCTGACGGCCTTGCAGTTTATCCCGACAGTCTGCCACATGAACGAGGGCCATTCGGCGTTTATGGCGCTCGAACGCATTCGCATGATGATGCAGGAAAAACAATGCTCGTTTGCCGAAGCCCTGGCCACCACGCGCGCCGGCACCATTTTTACAACCCACACGCCCGTGCCAGCCGGCATTGATTTGTTTGACCAGCGCCTGATGGACACGTATCTGGGCGAGTACCTCCGCAGCCTGGGCATCACCATGGCGGACCTGATGCGCCTAGGCCGGGCGGAAGGCCAGGGCGAGCGCGATCCGTTCAACATGGCGTTGTTTGCAATTCACACCTCGGCCTATTGCAACGGCGTCAGCAAGCTGCATGGGTGCGTGGCGCGGAAAATGTGGATGTATGACTGGCCCGGCGTGCCCGAACACGAAATTCCCATTTCCTATGTCACCAATGGCGTGCATGTTCCGTCGGTCGTTTCGCGCGAAATGTTCGACCTGCTGGAGCGCTACCTGGGCAGCGACTGGCAGACCGACATCACCAGCGCGGAGATTTGGCAGAACATTCACAAAATTCCCGATGATGAGCTGTGGAGCACGCATGAGCGCCGGCGCGAGCGCCTGGTCTCGTTTGCGCGCGCACGCCTGGTGCAGCAGTATCAGCGGCGCGGCTTGCCGGACAGCGATATCAAGCGCGCCAAGGAAACGCTGCTGCCGGACGCACTGACGATCGGCTTCGCCCGCCGCTATGCCACCTACAAGCGCGCCACCTTGCTGTTGCGCGACAAAGAGCGCCTGTGCAAACTGCTGCGCAACACCCAGCGCCCGGTACAGTTCATTTTCGCCGGCAAGGCGCATCCGCATGACACCGGCGGCAAACAGTTGATCCGCGAAATCGTGCATTTTGCGCACGAGGCGAATCTGACCCACCGGCTGGTGTTCCTCGAGGATTATGACTTGACCGTCGCGCGCGCCATGGTGCAGGGCGTGGATGTCTGGCTCAACACGCCGCGCCGGCCGCTCGAGGCCAGCGGCACCAGCGGCATGAAAGTCGTCGCCAACGGCGGCTTGAATTTGAGCATTTTGGACGGCTGGTGGGACGAGGGCTATCAGCGCGGCGTGGGCTGGGCCATTGGGCGCGGCGAGGAGTACAGTGATCCGGAACTGCAGGATCGCATCGAATCAGAAGAGCTGTTCGACATTCTCGAACGCGAAGTGGTGCCGCTGTTTTACGACCGCACCTCCGACAACTTGCCGCGCGAGTGGATCGCCATGATGAAAGCCTCGCTGCAGACCTTGTGCCCGGTTTTCAACACTTCGCGCATGGTGCAGGAATACACCACCTCGCTGTACATGCCGGCCCACGAGCACTTTCAACAATTGGCCGCAAAAAACCTTGCGCGCGGC
>JAPLST010000279.1:6048-17939 GCA_026398485.1 bacterium
GTGCGCGGCCGCGCACTGGCGGCTTGGACCGAACAGGTGCGCGCCCACTGGCAGGGCGTGGCCATCGAGCAGGTGGAGATCACGACGTCCGACAAAGTCTTTGTCAAGCAGAG
The DNA here is from genome assembly GCA_026398485.1 of bacterium. Classification (GTDB taxonomy): domain Bacteria; phylum Auribacterota; class UBA3054; order UBA3054; family JAPLST01; genus JAPLST01. The sequence goes on from JAPLST010000279.1 coordinate 6,162, forward strand.
TCTGCCGGTCTCCGTCACTGTGCGCCTGGGTGCGCTGTCGTGCGATGATGTCGCCGTCGAGTTGTACATCGGGCGGATGGGCGCGGATCGCAAAATCGAGGGCGGCCACGCACTTCAACTGGTATGCACGGCGCGGCGCGACAACAATGTGGCCGTGTACGAAGGCACGTTGACCTGCGACACCAGCGGCTTGCATGGCTTGGCGGCGCGGGTGCTGCCCCAGCATCCGGATCTGAACGACCCGTTCCGCTTGAAGTGCATCTGCTGGAAATAACGCCGAACCCAGCTTGACGCATGCCCGGCGCACCTCGTCAATGCAAAAGTTCTGAAGTTCAGAAGCTGATAGAATTGACCGACACGGTCTTCCGCACCGGCGGCGGCGTATCCATGGGCCTTGAATTCCCGCTGTTCCTGGCGGCGGGCAACGCGCCCAATTGCTGGGTGATTGCCGAGGGTGGCACGCTCGTGGCGCATTGCGGGGTAATCTTCAAAACGCTGGTGATCGGCGCCGCGCGCGTACGGGTCGGGCTCGTGGGCGCGGTATGCACCTTGCCCGCCTGTGCCGGCAAGGGCCTCGGCACGGCTTTGTTTGACGCGGTCATCACGCATGCGCGACGGTGCGGCGCGGGTGTTTTATTGATCTCCGGCGGGCGCGGTTTGTACCTGCGCCGCGGCGCGCGCTTTGCCGGGCGGTTCCGGCGGCACACCTTACCCCATGAACGCTGGCGGCATTGGCAGGCACATGATCTTGTCTGGCGGCCGTACGCCAGCGGGGATGCGCCCCATCTGCTGGCGTTGTATGAAACCGAATCGCCACATTTCGTGCGCACCGTCCAAACCCTCGACCGCGCCGCCTTGGCGCAGCCCTGCGGGCGGATCACCATGGGCGCCTGGCGCGGGGATGCCATGGTCGCGTATTGGGTGTACACCTGCGGCGCGGACACGCTGACCATTGAAGAGTGGCGTGGCGATGTGGGGGCCGTGACGCAATGCGCCAACGCGTTCCCGCCGCACTGGCAGAGCCCGCTCACCTTCATTTTGCCGGCGCATGAGCAGCGTCTGGCGCCTGTCTTGCTGCGCGCCGGCACGGTGGCCGATGCAACATTTTCCGGCACCATCCTGGTGATTGATGGACCGGCGTTGCTTGACCAATTGCAACCTTATTGGGAACAGCACGGACTGGCGCACCTGCACGGTTTGCCACGCGAACAAGGCTTTGTCATAGGCGACGCAACCACCAGCATTACTTTGACGGATGACCGCGCCGCTGCGTTCCTGTGGGGCGCGCCCGATGCACCTGCGATGCCGGAAGGCTGGCAGCACTGCCTGCCGCTGCCGCTCTGCGAATACGGCTTGGACTACATTTAGGGGCCAGCCGCACGTGGCGCTTGGTGCGCGTCACCGTACTTTTAACTTCGCGCAAGATACCTTTACCATGTGTCAAGTGTTCACGCCTGACCCCCATTGTGTGCCCCCATGGTTCGCCGCCGTGGTGTGGACGATCTCTTCGTTCGGCGCGCCCCGCGCGGCGCGCGTGGCGTACCGGCAGATCAGTGGCCGGTGATCGGTGCGGCTGTGCCGTCCTGCGCGCGATACGCGGCCAGGCAGTCGCGCAACGTGTCGTACAGGTTTTGGGCGCCGACGACCGGCGTGATTTCTTTGTGGTCAAACGCCAGATTGCGCTGCAGCTCGATCAGCATGCCGCGCGCGGTGTAATCCACTTCGGGGATCGCGCCGGCATCCACCACCAACCAGCGCACCGGCGTGGGCGCGTGGCTGATCAGTTGCTGCACCTGCTCGTTGAAATAGGCCGCATTGGCATAATACAGGCCGTTGCCAAACCAATAGACGATCATGCCATCGTCGGTCATCCGGCCGGGTGTCACCGGCGCCATTTGCCAATGGCCGGCGGCATCCATTGCAAGCACGGCGGTGTGCGGCCGGTAACTGTGCTGGATATGGTCGAGCAGCGACAAGACAATCGCCAGGAGAATGCCGGCCTCGACACCGACACCGACCACCGCGGCCGCCGTGATGAGCGCCAGCATGAATTCTTTCGTGCTGCACTGGCGGATATCGCGCAAGCCGCGCACGTCCACCAGTTTCACCGCGACCACAAAGACAATCGCGCCAAGCACGCACACCGGCAGGAAGCGCAACGGGCCGGTCAGGAACAGCAAGACTAAGGCGACCACCAGCGCGGCCGAGACATGCGCCAGCTGGCTGCGCCCGCCGGCGCTTTCCACCATGGCGGTCTGGGTCGGGCTGCCATTGACGACAAAGGTGCCGCTTAGCGCGGCGGCGGCATTGGCGGCGCACAAGCCCAGCAGATCGGCATTTTCGTTGAAGGGATTGTTGTGGCGCATGGCATAGGCCCGCGCGGTCACCGCGCTTTGGGCAATGATCATGACGAAGCACGACAGCGCAATGGGCAGCAGCACGCGGAATTCCTCATAGCTCACCGACGGCACGCGCAACGCGGGCAACCCGCCCGGCACGCGGCCCAGCACGGCAATGCCATGCCCGCTGAAGTCCAGCCAGGCACTCACGGCAATCGCGCCGACCACCGCGAGTAATGCGCCCGACAGCCTGCGCGTCAGGCGGGGCATGCCGACAATCAGGCCAATCACCGCGCAGGACACCAGCAGCGTCGGCCCGTGCGTTTTCGGCAGCAGCGTCACAATTGCCATGAACTGTTTGACGCTGCTGGTGCCGCCCACGTCAATGCCCAGCATTTCGCCGAAGACGGCGATGCCGACCTGAACGCCGACACCGGTCAGGAAACCGACCAGCACGGTGCGCGAGAGGAAGTCCGCGAGGAAGCCAATCCGCAGCAAGCGCGCCAATAGCAGCAAGCCGGCGGTCAGCAGCGCCACCATGGACGCCAGCTCGACATAGTGTGGGCTGGCGGTCGCCGCCATGCCGGCCAGGCCCACGGCCAGAATCGCGGCCGTCGCCGAGTCAGCCGCCACCACCAGATAGCGCGACGCGCCGAACAGCGCGAAGGCCAGCAGCGGCAGCAGCAAGGTGTACAAACCGGTGATCACTGGCGTGCCGGCAATTTTGGTGTAGCCCAGCGCCTGCGGAATGGTCATCGCTGCCAAGGTCAAGCCCGCCAGCACATCCTGCACAAAAGTTGCGCGCGCGAACGGGCGCATGCCAAGACACAAAGGAAAGCGTATGCGCGGCGCAGGCGGCGGTGCGGGCTTTGGCTCAGCCATGGTGCAAATTTCCGTGCGGATCCAGGGCTGCTTTTAGGCGCGCAAGGAATGGTGTTTGCGCGTTGGCCCGTTGCGCCAACTCGTGATAAGCCCGCAGTTTGATGATGTCCTGCACCAGCATCCAGATCGCGTTATACAGCCAGACCCAGCCAATCAACGACCACGGCACTTTCGGCACGCCCCAGCCGTATGCGCACATCAGCACGGCCAGCAGTTGCGTGGCGGTGATCGCCCAGAACAGCTTGCCGGCCGGATACGGCGGGCGCCAGAACGGGCCGGTCGTGCGCGTGACCAGCAGCATCAAATGCCCGCCCGCGACAAGTTGCAGGAACATCATGGTCTGCAGCGCCGGCTGTGTCAGGGCGAAAACGGTCTGGCCCAAGTACATCAGGCCAAAGCTCTGCACGACCGACGCAACGCCCAGCAGCGAAGCAATCGTAAGAATGCGGCTCATCTCCCAGCGCACCGGTTTGGGCGCCACGGCCGTGTTGTCGAATGCAATCGCCATGATTGGCACGTCATCAAGCAGCGCCAGGGCAATGATCATGATCGGCGTGAGCGGGAAAAAGCCGTAGATGATCGTGGCCAGCACGATGAAGAACATGATGGCGGTCGTCATCGCAATGCGATAGATGGCATAGCTGGTCATGCGCTCGAAGATGCGCCGGGCCTCCTTGATGCCGTCAATGATGACCGCCAGGCCGGGGTTGGTCAGCACCATGGCCGCTGCGGCACGCGCTGCATCGGTCGCGCCCGAGACAGCAATGCCGACATCCGCCTGTTTCAGCGCCGGGGCATCATTGACGCCATCGCCGGTCATGCCGACAATGTGGCCGCGCTCTTGCAGCGCCTTGACGATCGCATATTTGTGTTCGGGAAACACCTGCGCGAAGCCCTCCGCCTGCTCAACCTTGGCGGCCACATCCAGCGGAATCTGCCCCTTGGTGACATCGCCCGTGAACAAATCCGTGGCTGGCTGAATGTGCGTGCCCATGCCGAGTTGGCCGGCAATCTGGGCCGCAATCGCGACGCTGTCACCGGTCACCATCTTGACGGCGATGCCGCACGCGTGCGCCGCCGCAATGGTTGCCTTCGAATCCGGGCGCGGCGGGTCAAACAACGGCAGGAAGCCCAATAATTGCCACTGGTCCTGGGTGGCCGCGCGGGCGACACCAAGCGTGCGATAGCCCTTGGCGGCCCACGCGGCAACCAGCGCGGTCGCTTGCGCAGCCGCCGCCGGCGCCAGCTTGGCCAGCCCAATAATAACCTGCGCCGCGCCCTTGGTGACAAAGAACGTCACGCCACCGGCATCCGTGATGGTTGCTTCCGTGCGCTTCGCCACCGGATCAAACGGCACAAATGTTTTTTGTTGATAAGGCTGCAGCACGGCCGCATCTTTCAATCCGCCCAGCACGGCCATGTCAAGCGGGTCCTTGTCCGCCGGCGTCGAGGCCAAGGCGCCGGCCAGCAACACGGCCTGCGGATCGGCGCCGGCCCACGCCTGCACCTCGCCCAAGGTCAAGGTGTTTTGCGTCAGCGTGCCGGTCTTGTCCGAACACAAAATATCCATGCCGGCCATTTCCTCGATCGCCTCGAGGCGCGCGACAATCACCTTGTGCTTGGCCAGCATTTTGGCGCCCAGTGCCATGGTCACCGACAGCACCGCCGGCATGGCCACTGGCACGGACGCCACCAGCAGGATCAGGACGAATTCGGCCAGGCGCAGGACATCCGCATGCTTCGCCAATTGCACGGCCACCAGAATGAGCGCCAGCACCACGGCGATCACGATCAGAAAATCACCGATGCGCATGACCGCCTTCTGGAAATGCGATGTTGCACCGGCGCTTTGCACCAGCGCGGCGGTGCGGCCAAAGAACGTGTGCGCGCCGGTCGCGGTCACGACGCCGGCCATCTCGCCCTTTTTGACAATCGAGCCGGAATAGGCCGGATCACCGGTCTTCTTGCTGACTGGCAACGACTCGCCGGTCAGTGCGGCCTGGTCAACACTGAGATAGTCGCCGTCAACCAGTTTGGCGTCGGCCGGCACCACATCGCCCATGCGCAGGCGGATGATGTCGCCCGGCACCAGCGTTGCGGCGTCCACCTCCCGCCACTGCCGGTCGCGCAAGACGCGCGCCGTGCGGGCCAGCGCGCCCTTGAGCGCGGCCAGCGCGTTGGTTGCGGCATGCTCCTCAAAGAAGCCCAGCGCGGCGTTGAAGATCAGCAAGCCCATGATGATTGCGAAGTCACCGTAGTCATGCACGCACAAGGCCATGATGGCCGCCAGCTCGATCATCCAGGGAATCGGGCCCCAGAGAAAACCGAGTAAAACACCGAACTGGCTCTTCTTTTTTTCCTCAAGGGCGTTACGGCCATAGCGCGCAAGCCGGGCGGTGGCTTCCGCCGACGTCAAGCCTTGTGTGGCATCGACACCGAGTGTTTTCAGTGTCTCGGCAACAGAGGTGTGGTCGAAATTCGGTGCAGTAGTTGGCATGGCCGGCAAGCTCCTGTTCGTGAATCAATCGCAATCCCGGGAACAGCATGCCCTTACTATAGCATTACCGGCAGGAAAAGGAAAGCACAGGGATTGGGAAAACGGCGGCGGGATCGTAGGGCACCGCGTACGGAACCGCCGCCAATTTCTGCACCGCTGCAACCATAAATTCTCGTGGCGCACGAGAATTTAGTGATGTGCTGCACGCCGCGCCGGGAACGCCGATCTCCCGATCGGCTGAATGCCGCTGCAATTTCCCGATCGCATCTTTCAACGGCTGGCACCGCGCACGGAACCATCGCCAACTTCTGCACCTCTGCAACCATAAATTCTCGTGGCGCACGAGAATTTAACGGCTTATTCGTCGTAGTCGCGCAACGGGCGATACCAGATGTAGCGGAAGCGCACCAAGTCGCCGTGATCCTGCAGCTTGAGCGGCCCGACTGGCGGATGCGGCTTGTACGGCTCGACCGTGCGATGGCACGTCGGCCCGATCAGCATTTTGTGATGATGCAGCAGCACACCGTTCTGCAGCACGGTCACATGCGCCGGCCGGATCAGTTTGCCGTTCTCAAAGCGCGGCGCGAGCCAGATAATGTCATAGGCCTGCCACTCACCCGGCTTGCGGCAGGCGTTGACCAGCGGCGGCCATTGGCCATAAATGCCACCCGTCGAGCCGTCGGCATAGGTCGGATTCTGATAGCAGTCCAGCACTTGGATTTCGTACGTGCCCATCAAGAAAACGCCGCTGTTGCCGCGCCCTTGGCTTTCGCCCTTGACGACGGCCGGCTCGGCCCACTCGAGATGCAATTGGCAATCGCCAAATTCCTGCACGGTCTGGATGTCGCCGGTCGACGGCACGACTTCCATGTAACCGTTTTCAAGTTTCCATTTGGCGGCGCCGTCGCGGCCGCGCCAGTTGGTCAGGTCTTTGCCGTCGAACAGCACAATCGCGTCGGACGGCGCGCTGCCGGGCTTCTCCGGCGTGCAGGCCGTGCCGGGCGTGACGATGCGCGCCTGCGGCCGGTTCTTGTCATGCACTTTCCAGGTTTGTCCTGGAATGATCGGGGTATCATCGTACCCGGGTTTGTCGTCTGCCATAATTGAACTCCTCATAGTTACGGTGAATAACGGCGTGGCCGCGGCATTGTCTGCGCAGCCCGTGGGGATAGTATAGCAGATTTATATAAGAATAACCTGCGGCAATAAAAAAACGCGCGGGCCGTGGTGCGCCCGCGCGTTTTTCATTCACGAACAATCCCCGGGGGACTGTCGCTGCGGTTTAGTACATGTCCCCGCCGCCCATGCCGCCGTGCCCGCCGCCCGGGCCGCCCGGCATCGGCTTTTCCTTTTCAGGAATTTCTGTCACCATGCATTCGGTGGTCAGCAGCAGGCTCGCCACCGACGCCGCATTCTGCAGCGCCGTGCGCGTCACCTTGGTCGGGTCAATCACGCCCGCGACGACCAAGTCTTCGTACTTGTCGGTCGCGACATTGTAGCCGTAATTGCCTTTCTCGGCCTTGATCTTCTCGATCACGATCGAGCCCTCGACGCCGGCATTGTTGCACAGCTCGCGGGTCGGCGCGCAGATCGCTTCCTGGATCAGCTCGACGCCCAGCTTCTCGTCGCCTCTGGCCTTGACTTTTTCAAGCGCCGGCAGACAGCGCAGCAGCGCCACGCCGCCGCCCGGCACCACGCCTTCTTCGACGGCCGCACGGGTCGCGTGCAGCGCATCCTCGACGCGCGCCTTCTTTTCCTTCAGCTCGGTCTCGGTCGCCGCGCCCACATGAATGACCGCCACGCCGCCGGCCAGCTTCGCCAGCCGCTCCTGCAGCTTCTCGCGGTCATAATCACTGGTCGTCTTCTCGATCTGCAGCTTGAGCTGCTCGATCCGGCCCTTGATCGCCGAAGTCTTGCCTTTGCCATTGACGATCGTCGTGTTTTCCTTGTCGATCACCATCCGGCCGGCCCGGCCCAGCTCTTCGATCTTGATGTTCTCGAGCTTGACGCCGAGTTCCTCGCTGATGAAGGTGCCGCCCGTCAGAATCGCGATGTCTTCCATCATCGCTTTGCGGCGATCGCCAAAGCCCGGGGCCTTGACCGCACAGCACGAGAACGTGCCGCGCAGCTTGTTGATCGTCAACGTGGCCAGCGCCTCGCCTTCAATGTCCTCGGCCAGGATCACCAGCGGCTTGCCGGTCTGGACGATCTTTTGCAGCAGCGGCAGCAGGTCGTTCATCACGCTGATCTTCTTCTCGTGGATCAGAATGTACGGCTCCTCGAGCACGCATTCCATCGTGTCGGCATTGGTCATGAAGTACGGCGAGGTGTAACCCTTGTCGAATTGCATGCCTTCCACCACCTCGAGCGTCGTCTCGATGCTCTTGGCTTCTTCAACCGTGATCGTGCCGTCTTTGCCGACTTTCTGCATGGCGTCGGCGATGATCTTGCCGATCTCGCTGTCGCCATTGGCGGAAATCGACGCGACTTGCTCAATCTCTTTCTCGTTGCTGACGCTCTTCGAGATCAACTTCAGCTCGGCGATGACGGCTTCAACCGCCTTGTCCACGCCGCGCTTGACGCTGATCGGGTTGGCGCCGGCGGTGATGTGCTTGAGGCCTTTCTTGTAAATTGCCTCAGCCAGCACGGTCGCCGTCGTCGTGCCGTCGCCGGCCACATCCGAGGTCTTCGAGGCCACTTCGCGCACCATCTGCGCACCCATGTTCTCGAACGGATCCTGCAGCTCGATCTCCTTGGCGACGGTGACGCCGTCCTTGGTCACGGTCGGTGAACCGAACTTTTTATCAAGGATCGCATTGCGGCCCTTGGGCCCCAGCGTCACCTTGACGGCTTTGCTGAGCGTCTCGACGCCGCGCAAAATCGCCTGGCGCGCCTTGTCATCAAACAGTAATTGTTTTGCAGCCATTTGTGGTACTCCTTAACCTGTCGTTAGAAAATAAGCAACCGAATTAGTCTTCAAGAATCGCAATCACATCGTCTTCACGCACGAGCATGTATTCCTGGTCGTCAACCTTGACTTCCGTGCCGCCGTACTTGGTGATCAGCACGCGCTGGCCAACTTTCAGCTCGCACGGGATGCGCTTGCCTTCTTCAAGCTTGCCGGGGCCGACTGCCTTGACGATTGCCTCTTGCGGCTTTTCTTTGGCCGAATCAGGAATCACAATGCCGCCTTTCACGACGTCCTTCGCTTCCGCGCGTTGCACCAAAATGTGATCGGACAGTGGTTTGATCTTCTTCATCTTTCCTCTTCCTTATAGTTGAGGGGGTTATTTGAGAATCACTAAACAGTACATACCATGAGCATCCTTACTTCACTTCCTCGTAATCGGCGTCGACAACATTGTCATCCCCGCCTTTCTTTGCTGCACCGGCGTCGGGGCCGGCTTGGGTGCCCGCGTCCGCATCCGGCCCGGCCTGCTCCGGCCCGGGCGGCGGCTGCGTGCGCGCATCCTTGTACATGGCTTCCGCCAGCTTGTGCGACGCCTGGTTCAACGCCTCGAGTTTGGCTTGGATCTCTTCCTTGCCGCCTTCGTCTTTCACCTTGCGCAGCTCTTCTGCGGCGGCCTCAATCGCCGTGCGGTCGCTGTCCGGCACTTTGCTGCCGTGCTCCTTCAAGGTCTTCTCGGTCTGGTACAGCACCTGATCCGCCTGGTTGCGCAGGTCGATCACCTCGCGCCGGTCCTTGTCATCCGCGGCATGCGCCTCGGCATCCTTGACCATCTTCTGAATCTCGCTCTCGTTCAGGCCGCTGGACGCCTCGATGCGGATCTTCTGCTCTTTGCCGGTGCCCATGTCCTTGGCCGACACATGCAAAATGCCGTTGGCGTCAATGTCGAAGGTGACTTCAATTTGCGGCACGCCACGCGGCGCGGACGGAATGCCGACCAGGTCGAAACGCCCGATCGTGCGATTGTCCGTCGCCAGCTCGCGCTCGCCCTGCAGCACATGGATCGAGACCGCCGGCTGATTGTCCGACGCGGTCGAGAACACCTGGCTCTTCTTGCACGGAATTGTCGTGTTGCGCTCGATCAGCTTGGTCATCACGCTGCCCAGCGTCTCGATCCCGAGCGACAACGGCGTCACATCCAGCAACAGCACGTCCTTCACCTGGCCGGACAGCACGCCGCCCTGGATCGCCGCGCCAATCGCCACGACTTCATCCGGGTTGACGCCCTTGTGCGGCTCTTTCCCAAACACATCGCGCACCAGCTGTTGCACGGCCGGCATGCGCGTCATGCCGCCCACCAGCACGACTTCATCAATGTCACCCGGCTTCACGCCGGCGTCTTTCATGGCGCGCAGCACCGGCCCGCGCGACCGCTCGATCAACTCGCCGCACAACTGCTCGAGCTTGGCGCGCGTCAGCGTCATCTGCAAATGCTTCGGGCCGGTGGCGTCGGCGGTGATGAACGGCAGGTTGATGTCGGTCTGCATCGAGGACGACAATTCGATCTTGGCCTTTTCGGCGGCCTCTTTCAGGCGCTGCAAGGCCATCTTGTCCTTGCGCAGGTCAATGCCGTTCTCGCGCTTGAACTCGTCGGCGATATAATCCAGCACGGCCTGGTCGAAATTGTCGCCGCCCAGATGCGTGTCGCCATTGGTGCTCTTCACTTCAAAGACGCCGTCGCCAATTTCCAGGATTGAAATGTCGAACGTGCCGCCGCCCAAGTCGTACACCGCGATGCGCTCGTCCTTCTTCTTGTCAAGGCCGTAGGCCAGACTGGCGGCCGTCGGCTCATTGATGATCCGCAGCACTTCCAGGCCGGCAATCCGCCCGGCATCCTTGGTCGCCTGCCGTTGCGCGTCATTAAAATAGGCCGGCACGGTGATCACCGCTTGCGTCACCGGCTCGCCCAGATAATCTTCGGCGGTCTGTTTCATCTTCTGCAAAATCATGGCCGAGATTTCCGGCGGCGTGTATTCTTTGCCCTGGATGTTGACGACCACGTCGCCGTTCTTGCGCTCGACAATCTTATACGGCACCAGCTTCTCTTCGGTTTCAACTTCCGAATGCTTGCGGCCCATGAAGCGCTTGATCGAGAAAATCGTGTTCTCCGGGTTGGTCACCGCCTGGCGCTTGGCAATCGTGCCGACCAGGCGCTCGCCGTCCTTCGCGAAGGCAACCACGGAAGGAGTCGTGCGGCCGCCTTCACTGTTGGCGATCACCACCGGTTCATTGCCTTCCATGACCGCCACGCACGAATTGGTGGTGCCGAGGTCGATGCCGATAACTCTTGCTTGTTTTGCCATAATCTATCTCCTTTATATTATAAAATTGCAGTCAAAATCGTACAAAAGACAAAAGCAATTTTGGTGCCATAAGTGTAAATAGTTCATTACAAACGACATACAATGTAGATTGCGCTTGGTGTTGGCTTTTTGTTGCGCCTTTTTGCGCCGTGTGTGCCAAAATGGCCCGGCAGAATCCAGACAAACAGACAAAGTGCTATAATTTCCAGGCTTTCCCGCTGGCTCTTGGCGGGCGCGCTGGCCTATTTGGTCTCGCCGATTGACCTCATTCCCGACTTCATTCCGGTACTCGGTCAATTGGACGACCTGCTGATTGTCCCGCTGCTGATCTACGCTGCGCTGGCCTGCATCCCGGCCGACGTGAAGGCGGACTGCCGCGCGCAAACGGCCGCGCCGGCGCCCGATGCCTGAGTGCCCGCGATCCCGCCGCTAAAGGGTTCAGGGCTGCTTGGAGTCCCGCCAGCGGCGGGATTCAGGGTTCAGGGAAAAATAGTTTTGCCGCAATTCATTTTTATAGCCATTGAGTGTTCAATATTGGATATTCATTATCTTAATCTGCCAGACCCCCGCGCTGCGAATCTGCCGCAGACGCTGCATTCGCCGCACGCAAGCGGCTCCCCTTTCTCGCGGAACGCCGTTCCGCGGCTACATCACGGGCGCGGAAATGAATACCGCAGTCGATGCCTCTGCCCGTAGACGACGCACGGCGTGCGGCGTGCAGCACATCTCGCGGAACGCCGTTCCGCGGCTACATCACAGGCGCGGAAATGAATACCGCGTCGGTACCTC
>JAPLST010000100.1 GCA_026398485.1 bacterium
GGGCGGAAACGCACGCGCGAAAGGAAATACCCACGATTAGCTATAGCTACGCTGTCAGCGCGGCGTGTAGCAGCGTTGCCAGTATTTGCAATTGCAGTGGCTTTTGAATATAGCCGTAATGCCGGTCGGTCAAGGTGCCGAGTGCCTTGGCATTGTGGGCATAGCCGCTGGCCAGGAGAAAGCGCGCCTTGGGCTGGCGCGCATGCAGTTGCAGGTAGATCTCCTCGCAGGTCATGTCGGGCATGATGATGTCCAGAATGACGACTTTGATGTCGGCGCGGTGCTGCTCCATCAAGGCGCAGGCTTCCTGGCTGGTTTGCGCCAGCAAGGGCGTGTAGCCCAAGCGCGTTAGCATCAGGCCCGCGACGGTCACGACCAGGTTTTCGTCATCCACCACCAAAACAGTTTCGCCATTGCCGAGGGGAAACGCGGCCGGGTCTTCAACGGCATCCGCGGCTTCCTCCGCCCGCGCCGACACGGGCAGCAGCATTCGATACGCGGGCGCGCCGGCGCCATCCGGCGCCATGCCCAGCACGCCGCGATGCTGCGCCACAATGGTGTTGGCCAGCGCAGTGCCGACTTGAACCGGGGTGTGGGTGCGCGCACGAACATCCGTGGGATCGCAGGCCTGTTCGCGACCGGCCACATAGTCTGGCTTGCCCAGCACAATACTGGCGTAGGCGCCGGGCGCGATGCCGAGACGCCGCGCGTGTTCGTCCGTGAGCACACACAGGCTGGCCTGCAACGTCAGGGTGGCCGTGTTTTGCGCTTCGCGCGTGAGATTGAGCAGCAGGTACACGATTGCTTGCTCGATCTGCAGACGGTCGACATCCACCAGCAACGGCGTGCCGGCGGCAACCACCGTCAAGCGGATGGAACCGCACAGGCGCTGGAGGATCAGCTGGTTGCGTTGCAACAGCGCGTTGAGTTCGAGCGGGTGCCTGAGCAGCGTGCCGCTGTGGGCAAAGCCCAGCAAACGCCAGGTCACTTCGGCGCCCTGCTCAACACAGTGCTCCATCGTCTTTAACTTGTCATAGCAGGGATGCGTGCCGGCCATGTCAATCAGCAGCAAGGATAGATTGCCCGAGATGATCGTCAACAGGTTGTTGAACTCGTGTGCGATGCCGCCGGCCAGGGCTTCGATGGCGCGCGCTTTGTGGGCCAGGATCAGCTCGTCTTGCAGGCGCTGCCGATCCGTCAAATCAATCAGGCACAGCAGCACGCGGTCGCAGCTGGCTTCATGTCCGGGCGCAATCGTCCAACTGAGCTGGATGGTGATGGCATCGTTCGGGCGCGGGCACACGACGGAATCCACCGCAAACGTTGTCCGCCCGCACGCGATGGCAAGGATGCTGTCGCGCATGGTATTCCAACTGACCTCGGTCATCAGCGTGCCGCGCTGTTGCACATAGTCATCCACTTGCGCAACACCCCCCAGTGTCCGCGCGGCTTTGTTCATGGCACGCACGCGCACGCGCGCGGCGCAGTCGCTGATAAATTTCGGATTGCGGCGGCAATACTCATTGAAATCCTGCACGCCGCTGGCGCGCACGGTCTCGATCATGTGCTTGATGTCCGAGAAATCCTCTTCCAGCAACGCCACCGGCATGTCTTCAAACTGCAGGCGATAGCGGCGCTCGTTCTCTTCCGAACTCAGCCGCGCGCGGTGCAACGCGCTGACGTCCACCAGCGTGATCAGCGCACGCCGGGCTTGATTGTTCGACGGCAACGGCGCGCAGGTAATCAAAAAGACGGCGCGGGTGTGCGTGTTGTGGGCTTCCAGCGTGGTGACCGCGCCGCTGGCGAGACATTGCTGCAGCGGGCATTGCCCTTCCGGTAGCACGTTTTTTGACAGCAGCTCATGGCACGGCTGCCCCACGATCTCCTTTTCACGCATGCCCAGCAATTGTTGCGCCGGCGCATTGACGGCCGTAATGCGCTGTTCCTGATCGACGATGAAGGCGGGATACTGCAGGGCGTGGAACAAGCCGGCGGTGTCGTGGCGGGCTTCCTCCAGGGTTTGCTCCAGCATCTTGCTGTCGGTGATGTCGCGATTAACCGACCGGCGGCCGATCCATGCGCCCGATTCATCAAACAGCGGCGCGCAGGTGTGCTCAATCCAGCGCACGCTGCCGCTCCGGTGGGTAAGTCGCAGTACGCACAACAGCGACGCATGCGCTTCCCACTCTTGCGTCAAATGCCGCTCCAGCAGCCAGTGATCATGGGGATGCACGATCTGCTGCATCAGCATCTTGTCGGCCAGCATTTCCTGGGCAGTGTAGCCCGTCAGCGCTTCGCAATTGGGGGACACATACACATAGCAGCCATCCCGCCGCCGCACTGACACCCACTCATGCCGGCTGGCGCCACAAGTCTGGCGCAGCAGGTCAAGCTCATGCGCTGGATCCAACGCAACATCCTGCACCGATGGTGGCGCCAGCGGTGCCGCTGGCGGCATAATTTTGGCGTGTGAATCTGCCTTTCGACGCATACTACACCTCATAAAACGTTAGCTGTTTTCCTCAACTGCATGATCCTCGCCAACGCCGTAAGTATAGCAAATTCACCGTCAAAACGAAATTGTGCTGGACGGCCAATGCTGAAATTCCGATA
>JAPLST010000250.1:0-11893 GCA_026398485.1 bacterium
TTGGTGTGCCACTTTTTCGGTTGGCGCTGGATCTTCCTGGCCGGCCTGCCGGTCTGCCTGCTGGGCTGGTTCGCGTCCGGCAGCACATCCTGTGCAACGACGCAGCAGAGCCAACGGCTCAACTGGCCGGGCATCGCCCTGTTTGTCCTGTGCATTGGCGGCGTGATTCTGACTTTGAATCAAGGCGACGAATGGGGCTGGACTTCACTGCCCATCCTCGCCAGTGCTGCGGGCGCCGCGCTGGCCTGCTGGCTGTTCATCGTGCAACGGCGCTTCACCACGCGCCATAAAATCCTGGACTTCAGTTTGTTCAAGAATCCGGCCTTCCTGTTCGGCAACACCTGCATGTTTGTCTACACCTTGTGCCTTGCCGGCGCCGATTTCCTCTACCCGCTGTTTCTCACCAGTTGCGTCGGCTTTTCCTTGATGCTGGTCGGCATTGTGCAAATGTTTGAGCCCATTGCCATGCTGCTGACCAGCACGGCAAATTCATTGCTGGTGCGCACGCGGCCGATGGTCTTCATTGCCTCCGGCATGATCCTGGAAGCCGGCGGCGTGGCGTGTTTTGTCATGGTGCCAGGCCCCGTTGCACCCTGGATTATTTGCCTGTTTTATGCGCTGGTCGGCATCGGCACCGCGCTGTTTTATGCGCCCTGCCTTGAAATGATCATGCGGGCCGTGCCGCGCGATGACACCGGCACCGGCGCCGCCACCATGTCGACCGTGACCGGCACCGCGCAATTGCTGGGTGTGCTGGTGATTGAAACCCTCTTTTCCCACCTGTGTCCCACTGCCGATGGCACCTTTGTTGCCGGTGCAACGCACGATGCGGCATTGCGCGGATTTCATGTGTCGTTTGGCATGGTGGCCGTGGCCGTGTTTGTCGGCTTCATCGTGGCGGGCCTGCTGGGCATCCTGCGCGCCCGCAGCGTGGCGCGGCAACGTGTGAATGCAGCATAATCTCAAATCTCAAATCCTCAATTTCAAATCTCAAATCCCCAATCCCCCGCCATGTCCCCCACTGTTGTTGACGTGCTGATCCTCGGCGCGGGCGCCGCCGGCCTGTGTTGTGCCAAGACTGCCGGCGCGCGCGGCCGGCGCGTGCTGGTGCTCGATCACGCACCCCAACCCGGCCGCAAGATTCTGATCGCCGGCGGCGGCAAATGTAATTTCACCAATCGGGCCGTGCGCCGCGAACACTATCTGTCTGCCAATCCGCGGTTCTGCGTGTCGGCCCTGGCACAATATTCCGCGGCGGATTTCGTGGCATGGATCGAGGCCCACCAGATTGCCTGCGAAGAACGCACCGCCGGCCAATTGTTCACCTGCCATGGCGCCGCGCAGATTGTGCAAGCATTACTGCATGACTGCGAGCGGGCGGGTGTGCGCATCATGCTTGGCACAAATCTCGAGCGCATCGAGCAACAAGCTGATTTTGTCGCGCACACGGCGCAGGGTGTCATCCACGCCGCGCGGGTGGTGGTCGCGACCGGCGGGCTGGCGTATCCCCAATGCGGCGCAACCGCACTTGGCTATAAGCTCGCGGCACAATTTGGATTACCAATCATCGCCACGCACCCCGGCTTGGCGCCCCTGCGGGTGCGCGAGCCGGAACGCACCCATCTGGCCGCCTTGAGCGGCATTGCTGTCCGTGCCCAGCTCGCCAGCGCGCGCCACGCATTTTGTGATGAGCTGCTCTTTACGCACCACGGCCTGAGCGGGCCGGCCGCACTGCAAGTTTCGTCCTATTGGCAACCCGGCCAGGCGCTCATGGTGAATCTCCTGCCTGACCTTGATTTGGCACGCGAACTGGCGCTGCGGCGCGATGCCTATATGCCGCTGGCGCAGTGGCTGGCGCGTCATCTGCCGCGCCGGGTGGCGCAGACAGTCTGCGACCTGCATGCGTTGCCCATCAAACCGCTGGCCCAATTCAGTCGCGCCGATATGACGCGCGTGGTCGCCGCCCTGCAGCACTGGCAGCTCACGCCCGAAGCCACGCTTGGCTATGACCTTGCGGAAGTGACGGTGGGCGGCGTGGACACGGCGGCGGTGTCATCCAAGACCATGGAAGCGCGCGCGGTGCCCGGCTTGTTTTTTGCCGGCGAAGTGCTGGATGTCACCGGCCAGCTTGGCGGCTACAACCTGCAGTGGGCGTGGTCGTCCGGCTTCGTCGCCGGGCAGCATGTCTGAGCAACCGATGTATTGTAACCGCGCGCTCTGACCGCGGCAGATAAGCAGCCGCCCTCGCCGCGGGCGGCTACATGCCGGCCTTCAGCGTCACGCGCGCACACAAACGGATGTCCTGCGCCGAGGCGCCCAGCAGCAGCTCAAAAGCGCCCGGCTCAATCATCCAACCCCGCTCTGGATGATAAAAGCGAAAGGCACGCTCGTCCAGGTCAATCACCGCCGTCGCGCGGGCACCCGCATCGAGGTGCACCTTGGCAAATCCTTTTAATTCCTTGACGGGCCGCGGCACCGTGCAGCGCACGTCGCGCACATAGAGTTGGACGATCTCCGCACCCGCGCAGGTGCCGGTGTTCACCACCTCGCAGGTGACCGTCAACGACTGCCCCGCCCGGATTGTCTTCGCTGACACGCGCATATTCTCATACGCAAAGGTCGTGTAACTCAAGCCGAAGCCAAACGGGAATTGCGGCGTCACGCCGGTCTTGTCCACATGGCGATAGCCGCAGAAAATGCCGTCCGTCAACGCCACGTGCTTGTCCTTGTCGTCGTCATGATAGCAGGCAAACGACGAGCGATCCTCAATTTGTTTCTCGAATGTCGCCGGCAATTTGCCCGACGGATTCACCACGCCGAACAAAATCTCGGCCACGGCCTGCCCGCCTTCCTGCCCGGGATACCAGGCATGCAGCACGCCTTTCACCTTGTCCAGCCAGCGGCGCATGTCGACATTGCCGCCGGCGGTCAGCACCACCACCGTGTTGGCATTGGCCGCCGCAACCTCGAGCAGCAACTGTTCCAGCAAGGCCGGCATGCCGAAGGCACGATCATAGCCCTCGCCTTCCGATCGCGCGGTAAACCCGCCGCAAAACACCACCGCGTCGGCCGTGCGGGCCAAATCCACGGCGGTATGCCAGTTTGCCAGAACGGCATCTTCATGCTCCCAGCCAAAGCGCATGACGTTCCAGCCGCGCAGTTGGCCGTACTCAACGCGCAGACGATATGCCCGCCCGGCCTCCAGCTCGCGCGTGACAGTGCTTGCCACATGCTCCATGCTATCCCAGCCGTCGAACAGCAGGACCTCATCAAGCCAGACGCGAATACCCTCCGGCAGCGGCCCATTCTGCCACTTTTTGTCAATGCGTTCGTCCACACAAGTCAATGCGGGCGCACCCGCCGCATCGCGGTTGTTGAAATACTCCACCATAATGCCCGGCGCGCCGGCCGTCGTCGTGAACTGCGCGACGGGAAAGACTTCCTCCGTGCGATACGGGTTGAATCCCTCGGCATAGTCGACCACCATGTCACCGGCCAGCGCCGCAATGCCATCGCGCATGCTGACGGCGCGCCACGGCGTCGTCGCGGACGAGCCGCCGGCGCCAATCACCGCCGGATGCGCCGCCGGGCCAATCACCGCCAGCCGCTTGATGCGCGCGCGATCGAGCGGCAGCAGGGCATCCTCGTTGCGCAGCAGCACACAACCGCCCCGCGCCACGTCCAAGGCCACCGCCGCCGTCTGCTCGTCCTGCAGCGGGATCTGGTCATCTTTCTGCTCGTGATCGAGCCAGCCAAAGCAAATGGCCAGGCGCAACAAACGACGAATCTTGTCGTCAATCGTCGCCACGCGGACACGCCCGTCCTTGAGCGCCGGCAACAATTTTTCCGCGTTCATCCACGTGCCCGTCGGCATCTCCAAGTCGAGCCCGCTGTTCGCCGCGCCGATGGCCTACCGACTCGACGGTGCTGTGATTTGCGCCCCAGTCAGAGACCACCACGCCATCGAAGCCCCATTCGCCCTTCAAAATATCCAAGATCAAATGCGCGTGTTGCGAACAATGCTCGCCGTTGACGAGATTGTAGGCCGTCATCAGCGCGCCGGCGCCGCCGTCGCGCACCGCCGCTTCGAACGCCGGCAGATAGATTTCACGCAAGGTGCGCTCGTCCACATCGGAACTGATCGCGTGCCGCTCGTATTCCTGAAAATTCACCGCAAAGTGTTTGACCGTCGCGGCTACACCCTGATCCTGGCAGCCGCGAATCCATAGCGTGACCATCTGCGCCGCCAGACATGGATCCTCGCCCAGATACTCGAAATTGCGGCCGCACCACGGCGAACGATAAATGTTGACGCCCGGCGCCAGAATGACATGCACGCCACGCGCGCGGCAATCGCGCCCGATCGCCGCACCGGCCCGATACGCCAGCGCATGGTCGAATGATGCCGCCAGCCCGATCAACGCCGGATACGCCGTCGAACTTTTGCACCACCAATGCACGCCCAGTGGCCCGTCCGCAAATCTGATCGGGGGAATACCGGCTTGCGGCTTGGCGTGCGTGCCTTCCGTCGCGCCCCCGATCAAATCCAGTTTGTCCTCCAGGCTGAGTCGCGCCATTAGTTGATCAATGCGCTGCTCCACCGCCGGCGATGGCGGAGTAAAATGGACATGCTTGCAAAACATACTCATTTATGTTCCGGATGGTTGAATGTTCATTAATCAAATTCCGTCGCCAAAGATGGCTGACGATAATGCGCGAAGCAACGTTGCAGTTCCTGCACCGTCGTGCGCGACTGCGACAACTCCGGCAGCGCGTCCTCGGCGAAGAATGCCGCGCCGCTGGTCTCGTGCGAGTCGCACGGCGCACCACCCGTCAGCGCGCACAGGAAAAATAACTTGTAGACATGATACGGCATGGGCGGCAGGTGCCCCTGCGCATCGCGATCATACACGGCAATGACGTTCGTGACGACTGCGTCAAAGCCGGCCTCCTCGCGAATCTCGCGCACGACCGCCTGCGCCGGCGTTTCGTTCACGTCCGCCCAACCGCCCGGCAAGGTCCAGCGTCCGTTATCCAAAGTTTCGCGCACCAGCAGGATTTTATCGGCGCGAAACACGGCGCCGCGCACATCCACTTTCGGCGTCGCATAACCATGCTCCCTGGCATGCATTGCCAGCACATCTTCGACCGGCATGCTGGTGTGCTGCGCCAAGATTTCTGCGGCAATGACGCCGACTTGCTCATAACGCTCGCGGTCATACGGATTGTCGCCAAAATGCAGGCCCGTCTGGCTCAACGCCTGCAACGCCCGCGCCCAGCGCAGCCACTGTGGCGGCGTGGATCGGCACGGCGTTGAATTTTCATTGGTCATCGGTCACTTCTCATTTGTCTATGTTCAACTCTTAACTCTTATCTATGAACTATGAACTATGAACCATGAACGATGAACTATCCACGATGAACGTCATCACCCAAACAGCGCCCCGGGATTCAGCATGCCGGCCGGGTCGAGCGCGTGCTTCACGGCGCGCATCTGCGCAATGCCCTCGTCGCCAAACATGCTGCGCAGAAACGCGCACTTCAATTTCCCGATGCCGTGCTCGGCCGCGACCGTGCCATGCAGCGCAATCGCTTTCTCCGCAAAAGCCCGGTACAACTGCTTGGCGCGCGCCAACTCGGCCTCGTCGCGCGGCAGGATGTTGACATGCAAATGATTGTTGCCAATATGCCCGAAGATAACATATTGCAGGCCGGCGTGGTCCAACTGGTCATGATAACACTGCATCATCGCCTGCAACTGTTCGTCCGGCACGGCCAGATCGGTCGCGATCTTGTGCAGCGCCGGCAGGGCGCGCTTGCGCTCGCCAATCATCTGGTTGATCGTCTCCGGCACGGCGTGCCGCACCAGTTTCATCTTCTGAATCTCGGCATCATCCATGCCGGCCCACGCCGTTTCGGTCGACGAGCCATGGCAGATGAGATATTGTTCAAGCAGCTCCATCGCAGCTTCCATGGCATCGTCGCTGATGGCAAATTCGGCGAAGATGGCGGCATCCGCCGGCGGGATTTCCGGAATGCTCTTGTCCGACGGCGTGCGCCGATCTCGCAGCAATTGCAGTGCACTTGCGCCGAAATACTCGAGCGCCTCAACGTCGAAGATGCCGTGGCGGATCGCGTCACGCAAGGCCACCACAAATTCGAGCGCCTGCGCTTCACTGACGAAGAACGCCATGATGCTCAACCGCGCCTTGGTGCGCACCAGCACATTAATTTCAACTTCGGTGATGATGCCCAACGTGCCTTCACTGCCGATGAACAGGTCAATCAAGTCCATGTGCGGCGCGACATAATAGCCGGCGCAATGTTTGGTCGCCGGCATGGTATACGTGGGCAGCGGAATGGCATAGCTGCGCGGCTCCCCCACTGCCACAAGTTCCGGCGGAATGGTCAGCACGCCGTCGCGCGCGAAAACTTTGCCGCGCGGAATGTCGAGCAGCGTGCCGTCCGCCAGCACCACGCGCAGCCGGCGCACAAACGGGCGCGTCGCGCCATACTTGAACGTGCGCGCGCCGGATGCATTCGTGGCAACCGTGCCGCCAATGGTCGCCGACATCTCGGTCGGGTCGGGCGGGTAAAACAGGCGCAGTTTGCGTTCTTTCAGCAGCGCAACGGCGGCTTGCGCGCGGGCCGGCCAATGGCTGGCGTAGAAATAGAAATTATTGTCCAAACTCTCCTGAATGCCGCACAGCAACGCGCCCGGCTCGACAATCAGACTCCAGGTGTCCGTGGCGGCGTGATGCACCAATTCTTTCAGCATCGACATTTTCTCGAGCGCCAGCACCATGCCGCCACTATGCGGCACCGCTGCCGCGACAATGCCCGTGCGCGCCGCCGAGACGGTCACCGGCCAACCGCGTTCGCGCGCCAAGGCCAGCGCGGCCAGTACATCCGCTTCGGTTTCCGGCCACAACAGCGCATCCGCACGCGCCGCCGTCACGCGCGATTCATCGCGCAGATAGTCGGGATGCTCCGCGCTGATTTCTTCTGCTGACAGGGTCTGTTTCATGAGGAAATTTGTTCGCAGCGGACAAATTTATAATGAAGAATCAAGCGCACGGTGTCAGCCGCCAATGGTGATAGGGGTTGGAAGGAATTTGCAGTCGCTGAAGTCCCCCTTTCGTAAAGGGGGTGGCGCACGTCGCGTGCGCCGGGGGATTTCGTGCAACACGATTGCCACACCCCAGACCCAATCTGCGGCCGCGCCCCACCAGCAGGCTGATGTTGATAACATTTGAAATTCAATATTCAACATTTACTGCGCGAAGAAACGATCCAGCGCGGTATCCCACGCGTGCTTGAGCTGCGCGACGGGCGCGGCGATCACCGCGGTTGTGCCAGCATTGATCTGCAACGTCTCGCCACCGACGGTGCCCAGCGTCATGGCCGCCACGCCATGTTGGGCCGCCAGCGCGCGCAGCGGCGCGAGCTGCGCCGGCGCGACACTCACCACGATCCGCGACTGCTGCTCGCCAAACAGCAACGCATCCAGGCGCGGGCAGGTGGCGTGCAACTCGGTCACATCAACCACCGCGCCCAGTGGCGCCGGCACCGCGCGCACATTGTCAGACGGCATCGTGAAGCAACATTCGGCCAGCGCAACGGCCAGCCCGCCTTCCGCGCAGTCGTGTGCCGATGCCAGCAAGCCTTGGCGAATCGCCGCCACGCAGCAGTCCTGCAACGCTTTTTCTTTGGCCAGGTCCATCACCGGCGCCGTGCCGGTCTTCAACTGGTGCGTGCGCCGCAAATACTCGCTGCCGCCCACCCCGTGCAACGGATCATCCTGCCGCCCGTCCAGCAACACAATCGTGTCGCCGGCATGCTTGAACCACTGCGTCGTGATGTGTGCGGCACACGCAATTTGCCCGACCATAACCACCAAGGGCGTCGGGTCAATCGCGCCATCGGGGCTTTCATTGTACAAACTGACATTGCCGCCCGTGACCGGCGTGGCAAAGGCGTTGCAGGCCTCGACCAAGCCGGCGATGCACTCGGTTAGTTGCCAATAAATCTCCGGTTTGAGTGGATTGCCGAAATTGAGGCAATCGGTCAGGCCCAGCGGCGCACCGCCGGAACAAACGACATTGCGCGCGCGATAACAATAGCGCCCGTTGCAATCAGCCGCCAAGGCCAGATATTTGTCCGCATCTTTCAACCAAAACACGGCGGCATCACTGCCGGGCAGCACCACCGTGCCGGTCCGCACCATGTGGTCATAGCGCCGATAAATCATCTTTTTACTGCCAATCGTCGGCTCGGCCAGCAAGGTGGTCAGTACCGCCGTCAGGTCATGTGGCGGCGCCACCGCGTCGAGCCGCCAGGCATGCACGGTCTTCAAATAGGCGGGTCTTTCCGCCGGCGGGCTGTATAACGGCGCGTCCTCGGCAATGGCGCGCGCCGGTATTTCCGCAACCGTCACGCCGTTCCATTGCACGCGCATCAGGCCGTCATCCGTGACCTGGCCGATCTGCTCGGCATGCAAATCCCATTTTTCGAAAATGCGCTGCACGTCGGCCTCGCAGCCCTTGCGCACAATCACCAGCATGCGCTCCTGGCTCTCGGACAAAAGTATTTCATAGGGCACCATGCCGCGCTCGCGTTGTGGCACTTTGGCGACATCAATCTCAATGCCGCTCCCGCCGCGGCAGGCCGTTTCACACGTGCTGCAGGTCAGGCCGGCCGCGCCCATGTCCTGAATGCCGACCACAAAATCGGTCTTGTACAATTCAAGGCAGGCCTCGAGTAACAGCTTTTCCATGAACGGATCGGCGACCTGCACCGAACTGCGCTTGGCTTCCGATTCCTCGGTCAATTCGGTCGAGGCGAAGGTTGCGCCATGAATGCCGTCGCGCCCCGCCGCGCCGACATAAAAGACCGGATTGCCCACGCCCGTCGCGCAACCGCGCTGCAATTCTTCATGGCGCATGACGCCCAAACTGAAGGCGTTCACCAGGCAGTTTGTTTCATAGGTTTCGTCAAAATAGACATCGCCGCCGATCGTGGGAATGCCCATGCAATTGCCATAATGGGCGATGCCGCCGACCACGCCGTCAATCAAGTGGCGCACGGCCGCCGTGTCCGGCCGGCCAAAGCGCAGTGAGTTCATGTTGATGACCGGGCGCGCGCCCATCGTGAAAATGTCGCGCAAAATGCCGCCCACGCCGGTGGCCGCACCTTGAAACGGCTCGACCGCCGAGGGATGATTGTGCGACTCGACCTTGAACGCGACCGCCCAGCCGTCACCGATATCAAGCACGCCGGCATTCTCCTCGCCAGCCTTGATCAGCACGCGCGGGCCGGTCGTCGGAAATGTGCGCAGCAGGCGCCGCGAATTCTTGTACGAGCAGTGCTCCGACCACATCACCGAGAAAATCCCGAGCTCGGTGTAATTCGGCGCGCGGCCGAGAATGGCGCAGGCGCGCTGGTATTCATCGGCGGTCATGCCATGCTCGGCAATGATCGCCGGCGTAATGGTCGGATCCTGGGGCAGTCGTGTTACCATGCAGCACTTCGGGTAGTCATTAAAAACAAAGCGGCAACGCCGCGCATAAGTATATCAAATTCGCCGTGAATTACTCTTGGCATGAGGAAAATTCGTTTGCGGACGAACGAATTTATAAAAGGATGAGTCATCCGAAGTAGGGCAGGCTACCCAGCCTGCCATCTCTGTCCCTCAGCACGACGACCAGTATAATTCGCAATGCCATGAGTGGCAGGCTGGGTAGCCTGCCCTACCCCAGATGCGCTGCACTTGCAGTAATCGCCGGATGGAACCGCCGCCGCTGGCGGGATCCGTGCCGGTGGCGGGACTGGCCAAGCCAGCAGTCGCCGGCTCCCACGGTGCATTTGTTTCTTGCATTTGCCTGCCGGATTTGTTAGACTATTCGCGTTGTTCACCGCCGTAACCGGCATGCCAAGGAATGCTTATGTACTTTCTCGCACCGCACGAAGCGCGGCAATGGAGCGCCAACGCCCGTGACATTCTTACGCACACGCTCGAACCACCCGAGTATGTTTTCGAGGTGCGACCGGCCCTGCGCGCCGCCTTTCATTTTTATGTCGGGACTTTCTGCGCGGCGCATGAACAAATCGACAACGCCCTCGTCTGGCTGCGCGCCGGGGCACTGCTGGAAGATGACCTGCTGTTGTCGAACGGCTTCCTGGCCTCGTTCCTCGAACGCCATGGCCGCCTGGTCATGCCGGCCGTCGTGTTCGCTGATCCGCAACCGTATCTGCATTTCATCAGCACGCCGCCCATCCAAGCGACGCGCGCGAATTTCATTGCGTCGGCCGTGACCAGCCTGCCGGCCTTGGATCATCCGCTGCGGATCATGGACATCGGCACGGGTGACGGTTCGTTGCTGGTCGAATTGCTGACGGCCGCCAAAGCCAAAGGCACGTTGTGCGACATCGGTGAAATCCTGCTGATTGATGCGTCGCCCGCCATGATCGCCCACGCGACCAAGACCTTGGCCGGCGCATTCCCCGCCACGGCCATTCGCACGATCACGGCGCGCTTTGAGCAGGCCGCGGCGCAGCTTGACGCCCGTTACGACGTGGCGCTCAGCTCACTCGCCTATCATCACATGCCGTATGAAAAGAAAGCGCACCATTTGCGCGAGCTGAAGCCCTGGATTGATCATTTTATCATCATGGAATTCGACGCCAATCACGATACGCCCGAACTGCACGCGCCAGAGCTGGCGCTGTCGCTCTATCAGTCATATGGGCGCGCCATGGATTTTGTGTTTTCGCACGACGCGCCGGTCGAGGTCGCGCTGGCCAGCGTGGACAGCTTCCTGATGGGCGAAACGGTCTCGTTCCTGACGCAGCCGCGCGGCGTGCGCACCGACTATCACATGCTGCGGCAGCAGTGGCATGCCTTGTTCCGCGAGGCGCTCGGCCCCGAGTTCACGTGCTGGAACGAGGCCACCTGCTATTCCGACCAGTATTTCGACATGTTCACGCTGCACTACGGGCGCGACGTGCTGCGCCGGTGAGGGAAGGGGGAAGAGTGGAAGAGTGGATGAGTGGATGCGTGGAGGGATGGGGCAGCGCAAACAGAAAGTGCGGCGGCACGGCGGGCTTGTGACGCTGGCGCTGTGTTGCAGCCCATGATAAATTCCCGCGCCGCACGGGAATTTCCGTAAATGCAAAAAACGCGCCAGCCACCCAGACGAAAAATTCTAATGGTACGCCACGCGCTCCGCGCGGGGCATGCTGCCGCTCTTCTTCTTTTCAAAAAGACACCACCTGAAACTTTTCAACCTAAAACTCCATGATGCACCGGCCGCCGTGCCGCGCTTTTGCATCTGCACCATCCCTCCAATCATCCAACCATCCATTCATCCACATTCCCATCGCACCACCGCACCGCGCGGGAATTTCCTCATGCCGCCGGCGTCTTCTTCAGCAACTGCAGCACGTTCTTGCCGTCGCGGCGGGCGTAGGTCACCTCGTCCATCAGTTCTTGCACAAAGAAGATGCCCAAGCCGCCGATCTGGCGTTGCTCAATCGGCGCGTCAAGGTCGGGCGCCGGCGCGTCGAGCGGGTTGAACGCCAGGCCGTCGTCCTCGATCGTGACGCGCACCGCCGTGTCGTCCACGGCCAGGCGCACCAGGATCGTATGCGGTGCATGGTCGTCATAGGCATACAGCATGACATTGCTGACGGCCTCTTCGAGCGCCAGGTTCAAGTCATGACAGCAGCGCGCATCCAGGTTGTGCGCCGCGCAGAAGGCCGTGACGTCATCCGTCAGGCGCGGCAAGGCCGCCGTGTCGTTGGGCAAGATCACTTCGCACACACGCTCCGGTGCCTGCATCGTCGTACTCCGCAATAGGCTATGCGGCCCGCCACGTGCGCGCGCCGCAAATGG
>JAPLST010000250.1:11901-17265 GCA_026398485.1 bacterium
GGTAGCGATCCGCCTCTTCAACGCTGGCGAAGACGGTTTCCTTGGGCAACGCCTTGACGATGTCAAAGACGGCCTTGATCTGCGGCTGCAGATTGGTCATGGTGAAGACGCCCTTGTTGCCCGCAATGTTCTTCCACAACTTGAACACGACGCGCAGCCCGGCGCTGCTGATGTAATCAACCCCGGCCATGTCCAGCACCACCATCGTCGTGCCGCCATTGAGCAAGGGGCTAATCTTCTTGTCGAATTCTTCGTGGGTGACGGTGTCCAGCCGGCCTTTCGGCGCGACAAGGTGTCCGCCTTCCGGCCGGATTTTGATATCCACACTGAGTGCCATAATCCTGCTCCTGTGCTGCGGTTAATGCAATGGTACTATGATACTAAATTCGCGCGCGGATCGCCAGCGGCATGGTGCGTCGGTGCGTCGGTGCATCTGTTTCTCTCACTGAAAACTGCAAACCGAAAACCGAAAACATCGCCCCTTTAACCGTGGCTCATTTCAGGCCGGGCCGGCTTCGGGCATGTAGCACATGGCCATGGCGGTGATGTCATCGGATTGGGGCGCGGTTCCGGCAAACTGCCGGACGGCGGCGACGACGGCCGAGACCAGCGCCTTGGCCGATGCCCCGCGGCACTGCTGCAGCACGTTGTGCAGGCGCTCCTCGCAAAAAAATCCCTGGTCGGCGGCTTCCGCCTCGGTCACGCCGTCGGTGTAGAAAAAGATCGCGTCATGCGGCTGGAGCGTGACCGTTTGTTCTTCATAGGTGGCGTCCTCGATCACGCCCAAGACCGGCCCGACTTGGGTCTGCAGCGTCTCAATGGCGCCGGCGGCGCGCACCAGGCAGGGCGGATTGTGCCCGCCATTGGCAAAACGGACCACGCCGCTGGCAATATCGAGCACGGCATAAAACAGGGTGACAAACATGGCCGAGTCATTGTTGTCGCAGAGCATCGTGTTGACTTCCTGGAGGCACTGCCCCGGCGGCAGGTTGTTCAAGGCGCGGGCGCGCAGCAAGGTACGGCTCATCATCATGAACAGGGCGGCGGGGATGCCTTTGTCGGCGACATCGGCGATGACCAGGCCGAGATGTTCGCGATCGACCAGGAAGTAATCATAAAAATCGCCGCCGACCATGCGGGCCGGGATCATTTCGGCAAAGAGGTCGAATTCGTGCCGGTCGGGAAAGGCGGGGAAGATCTGCGGCAGGATCGCCTGCTGCATGGTGCGCGCCATTTCCAGCTCGCGCTGGATGGATTCGAGGCGGGCGTGCTCATGCACGGACTGGCGCAACTGGGTGACTTGCTTGATGGTTTTCTCGACGGTGAGTTCGAGGTCGGAAAAGTCAATCGGCTTGGTGAGAAAGTCAAAGGCGCCGCGGTTCATGGCCGTGCGGATATTGTCCAGGTCGCCATAGGCGGAGACGACGACGGCGCGCAGGACGCGATCCAGCTCGCCGATTTTCACCAACAAGGTCAAGCCGTCCATTTCGGGCATGTTGATGTCGGTCAGGACGACCTCGATGTCGTGGTTGTTCTTGAGATGTTCGAGGGCCTCGACGCCATTGTGGGCGAAGAAAAAGGTGTAGGCGCCGCTCTGGACTTGTTTGCGGAATTTCTGGCGGATCAGGAGTTCCAGATCGGCTTCGTCGTCAACCACAAGAATCTTCATGCAGGTGCTCCGGGTGGGGTTTGTGCCCGCGGCAGGCGGATCGTAAATTCGGCATATTCACCCTCGACCGAATCGAGCAGGATCTCGCCATGATGCTCATGCACCACAATATCGAAGGTGATGGAAAGGCCAAGGCCGGTGCCTTTGCCGGCCGGCTTGGTGGTAAAGAACGGCGCAAAGATTTTCTCGCGCAGGGCGGGCGAGATGCCCATGCCGTTGTCGCGCACGCCGATGTCAATATAGTCGGCGGTCGCCACGGTGCGCACGGCGACGGTCGGCATAAAGCCCGCGCCGCGCTTGCTGCGCGCGCTGAAGGCCGCGTAGCAGGCATTGTTGACCAGGTTCAGGATGGCGCGGCTCAAATCCTGCGGCACCGCCGGCAGGGTGCCGACC
Source organism: bacterium (assembly GCA_026398485.1). Classification (GTDB taxonomy): domain Bacteria; phylum Auribacterota; class UBA3054; order UBA3054; family JAPLST01; genus JAPLST01. The sequence continues at coordinate 13,964 of JAPLST010000250.1, forward strand.
GCCGGGTCGTAGTTCGACTCGAGCTTGACATTGAAGGTGGCATCCAGCGCGCGCAGCCCGTGATACCCAAGATTCAGGTACTCGGCCACCAGGGCATTGATATCCACCGGCATGCGCTCGCCGGTCTTGCCGCGCGAGAGCAGCAGCATGCCGCGCACAATGCTGTCGGCGCGCTTGCCATGCTCGTTGATCTTGCGGATGTTCATTTCGATGTCATCGAGCAGCGCGTTGATTTCGCTCTGCGCCGGCGCGTCAATCGTGGCCGCATTGGCCACCAGCAGTGCGCGCAGCTCGCCGAACAGTTCGGTGCTCAGCTCGGCGAAATTATTGACAAAATTGAGCGGGTTCTTGATCTCGTGCGCGACGCCGGCGGTGAGCCCGCCCAGCGACGCCATTTTCTCCTGCATCACGATCTGCTGCTGCATTTCCTTCAATTTTTTGAGGGCGTCCTCGACTTCCTGGTTGCGCTGGCTTAACTCCTGCGTGCGCTGCGCGACCAGGGCGTCCAAATGCTCGTTGTGCTCGCGCAATTCGCCCAAGAGCTGCTTGTGCTCGAGAAACACTTTGGAGACCGTCGCGAACCACGGCGTCCACGCGGCCGGCACCGCCGGCGCGGGCGTTTCCGGCGCGTGACTGGCCTGCTCAATGTGCGCGACCAGCAGTTCGGCCGGGCGGATGAACTCGCGGCGCGTCAGGCGGTTGGTGATCATCAGCATGGCGGTCAGGCCGCCCAGCAAGACGCCCAAGATCAGCAGCGCCTCGAGGAAGATCGGCCAGAAAATGGACCAGGAATTGGCATAGAGCAGCAATTGCCAGGGCGCGTGCGAGAGCGCGGCCCGGGCATACAGGACGCTGTAATTATAGTGCAGCACGCCCGCCTCGGCGCGCATGATGACATTGGTCAATGCACACATCCGGCTTGGCAGGATGTCGGCCATGCGTTTGATCGTGGTGTCGGTCGAGCGGATCAGGCGTGGATGCGCCAGGGCCTGGTCGCGCTCACTGACGATGCACAAGGTGATATTCGCGTAGGGAAAATCGCTGAGAATGCGGTTGAGCGCGTCGAGCGTGGCATCGGCACAGACCGTGCCGACAAACGTGGTGCCGTCGTAGACCGGCGCGCCGCAGGTCACCATCAAGCCCAAGCCGCATTCATCGACATAAATGCCGGTCCAGAAGCGGATGCGGCCCGGGTTGTTGGTGGGCATGCCGAGCGTGATAAATTCCTGCGTGCAGGTGATGCGCGAATAACAATAGTTGGTGCTGTGCGTCCACGGGGCGATATTGATGAAATACTCGGTGCCGACAAAGTACGACCAGGCCGCATTCGGGACGTTGGCGCGGGTAATGACAAACAGCGGATTGAGCGCGAGGGCGGTGGCGATTTCGCGGTAGAACTGGGGCGCGCGGCCGTGGATCGTGCCCAAGCCGGTCAGGTTGGCGATGTTGGAGGTCACGTACGGCGGCCGCACATTGTCGAGATGAAAGACGCCGCGCGCCGGCGCGTCGCACAGCTGGGCGGCCAAGCCGGTCAGGTTGGTGGCCTCGGGATGCTCCATCCAATAGCGCTCGGCGAACAGGCGCATGGCATTGACGTGATCGGTCGTGCTCTTGAGAAAATAATCGACTTGTGCGGCGGTCTGGCGGAAGCGATCGGTGATCAAGCGTTCCGTGTTGCGATACTCGGCGCTGATATAGATGATGAAGAGCGCCACGGAGATCAGCACGACGACCACATAGGTGACGCGCAGAATCCGGCGATAGCGGCCGAAAAAGTCTATCGTGCCACGATTAGACATAGAATGCGCGCAACAGGTCAGCCGCGCTCGGGTCAAGCTGCTCGATCCGGCGTAATTCCTCGAAGCGTGCGAGCAAGTCCGCGGCGCGCAAGGCGCGCTTCGCCGCGCCACTGATGTCGGCAATGATCTGGCCGCGATGCAGCATGATCAGCCGGTCACCGAGCTCGACCGCTTGGTGCATTGAGTGGGTGACCATCACGGTGGTGAGCCGTTGCGCGGCCACAATCGTGTGGGTCAAGCGCACGACCAAGGCGGCCGATTTGGGATCGAGCGCGGCGGTGTGCTCATCCAGCAGGAGCAGGTGCGGCCTGACCCAAGTGGCCATCAGCAGGGTCAGCGCCTGGCGCTGACCGCCGGACAAGCCGGCAATGTCATTGCCCAGCCGGTCTTCCAGCCCCATGCCCAGGCCACCGATGCGCGCGGCGATCTCCGCGCGCGTGTGCGCCGACAAGGCCCAGCCCAAGCCGTGCGTCCGCCCGCGCCGGGCCGCCAGCGCCACGTTTTCGGCAATGCTCATGCCCGGCGCCGTGCCGCTCAACGGATTTTGGAAGACCCGGCCGATGATGCGCGCCCGGCGATGCTCGGGCCAGCGCGTCACGTCGCGATCCGCCAGCAGGATGCGCCCGCGATCCAGCATGACCGTGCCGGCCACGGCGTTCAGCAAGGTGGACTTGCCCGAGCCATTCGTGCCGATCACCACCACGAAACTGCCCTCTTCGATGGCCAGCGAAACGCCGCGCAACGCCAGCACCTCGTCGGGCGTGCCGGCATGAAACGTCTTGTGTGTCTGGTGCAGGCTGAGCGCGGTCATGCCTGCTCCCGGGGGCGCCGCAGGCGCATGGCGCCGAGTTTGCGCAGCAATGACGGCAGCACCAGCGCGCCCAGCACAAACAGCGCAGTCATCAATTTCAGGTCGTTGGGATTCAAGCCCCAGCGCAGGGCGATGGCGACCAGCAATCGAAACAGCACCGAACCCATCACGGCGCCGACAATGGTAATGCCGAGTTGGCGGGTGTTCACAATGGCCTCGCCAATGATGACACTGGCCAGGCCCCAGACGACCATGCCGATGCCCATCTGCACATCGGCAAAGCCCTGGTATTGCGCCAGCAGCGCGCCGGACAACGCGACCAAACCGTTCGACAACGCCAGGCCAAGCACGATCATCGCACCCGTGTTGACACCCAAGGCCCGCATCATCTGGGCGTTGCTGCCGGTCGCCCGCATGGTTGTGCCCAGATTCGTGCGCAGAAAAATGTATAACAATAGCGCCACTCCGCCGCTCACCACGCCCGCCACCCCCAGCATGGCGACATCGCGCACCGGTACGGACCAGCCGAACCACACCAGCGCCTCCGCGCCGCCGGTCAGTCGCAGCGCTTGGTGTTCCACCATGCTGCCGATGGTATTGACACTCAGCAGCGGCACATTGCTGCGGCCCATCACGTGCAAATTCACGGAGTACAACGCGGTCATGACCAAAATGCCCGACAGCAACCCGTG
>JAPLST010000365.1 GCA_026398485.1 bacterium
CAGCGCGGAGGTCGCTCCCACTTTCAAGGATCAATGCCTGCAAATCCACGTAATTGGTGATCGCATCGTAATAATCGCCGATCTCGACGGCGCGGCGGATCAGCACGCGGTCGGCGGCTGCCGCGAGGCGCGGTTCGGCTGACGCTTCCAGCCGCACCAGGTCGAGCCAATTGAACGCATCGGTGTAGCGGCCCGCCACAAAGCAGGTGCGGCCAAGGCCGAGAAACACTTCCAAGCGCGGCTCCGGGCATTGCACGGCGGCAGCTTGGTCATCGAAATATGCGCGACTGGTCTGATAGGCGCGATAGGCCTTGACAATGTCGCCCGTTTTTTCAAGGCAGTAGCCACGCAGGGCGTTGACGAAGAAGCCCTGCTGATAGCCGTTGGTCACCGCGCCGCGCCAGTGAAACGCGCCAGCGGCCAATGCGTCGAGCGCAGTCAGGGCGGCGCTGATGTTACCGTCCTCAATCAGGCGCGCGGCGTCGCGGCAGGCCGAGTGGCGCGCAAGATCGAGCAGCGACTGCACGGATGACAGGGGGACGGGCTGGGGGAGGAGGGGGAAATCAGTAATCGGTGATCGGCTGCTTGGAGTCCCGCCACCGGCGGGATAATCAGTGACCGGTGGGGCAGAGGCAGTCGCGGGGGCGGTCGCGCTGGCAGCGTTTGTTTCTAATGTTGCAGCGGCGCGGCACGGCAACATTAGTAAGAAGGCAGCAGCAATGCCGCAGTGCCGCAGTAACCTTACGTTATTGTAATGCATAATCAACATTCCGAGCAAATGCCTATTCTCATTTATTATCAGCCAAGCACAGTTTATAGCATAAGGTACATGCAATGTCAAGTGGGTTCAATGTCCCGGTTCAAGCAGTTTGTATGTATTGCTGCTCCCCAACGATAACACTTGATATGTCTCTTGTTCTGCATTCATCATTCATCACTCATCACTCATCATTTCCGCAGTGATCGTGGGGGTCTCTGCATGCAATGTGAGAGCCGCCTCCGTGCGGCGGTGCGGTCAGCCGATCCGGCGATCGGCGTTCCCGGAGCAATCGGTGCGGTGCGGCATTATTACAAGGAGTAAATGAGTAAAGGAGCAGGCGGCAGTTGCTGGTTGGTTGCAGAACAAAAACATGTTGATTGCGGCTTCTCCTTGGCTTTTTTACTCTTTGTTAATTTCTTTTGCCGCAGATGCTGAACTGCCGCTGCGCTTTCAGCCGATCTGGAGATCGGCGTTCCCGGGGCAATCGGCGCGGCGCGGCATTATTACAAAGAGTAAATGAGGTGTGGCGCAGGCGGCAGTTTGTCGGTTGCAGAAAACAAAAATGTTGGTTGCCGCGCTTCTCTTTGGCTCCTTTACTCCTTGTTAATTTCTTTTGCAGCACAACAAATTATGGTGCAGTGTCTGTGTTTGCACCGCCTGCGGCGCGGAAGAATTGGTTTACTGGGCCAATTGGGTGTGGAACATGGTCGTGGCCGGATCGTCGTCGGCCAGCGCGCTGCGATCCAGAATCACATCGCGCCCGACCGTCGCACCAATCTGATCCTGATCGGGCTGGTACGCGCCATCGCGATTCATGTCCGCAATGGCCTGCGCCACGATCATGACCCGAAACTGGTCGCTGCGCGTGGTTGCCAGATTGCACATGCGGGTGAAGAGGTCGGGCGTCATGCCGCGCACGTTGAGAATATCAGTGAGGGTGCGGTATGGCTTGAGCTGGGCGCGGCCGGTGGCGTCGAGGCCCAGGGCAAGGGCGTGGGCAAGGTCGGGCGTCACGCCGTTGAGCGCACTGAGCACGCGTTCGGGCGCCGTGTTCACATTGATCTTGCCGAACACCGCGCTGGGCGCGAGATAGGCATAATCGAACCAGGCCGTGCCGGAACACTTTTTGGCATCCAGGCCGCGCGCCACCAGGCGCAGGCGCACGCCGCCACTTGGTGAAATGTGCCGCGGATGGAGTTGGCCGACATAGACCCCGTCGTTCTTTTCATACTGGTGTGGGGCGCGGCCGCTGACAATTTCATACGCGTCAGCCTCGCGGCCGCGGCGGTGTTCGCCCGGCAGCGGCAGTTGGTCGTAGGCCTGCGTCTCAAAATTCCAGACGGCGACCTCCAGGCCGGCATTGTGGTTTTCCTCGAGAAACTCGGTGGTGTCAATCGAGTCGCACAAGCCGTACAGATACAGGCCGTAGCGGTTGCGCTCAAGCCCCTTGTCATGCCATTCCCAGACGCCGGCATCGCCGTTGTTGCGCGTGTAATAGCTTGGCGTGGCATAGCCCGGGCCGACGCTGAACAGGTCGCCGGGATTGACGCGCAGCGACTGGCCGCCCGGCGTGGAATAGCCGGCCACGGTGATGCCGTTCTGGGTGCTGCGCGCGATGGCGAAACTCTCGCCCTTGAGCGCACCCGACAGCATCCGCAAGGTCTGCTGCGCCCACAAGCCCGGCGGCCACGCGGCCGCATCGGTGATGAGGCCCTTGTTGCCGACTGCGCGCACGCGGCCGAACGCCGGCTGCCAGCCCTGCAGATGGGCGCCCGTTTCCTCGGCGTCCAGGCGCACGCCGGCAACGGTGAAGAAGTTGCCGAGGGCCTTGAGCGTGGCGGTGCTGGGCGCGCCGCGGCCGCGCGTGCCGATGTTCTGCCAGTCTTCCGCCTTGCGCACCTTTTGGATTTCGCCGACCGAGACGTACTGGTTGTTCTTGACGTAGGCCGGCACCACGGAGCCGGTCGGCAGCGAATGATTCTTGGCCAGGCGCGGGTTGCCGCCGAAGGTGGCGCGGCGTGACTTGACCCAATTATAGTGGGTCGGGTCGAGCTTCTCGGTCGAGTAGTTGACCTCGCGCGGCTCGGTCGTGCCGTACTCCGTCGTGCGCGCCACCACCTGGCCATACTCGTCCTTCAAGGTCATCGAGAGAAAGCCGCCTTCACGCGGCATGCCGACAATGATCGCGTCGTCACCCGCCTGCACCCCGTCGTAGTTCAAACTGATGTAGTCCTGCATCAACAACGTGTCGCGCGTGCTGGTGCGGCATGACTTGCGAATTCCGGTCGGCCCGTTGCGATCAGCCGGCTGGCGCTTGCTGTGGAACTCGACCATTTCGTATTTCATCTGGTTCGCGCGCCAGTTCGCGCCCTCCACGCGCACCTCGTTGTCGCGCACCCGCGTGATCTTGTAGCGCACGCCCCAGGTGATGTCCGGCAATTCGGCGCAGGCGTACTGCTCATCCGGCGTGTCGCCCCATGTGCCACTGCGCTTGCCGCCATATTCCATGTCAAAAATGCCGCGGTGATTGGTCAGGTAAAAATAGCCGTTGGGCGGAATGCTGGGATTGGGATTATCAAGCAACTGACGGGTCTGCAGGTTGTACTGCGGGGCGTGGTCAATCAGCCCGACCTGGTCGGCGTACGAGCCGGTGTTGATCACCACGCGCCAGTTGCGCAGGCTGATCGGCTGCTCTTGTTTTTGAAGGCCGTGCTGCTGGGAGTGCCGCGCGTGCCGCCGACGAAGCCGGTGTCCGGCCGGGTCGTCAGGCAGACCGGTACAAAGCCGCGCTGGGCGCGCACCGGCTTTTTGTCGAGATACGACCAGCGCAGCAGATCCATGGCGGCCGTGCCGTCCGGCATTGTCATGGTCGTGTCGCGCAAGTCCGTGGCGCGCAGCACTTCCATTTCCGTGGCGGACGAGCGCGTGGGATCGCCGTCAACGTCGAGCAGGCGATTGTAGCCCTTCCACGGGCCGGTGCCCCAGTCGGAATTGATGTTGTCGTTGAAATTCTGCTCGCCAATGTAGACAAAGTAGTACAGGTTGTCGGGCGGATTGACGTCGGCATCGTAGCGGGTGGGAAACGCCCAGAAATCGGACATGCCCGGGAAGAGGCAATAGGTGGACGCGCCCGGCCGCCAGAGATTGTCAATGCGCGCCGCGTTGGTGACTGAACCGGGCATGGCATGCAGCAACTGATACTGCGCATCGCTGTTGAAGCCGACCTGCAGCGTGTCGGGCGTGTTGCCCAGGATTGGCAAATACATGAAGGACGCGCCGGCGCCGCTCCACAGTTTCAGAAAAGAGTTTTTCCACAAATCCGCCGGCCAGCCGCCGGCATCGTCAAGAATTTTGCGCAGGTCCGTGTAGGCAAAGCCGCTGGGCGGGCGGTACATGCGGTCATCAAAGCGCACGGTCGTGCTGTGCTGCATCATGATCGACACGCCGTTGCTGAGCACCCGGCCGCCGCCGCTGATCCCGCCGACGGACGCGAGCGTCCAACTGCGATACTTTGTGCCGTCAATGTTGTACCAGATGCCCAAGCGATGGACGAAGTTGTAGCGGTCAAGGTCACTGTCAGCGCCGGTACCCTCGGCCTCGAGCGTGAAGCTGCCGTCGTTCGCCATGATCTCATTGAAGCACACCGCCTCGACCCCATATTCGCTGCCGACCGTCGAGAGCACATGGTTCTCGTCGCGATAGTCAATCACGTTGGCGACCAGATTCTGCAGGCGCTGCGCCATGGGCTCGAAGTGGGCCGTGTCGTTGGCAGCCCGCACCATCTTGGTGATCTGGCTGCGCGAGCCGGCGTTCAGGTTGATCTGGCGCCGCCACTGCCGGGCCGTGTCATCGTAATAGGCATCCCGCGTGCGGGAGTAGACCGTGCTGTAATTGCGCAGCATCTGGCGCGCCGCGCCGCGCAACGGTGTGCCGCCGGGCGCCAGGCCGGCCATTTCCTGCACCGACGCAAACGCGCAATCGTCCCACGCCGGATTGTGCGGGTTGTACTCCTCCGGTTCGTCCACGCCTTCGTCTGGTTCGTCCACCACGCCGTTGGCGTTGTTGTCAATTTCATCGGCGGCATACTGTGCGGCCGTGTTGTTGTCATCAACGCCACGCTGGCCGGGCGCGCGATCGCGCCCATAACGATGGATCAAAATGTTGCGCCCAAATTCCGTTGAAATCGGCAGACCGCGCATGCCACCGTCGGTGAGCAGCGTTTCAAACGTGCCCACGCCTTGTTGCTGCTGCTGCGCCGACAAGGCGGCTGCGCTGTTGATGTTGATCTTGCCGGCCTCGTCCTGCAGCATGACGGCATACCGCCCGATCAGGGTGCCGCTGGCGCCGCGCACATACAGCCAGCGCGGCGCGGCGCGCAGCCCGGGCGCCGCCGGCATGCCATCCAAGGCGGGTGCCGCGTCATCCACGGCCGTGCCGACCTGAAACGCGGTCGCCCATTGCTCCGTCATGTCATCCCAGCCGGGTTGCTCGGCCACATCCTGGCGCAGCAACGCCTGGGCATGCTCCAGCGCCGATTTGGCCAGCGCCTCCGCCTGCATTTGCGTGATGCTGACCCGCCCGGCCGCCGTCGCAACTGTCATCAGCACGGCAAAGGCGGCGGCCATCAAGGCCAGAATCGTCAGCACCGCCAGCACCGCCAGCAAGGCCACGCCACGCCGCACCCGATCCGGGCGACGCGCCGGCATGTGCGCATGGCCGGCGCCCGCGCCATCCGCGCGCGGCGCGGTAAATGTTGTGTGCATGGTCATGGTTTTTCCAGACCAATGGTAGCACAGAGGTGCGCTAGGTGTCAAGCATGATTTGGTTTAGGCAGGCTTAACGGACGGCATGGCGGAAAACATTTGGCCGCACCTGTTTTTGGCACTGTTGCGGCAGCGCCCGCGTGGGCCTGCCGCACTTGCTGGAGAGCGGGCGCGGCTTCCATGCCGCACTTAATACCGCTGTTGCTGCACCGCCCCCCGTCGCTGGACCGCGGTGGTCTCTGCATTCTCCCTTTGCTAAAGGGAGTGCCCCGGCTTGGCGGGGGAGGGATTTTACTGCGCTGAAATCCCCCGCACCCCCTTTACGAAAGGGGGATTGCAGCGCCCCCCATCCGCCGGCGCGCTTGCATTCGTCGTGTTTTGTCGTGTTTACTGGTGAAAGCATAGCCCATTTACTGTTGTTCTTGTTCTGCATTCATCACTCATCATTTCTGTAGCGGTCGTGGGGGTCTCGGCACACCGACCGCGGCACATGTGCATACGCCATCCACGACCTGTTTCCGACGAAATAATGCCGGCTGCCGGGCCGCCGTTTGCCGGGCCGCCCCGGCTGCCTGCATCGCAACATATTGTGAGTGACATTGAAAATAGCCCTATATCTTGACAAAATGGCGCTTGACATTGCCCGCCGTTTTTGCTATTCTGTTCCGCATATGGCGCGGGCTTGCCTGCGCCGCGATTTTTCGCCGCGATATTGTGCGGCTTGACTTGTAAATATGACTTTTGCGTGACCACTGGCTCGCGCGTGGAATGTAACAGAGGTACCTGAAATGCACGACCCGATTGCCCATGAAATTTGGGACATGAAATACCGTTACAAAAACGAAGACGGTTCACCCATCGATCAGACAATTGAGGACACCTGGCGGCGCGTCGCCTACGCCGTCGCCATGCCGGAGCGCGACCACCGCTTCTGGGAAGACAAGTTTTATTCCGTCTTGCAGGGCTACAAGTTCCTGCCGGCCGGCCGCATTCTGGCCAACGCCGGCACCAGTCGCAAGAAAGTGACCATGTTCAACTGCTACGTCATGGGCGCGATCGAAGACTCGATGGAGGGCATCTTCGGCACCGTCACCGAGGCGGCCCTGACCCAAAAACAGGGCGGCGGCGTCGGCTTTGATTTCTCGACCATCCGCCCGCGCGGCGATTTCATCCGCGGGGTCGAGTCGCACGCCTCCGGCCCGGTCAGCTTTATGCAGGTCTTCGACGCCACCTGCCGCACGGTCATGAGCGCCGGCCAGCGCCGCGGCGCGCAGATGGCCGTGCTCTCAATTTCGCATCCCGACGTCGAGCAGTTCATCACCGCCAAGCGCGGCAATGCCGCCTTGCAAATGTTCAACATGTCGGTCGCCGTCACCGACGCCTTCATGGAAGCCGTCAAGGAAGACAAGAACTGGGACCTGAGCTTCGCCGGCAAAGTCCACAAAACCGTCCGCGCCCGCGACCTGTTCGACTCGATCATGCGCTCCACCTACGATTTCGCCGAGCCCGGCTTCATCTTGATTGACCACATCAACCAGAACAACAACCTCTGGTACTGCGAGCAAATTCGCGCAACCAACCCGTGCGGCGAGCAACCGCTGCCGCCCTATGGCGCCTGCCTGCTCGGCTCGGTCAACCTGACCCAGTTCGTGCGCAACCCCTTCAGCGAGCACGCCGAGATTGATTACAACGGCATGGCCGAGACCGTCCGCGTCGCCGTGCGCATGCTCGACAATGTCATTGAAATTTCCAATTTCCCCCTCGAAAAACAACTCGAGGAAGCCACCAACAAGCGCCGCATGGGCCTGGGCATCACCGGCCTGGCCAACGCGCTGTGCATGCTGCGCACCCGTTATGGCTCGCCCGCCTCGCTCGAAATCGCCGAGCAGATCATGCGCACCATTCGCGACACCGCCTATGACGCCTCGGTCGACCTGGCGATGGAGAAGGGTGCCTTCCCGCTGCTCGACCGTGAACGCTACCTGCAGGGCGAATTTGTCAAGCAATTGCCCGAAGAGTTGCGCACCCGCATCCGCGAGCACGGCATCCGCAATTCGCACCTGGTCTCGATTGCGCCGACTGGCACCATCTCGCTCTTCGCCGGCAACATTTCCAGCGGCCTCGAACCGGTCTTTGCCCAGACCTACACGCGCCGCGTGCGCGTCGGCCATGGCGACCAGTACGAGGAGCACACGGTCGAGGACTACGCCTATCGCCTGCAGCGCCACAGCGCCCCGCGCGACGGCGCCTTGCCGGACTATTTTGTGACCACCGACCAGATCCCGCCGCGCGAGCATGTCGATGTCCAGGCCCGCTTGCAGAAATTTGTCGACAGCTCAATCTCGAAAACGATCAACGTCCCGCGCGACCTGCCCTTTGACACCTTCAAGGACATCTACTTGTACGCCTACGAACAGGGCTGCAAGGGCTGCACGACTTTTCGCCCGAATGACCACATCACCGGCATCCTGCAGCGCGATGATGACAAGAAAAAAGAAACCAAAGACGAGGAAAAGCTGGCCACCAACGAACTGGACATTGTGCCCAGCCGTCCCGTCTTTTTGCAAGGCACCACCTATAAAATCAAGACGCCGCTCAGCAAGCAGGCGCTGTACATCACGATCAACGACATCACCGAAGGCGGCTGCCGCCGGCCGTTTGAGATTTTCATCAACAGCAAGAATCTCCAGCATTTCAGTTGGATTGTCGCCATGACGCGCCTGATCTCGGCCGTCTTCCGTCGCACCGGCGATCCGGCCTTCCTGGTTGAAGAACTCAAGTCAATTTTCGACCCAAACGGCGGCTATTTCCGCAATGGCCGCTACATCCCCTCGCTGGTGGCCGAGATCGGCGACGTGATCGAGCAACACCTGGTCACGATTGGCCTGATGGAGGAGCCGCAGCGCAAGACCGCCGATGCCGTCGCCGTGCACACGCATAGTGACGGGTCGCAGCCGCTGGGCAGCACCGAGAGCGTCGGCGTCCACAAGGATGATGCCCAGCAGAACTCGCCCTTCATGATCTGCCCGCACTGCAGCGAGCGCAGCATGTTCTACGAGGAGAACTGCTGCAAGTGCTACTCATGCGGCTACAGCAAGTGCTCGTGAGTCGCGCAGCGCGGCTGGTTCAGGGTAATTTCTTTCGCAACGAAACAAAGTAAGGTGCGGCAATGCAGACGCCGCACCGCCGTGCCGCAAATCTGTGGTACCGCTGCGCGCAGCGAAGGGAACGCCGATCGCCAGATCGGCTGAAGGTAGGTGCGATCTCCCGATCGCATCTTCTGGCGGATGGCACCGCGCACGGAACCGCCGCCAACTTCTGCACCTCTGCATCCATAAATTATCGTGTCGCACGAGAATTTAACGGCGCGGCCGCGCGCCCAGCGCCAGCAGCAGCAGCACGCCGGCCAGCGGCTCCGGCACCGTCACGCCGGAATACGGATGGGTGCTGACCGTTTCCCAGACGGTCGTCTGGAAAATGCCGGCGAAGGCCGTATTGGTCAATCCGTAATACTCGGACGGCAAGCCGTAGGGATTCTCCTTGAATAAGGTCGTATAGTAGGTGCAACCCACGACATACGCGCCGGTGTTGTTGAAGTGAATGCCATCGGCGTAGAACTGCACAATGTTGGTCAGGCCGGGAATGGCACCGGCTTTCATTTTCTGGTTGAGCGCATAGAGCACATCGCCGACTGGCACCAGCAAGGGGGTTTTCACCAAGGGCGTGTTGGACCACACGCCGCGCAGGGCCAGGAGCAGTTTCTGGAAATAGTCGCGTGTCTCATTGGTATTGTCCCAGCCGCCGGTGTAATTGGTCAGCCAGGTGCCGTCGAAATCGGGGTGGAAATTTTCCTGGCGCGGCCAGCGCGAATAAATGTAATACTGGCAATTCGTATTTCTTGGCAGCGAAATCCGGATGAAATTGCCGGCGTCATTGGTGTCGCTAGAGAGCAGGCGGTCGAACGGCTGGAGCGAGACGCAGTCCCATTCGTAATTGGGCAATGCATTGGTGGGATAGCCATACGGCGGCTCCTGAAAACCGTCGCCGGGATGCTGCCAGAGCCACTCGAGCGGCGCGCCGGGGATCATCTGGCGGCCCCACGGCATGACATGCCCGCGCAGTTGCGCAAAGGCCTGCAGTTTGTCATAGCGGATGGTGTCGGTGACGCTGTTGCCGATGAAATAGATGCGATTGGTGCGCGCCGCAGCGCTGAGGCACAGCAGCAACGCCAGGCAAGCAAGCAGTTTTGAGATCGTGGTCATGCCGAACTTTGGGTGCGTGTGAAAAAGAGCATTAAACAGGATTCAAAGCAGAGCAGATTAATTTGCCACGAGGCACGAAGACACGAAGAAATCGTAGCACCATCCATTGTTTATTGTGCCGTCGCAGCGTGCTGCGCTTTGACGACCAAAAAACATTTCTGTTGCTTCTTCGTGTCTTCTACAATCTTGCGCAGCGCGATATTTATGTTCGATAGTACTCTCTGCGCCGTGGCCATACTATCTGAGCTGCGGCGCATTCAGGGGATTGGCCAACATCCGAAAAGAAACGCTTGCGCGGCGCACCGCGCAAGCGCTCTGCATTCTCAGGCCTAAAACCTAAAACTTTTTAACGTTACATCCGGCTCCGCCGCCGTCCCAGCAGCAGCGCGCCGCACGCCAGCGCCAGCAGCGCCGCCGGTTCGGGCACCACAATCGCACCAACACGGTTGCCGGGATAATCGTACACGATCGTGCTGGAGATGCCGGGTGCATTGCTGACACTGGCCAACACCGAGCCATTCACGATCAGATTCGCCGTGAAAAACCAAATAGTCTCTGCACCGCCGCCGGTGCCGGAGAACACGACATTCACATTGGCCAGATCCACATCCTTGCCCGACTGCAGGCCGGTGACATTGACTTGGTCGTGATTAACGCCCGGCACGCCGCCGCTGCCGTTGACGTCGATGGAGAGGGTCACCGGCGCGCCATTGGTGGCGAACCAGAAATCACCCTTTGTCCGATGGAAGTTGAGAATGCCGGTGCTGAAGCCAGGCTTGATGGCGCAGCTGAGAATGCGCAGTTCCCCATCGCCCGCTTGGCTGAAGGTGCCGGTACCGCTAATAACGCCATTGAAGGTTGATTTTCCCCACCCGGGATCAACGCCGCCGGTTGACCGCACCGAAACATTCTTGTATTGACGCTCGTCCGACGAGCCGTTCACCATGGTGCCGCCGTTCAGTACCACGGGTGTGTTGTACACGGTGGGCGTTGGTTGCCACTGTGTCCCCATGTTGATTTTGACGCCGGCATGCACCACGACGGCGGCGGCGTTGGTCAAGACACCGCCATTGTTGCCCAGCACCAGCGTGCCGTTGTAGACATTGATCGTGCCGCTGTAAGGGACTGTCGGGATTTTCGACAGTCCATTGGCCGTTGCCGTACTTGTTGACCGTTACGCCGCCGGCCAACGGCAGCGGGGTCACCAAATACGCTTTGCCAATGCTGTCGTTGGTGACGGTGATGTCGGTGTCGCTCTCGAAGCGCAGCATGCCCGCGCCCGTACCAATACGGAGGTTGCCATAATAGCCGCCCGGATCTGTGCCGGCGAAATTCTTGACATCAATCACCGCGTTGCCACTCGCGGCTTTGAGCACCATGAGCTTGCCGCCCCACCACTCGTCCACGGTGATCTGCCAGATATTGGTCTTGGATTCGACGCGGATTACGCTGACCGTCGCGTTTTCGTGCTGGTACAGTACGCGTGACGACGCGTACGTGTCGATTTCGCCGAGGATGGCGGTGTCGCTGTCGTTGTTCGGCACGCCGTTCGGGCTCCAATTGCCGCTGCCGAACCAGTCTTGGTTGGCGGTGGCGGCGTTGGTCCACGTGAAGTCCGCGGCTTTTGCGATGCCGGCCGACATGCAGACTGCCATGGCGAGTGCTGCTGCGAGGGAGAGGCTTACTTTCATAGCTGGTTCCTAAGCGTGGTGATTAAGTTTGGCTATCAAGCGCCACCGGGTTTCTGCCGATGGCGCGGCTATGTTAAGGGAACACTATACCACACGACTCGGGCAAAAGTAAATAGCAAAATCCGACCAGAAAAAACGGGTTTGTTGGTTGGAACGGCCATTTTGCATGCCGTTTTCCGACATGGGTAATTTCCTGCGCCGGGCAGAAAATTATGGGGCAGCCATCCAAGCCGTGCGTCACGCGCGGGGCGTGCCGCTGTTCTTCACTTCACCGACGTACCGACTATCCCGCCGTTGGCGGGACTCCAAGCAGCTGACGCGCCGCCGCACTGCCGCACCGAATACCGAACACTGAATACCGAATACAAGTTCTGCATTTGTGGCCGCGGGGCACGCCGCGGATGCTGCCGCAGCCGCTGCGTTTTAGGTTGCAGAGAAATCAGTATTCGGTGCCGCTGCTGCACCATCCCTCCCTCCACCATTCCATCCTTATCAGTTCCGGCAACCGTGGCCGTTCCGCCACACGACGGTACCGCGAATATGCTGCGGCTCCCACTCTGACTGCAAGTCCAAGCCGGGCGGCTTGGCCACTGCCCGGTGCGCGCCCGTGGCGCGGACGACATCTTCGTTCGGCGCAGCCGAACCGCGTGGCAAGCAACCACGCCATGGCCTAAACGTCACGATCCAACCGCCTTCCTTATCGCGGGATTTCAGGCCGGCGCCATGCCCGCTTGCGCGCCGGGGCGTAATTGTGTAAACTATACGCCTATAGCCCATGACGCGGATATTGCATGACGGTACGTGAATGTATGGCGAAGTTGGACGCCGAACTTGTCGCCGGTGAAGACGATCTGAACAAGACCGTCGAATCCGTGGCGGCATCCGACTTGTTGAGTGATGTGCTGGCCACGCCCAAGCACAATTTTATTTTATTGACCGGCTTGTGCACGCCGCAAGTGGTGCGCACGGCGGAATTGATGGGCGGTGTCGCGATTGTCTTTTGCCGCGCAAAGTATCCGCCGCAGGAAGCCATTGGCATGGCCAAAGTGCATGGCATACCGTTGCTCTGCACGCGCTTGCCGCTGTTCGAGGCCTGTTGCCGCCTGGCCGGCCACGGGCTCGAGAAAGCCTGAGCGGGCGGCGTCCCATGACCGCGACATCCGCGCTGCTCCCGACCACCACTGACCCGCAAGATATCTCGATTGTCAGCGAGCTGATGTACCAGCTCAAAGTGCGCGACGTGATGACGCGCACGCTGTACACCGCAACCCCCGCCAACACGCTGCGCGATGTGCAGCACATCATGCGCGACC
Organism: bacterium; assembly: GCA_026398485.1. Taxonomy (GTDB): domain Bacteria; phylum Auribacterota; class UBA3054; order UBA3054; family JAPLST01; genus JAPLST01. The sequence goes on from JAPLST010000365.1 coordinate 12,790, forward strand.
GCAAGATTTCCGGCGTGCCGGTGGTCGAAAACATGCGCCTGGTCGGCATTGTCAGTTTGGACGACATCATTCGCGCGCTGGATGGCGGCGAGATTGAGAAGCCCGTCGCCGAGAAAATGACGCGGCATGTCTTCACTGTCGAGGAACACGTCTCGGTCGTGAAAGCCATCGACGAAATGGAGAAAAAAGGCTTTGGCCGCCTGCCCGTGCTGAACAAGGCCGGCGAACTGGTGGGCCTGATCACGCACTGGGACGTCGTGCGCACCCTGCTGGAGATGCTGCAGGAAGTGGCCATGCAAGCCGAGAAGCGCGAGCGCACGCTGCAGCCGACCGAGGCGCAGCGCGATGCGGCCCAAAACGTGACCGTGCTCGAGTACACCGTGGAAAAGGATGATTTCGAGAATGCCGGGCGCGCCTCGAGCGCCGTCAAGAAATACCTGCAATCCCGCAGCGTCGATCCGGCCCTCATTCGCCGCGTCGCCGTCGCCATGTACGAGGCCGAAATCAACATCATCATTCATTCGCTGGGCGGGCGCATGACCGCGCGCGTCTACCCGGATCATATTCATGTCAGCGCCGTTGACACCGGGCCGGGCATTGCCGATATCAGCCTGGCAATGAAAGAAGGCTGGTCGACCGCCACCGAGAAAGTGCGCGAAATGGGGTTTGGCGCCGGCATGGGCCTGGCAAACATCAAGCGCTGCGCCGACCGCTTCCAGATTGAGTCGTGCCTCGGCAAGCACACCGAGTTGAATTACGAAGTGGACTTTATCGCCAAGCCCGCCGCGACGGCGTGAGCCCTTCATGAATATCGAATATCGAACAAGGAATATTGAACGCCGAAGGATCTGCGCAGAACTTCAACATTTGTCATTCCTTGGCTATGAACCCTGAATCCTGCCGCAGCTCAGATATTATGGTCACGAAGACACGAAGACACGAAGAAATCGCAGCACCAATCATGGTATATGGTACAGCCACATCGTGCTTCGCTTTGACAACCAAAAATGTTGATTCTGTTGCTGTTGCTTCTTCGTGTCTTCGTGCCTTCGTGGCAAATTTGTCTGCTTCTGCCCTGAACCCGTTCCCGTGCTGCACTTCATCCATCTCACTTCGTTGATCGTCACTCGTCAATTGCCGCCGATTGCCGCTCATCCATCACTGCGATTGAAGATTACGAGCAACGATTGAAGAACTACCAAGTACCAGACCCGGAGCCCGGATGAATATTCAATATCGAACACTCAATAAAAATGAATTGCGGCAATTCATTTTGCACAAAATGGTTTTGTGGCAAAACCATTTTTCCCTGAACCCTGAACCCTGATCGCTGATGAATATCC